>JAISLY010000008.1 GCA_031277035.1 Coriobacteriales bacterium | reverse complement strand
GCACGCCGCCAGCGAAGGTCGGGTACGAGCTTGCGAGTACCCACGGAAGAGCAGAGGTCTCTGCGCAGCGACTTGACGGTCGCTGGGTGTGGCAGGTATGGTCGGGTAGCTCAGTTGGTAGAGCAGAGGACTGAAAATCCTCGTGCCGGCGGTTCAAGTCCGTCCCCGACCACCATCACGCACAAGGGCACTGATCATGGGAATAAGGAGCATGAAATGTCAAAGGTATGTTCAGTCTGTGGCAAGCACCCGGTGGCGGGGCGCAACGTCAGCCACTCGCATCGCGTCACCAATCGCATGTACCGACCCAACGTCCAAAAGGTGACGATTAACAGCGGTGGCCATGTGAAGAGAGCCAATGTCTGCACCAAATGCCTGAAAGCCGGGAAGGTCGAACGCGCGTAGCACCCCCCCCCCCCCCCCACAAAGTAAACGACTGTGAGAAGGCCGGGCGTCATCCCGGCCTTTCTGTATCACAATCAGCAGATTGCCCTCGTGCACCTCAATCAGAGGCTCTGCTGCATGGACCCGGTTGGAAACGCCACGCGAAGCGCCAATCTCAAGGGTTGCGTGGTCAAGCGGCCACACAAAACCGCAGGCACTCACAGAGACAGCGCCACCCCAGGGGATAAGGGAGACGGTCGCGCCGATTGTGACCTCACCGTCGCGAAGTGTCAGACGGAATCTCGACGAGAGCGCACTGAGGATATGGACGGTCTCGTCATTCTCAACAATTGATACGGCAAAGCCACGCTCGGCACAGGCCACCAGGCTGCCGATGGCCGCCAGCTCATGATCGATGCGACCTCCAAGCGCGTTGGTGACCACGAGTCGCGTGCAGCCGCCGGCCTGTGCCTCGCCGATGGCAAGCTCGAGATCGGTGGCATCCTTGTCTCGCTCAAAGCTGATCTGTCTTGCGCCCTGCTGTGCATAGTACGCCAGGGTATCCGGCCTGACAGAGTCAAAATCCCCGAGCAGCACATCGGGCCGCAGGCCAGCCGCCCGCGCCAGGTCGGCCCCGTGGTCAACGGCAATAATGCGGTCGGCGGCGGCGGCGAGCGTGCGTAAAAGCGTGGGGCCGACCTGGCGCGGCGAACCAGAGATGAGCAGAGTCGTTTGGATGCTTTCTCCCATCATGCGTCCTCCGCATGCGCCCCTCTCTCCAGAAGCGACCTACGCGTGCGCTTCCTTCTTGCGAGAGGATACAACGGGCACGGCGTGATTGAGAATCGGCAGGATGAGGAGTGCGCAGACAAGCGACACGGCAAGCGATGGCCCAAGGTAGCTAATGTTGTAGATGAGTGAGTAGGCCCAGACGTTTTGATCTCCCGCATATTCTGCAAAGAAGAGCACGCCGGAGAGCACATGGGTCACATACCGCAGGACGCCACCCACAAGCACGGCACAGACAAGCACCGCCGAGCCCGACAGAATGGGATTGGTGGTGGGTTTTCCCACCCCTTTATGGTACAAACCAGAAAAAAGACCCACGCCGAGGCCAAAAAGAAGATAGGGCACAGGGTAGTCAAGCGCAACCTGCGCGGGCACGAGAATGAACGGCTCCATCAGCAGGTCGAGAAACCCAAAAATGGTACCCGCCGCCGCACCAGCCACAGAACCTCTGCGCAGGGCCACCAGGGCGATTGGCAGCATGGTCAGCGAGATGGAGCCGCCCGCGATATGTATCGGCAGGCGCATCGCCAACAGGTTGAGCACGACGCTGAGTGCCACAGCCAAAGCTGCCTCAACAAGGACAAGGGTACGTGTATTACGCATGATTGACACACCTCCACATTTGCCGCTCCGCATTACCGGAACGCTCAGGGGGATATTTGATGCCTCTTCGGCAATCCCCGACGGTCGCGACCGCATGCCTGGTCGCCTCTCAGCCGGTTGCCCGGCTCCCGATGGAACTGAAGTTTCCAGTATAGCACAGAGTCGGCCTACTCCAACAGAACAGAGTTACCGTCGTTTGCTTCCCGTGCGCCGCCCTTTGTCTCCGCAGCGTCGTTAACCCCTAAAAGTTCAAACAACTCAGTTCTCGAATGGACGTCAAGTTTCTGGTACAGATGCTTGACGTGAGTTTTGACGGTGCTCTTTGCCACAAACAGTTCCTTCTCTATCGCCTTGAGCTTCTTGTTCTGAGCCAGAAGGAGCAGAATTTCTTCCTCTCGCGAAGTGAGTCCGCATTGTTTTGCCAGGTTTCTGCATTTAACGCCAAGTCGGTTTTTCTCCAGATAGAGTTCTCTGTCCTGAGCAATGGGCTTCTTGAGCACCACGCCCCAGGGCGCGGACAGGCCTTTTTCCGAGAAAAAGAACTTTGTGGCAATGGTGATGAAGAGAGCGATGGACACTATGAGAATCGTGTCGGCAATCTGAGGCGCGGCCGTCAGCCGGACGGCATTCGTGACGGCAAAGCCCGCCTGGACCGCCAGCAGGCGCACTGCCCGTTCGATGCCGAATATCCAAAGTGCACATACGCCATACCGATAGACCAGATTACTCAGGATGGCCATGATCAGAATCGTGTAGAGCGTATAACTCGCTAAGGCGAAAAAATCCGACAGGGCAGACCCCGCCGGAAACAAGCTGCTGAAGGGGATAAGTGATGCCAACATCAAGGGCATGGCCAGTTTCCAAATCGAGGAAAACTTGAAGGTTTCTCGATAAAAGCTGACAGCCAGCACAACGAAGAGCGCCGCGAACAACTCCCCTATCCCCGAGTTTTTACTCAAATAAACGGTAAAGATGCTTTCGTGCATACCAAAGGAAAAGGAATACAGACAGACCACCAGGATGGGCTTCCAGGGAAACGAGAAGGCGCCCCATGTTGCATGAGGGGCTTCATCTGGCGGAAGCGTGGCATACGCACGCCACAGACACCACAGCGACACCACCGGGATAAGACAGGTCCCCGCCCACAGCCAGTAAAACGTAAAGCCTTTGAATATCCAGAGGATTACCATGCTCACAACGATGCCGGCTGAATAGTACAGAGCAACGCGTAAAGGGTTTATGCACCCGAAAAATTCGGACCAGAGCATCAGAATCAGACTGATTCCCAAAGCACCCGAAATGACTGCCGGCCAGGCTATGACGTGAGCGAGACCCGGATACAGAACAGCCAGGAAATTCATGCAGGCGCAGGCAATCATGAAAAACGCCGTCAGCGAAAAAACAAGGGGCTTTTTATAGAGGGGCACCAGCCACTGCGACAAAAGAGCCATGCTCATCAGAATGGCCGCGGTCAGAATGTCAAAGCACGCATAGGTTCCGGCCGCCTGAAAGGGGAAGACAAGGCTGTCAGTTACCGTTCCTGTCCAAACACGAAAGATTCCCATTCCCATGAAACAGAAAGGAATAGGCGGGATTTTATCCAGAATTCTGGCAAGCAGGTCTCTCATAAAACGCGATCAGCACTCCAGATCATTGGCGAAGATTATAGGCGAACTGATGATGCTCCTACCTTTCGAATTTGAAAATCCCCCCGTTTTGCAAAAAAGGGGGGAGAGTCCGTAAGAAAAACCCTCCCTGTGGGGCACTGAAGGAGGACGCTTGCCCCCATGCGCCCAGATAGAGTGGCTGCAGAGAACGATTGGAAAAGGATCGGTATACCAAAAGAGCACTTTAAGGAGGAGCTATGAACACGACGAACGAAGGATTGTCACGCAGGGGATTTTTTAAGGGTGCACTGGCAGTCGGCACCATGGCGGCCGCAGGATTGGGCTTGACAGGCTGCGGCACACCAAAAGTAGCCGACCCGGCTTCCGCTTCGACTGCGGTGTCCGATACTTCAGCAGCAACAGGCTGGAGTTGGCTGACGCAGCCTGCTGCGATACCAGACAGCGAGATTGAGGATAACCTGACCTGCGATGTGTTGATTATTGGCGCGGGCACTGCAGGAACCTCCGCAGCGCTGTACGCGGGCGTTGCCGGCATCGATGCTATCGTTATGCAGAAAACCGAGTCTATCCAGACAAATGGCCAAGGCTACGCCTCCTGGAACGACGAATGGGGCACCGCACAGGGCATCGAGTGGGACATTCCCGGAACCCTGCAGGGCTTTGCCAATCTCGCATCTGGCAAAGCAAACCTCAAACTGGTGCGCAATGTTATCGAGCGTACCGGTGAAGCGTCCAGGCTGATCATCGACAATATCCCTGAGCCCCAGGCCTCGCCAGCGATTGTCGACGGCTATGTCGCGTACCGTTGGCTCTATGACAACGATGTTGCAACCCGATATAAGGGCTATGCCGACCTGATGAGGAATATGGGCGAGAAGGCGGCATCTCAGGGCGTTCGCTTTCTTTTCCAGACCCCGGCCGTTCAGTTGGTGCTTGACGAGCAAGGCGCGGTCATCGGCGCAATTGGCGAGAGTGTGGACGGCGGATACGTCAAGGTTCTCGCTCATAAAGGCGTTGTGCTGGCAACGGGCGATATGAGTGATAGCGAAGAGATGCTTGAGGCGTATTGCCCTGTTATGCTCGATATGCCAACGCTTCACGCCGTCCCCTGCAACACCGGAGACGGTCATAAGATGGGCATGTGGGCTGGAGGAAGGCTTGATCCACCGATGACAGGCCTGATGATGCACTTTGACCCAAGCCCCCTGCCGTATGGCGCAGCCCCCTTCTCTGCTCTGCCCTGGCTGCACGTTAACGTCAAAGGCGAACGGTTCACCAACGAGAACATCGGTTACCAGGCCCTCGCCAGTGCTGTCGCGCTGCAACCAGAGCATCGGGCGTTTCAGATTATCGATTCGCATCTGCTGGAGCATGCTTTTGAGTACACGAATGGCGGCCGACCCGGTGACGAAGCTGCATTGGAGGGTGCCGTCGCCGCCGGTTCCATTCTGAAAGCGGACTCCCTGGACGAACTTGCCCAACTCGCCGGCCTTAACGCCGAAACGCTTAAAAAGACGGTTGAGCGCTATAACTCCCTGGTTGACAAAGGCTTTGATGAGGACTTTGGCATGGACAGCGAGTTTTTTGTCTTCAATGGCATCAAGGATGCTCCTTTTTATGCGATTGAACGGATGCCTGCAAAGCTGGCTCTGTGTAACGGACTGGTCTGCAATGAGTACTGCCAGGTTCTGAATAAAGACGACCAGCCCATACCGGGCCTATTTGCTGCCGGCAATGTCCAAGGCTCCTTTTTTGGCTACGACTATCCGGTAGTCGGCTTTGGCGGTTTGTCCCTGGCGCGTGCCTCAGCTGGCGGCATCCTGGCGGTGAAAAGCGCCATGGGAACCTTTGAGGAGCCTATCGTTTGATCAGCTGACGAAATTAATTGGGAGATGTTGGGAGGGGGTCGTCTCAAAGATGGCCTCCTCCTGTTTCTCTCTCACGCCCGACCTCAATCTCCCTTCCGCGCCTTCGACCTCGCCCTCTCGCCTTCGCTTCCGCTCTCCCTCCCGGTCACGTGTCCCCTAAAACCTGATAATCCCGCTTTCGCCACGGCGGATGGTCTTGATGAAGCGCACCGTCCTGTCTGCGGCGTTCATGATGATGGAGTGCGTGCTCACGGAGCCTGACGGGTCGATGTGTACGCCTTCGAGCATCTCGCCATCGGTGACGCCGCAGGCAATGAAGGCTGCGGTATCGCTTGAGACCAGCGCGTCGCGTGGCAGGACGCCATCGAGATCGATGGCTGTCCCTGCGACCATCTCCTCGGCGCGGCGGCGTTTCTCGGCGGCCTTCTCGTCCTCTCCAAAGGCAAAGCGTCCCTCAAAAAAGCCGCCGATGGCCTTCAGGCCCGTGGCCGCAAGCACGCCCTCCGGCGAACCGCCGCTGCCCAGGTACAGGTCGATGCCGGTGCCCGGCACCGCGGTGGCGATAGCGCCAAAAACATCGCCGTCGTCAATCAGGCGCACGCGGGCGCCTGCCTCGCGCACCGCCGCAATCAGTTCCCGATGCCGGTCGCGCAACAGGATGCAGACATTTACCTCGCTGGCTGGCTTGCCAAGCGCCTCGGCCACCGCCCAAACATTTGCCGCGGGCGACTGGTCGATACTGAGCGTGCCCGCGCGCTGCAGGGCAGGGCCAGCCGCAATCTTGTCCATATAGGTGTCAGGCGCAAAGAGAAGGGCGCCGCGTGGCGCGATGGCGATGGTCGTCAGGGCATTGGGGCGATTGTAGGCGCAGAGGTTCGTCCCCTCCAGAGGGTCGACGGCGATGTCGATCTCCGGACTTTTGTAGACCTCCCAACCGCGCCCAAGCTCCTCACCGATATACAACATCGGCGCCTCGTCGCGCTCGCCTTCGCCGATGACGATGCGCCCGGAGAAGTCGATGTCGTTAAAGGCCTGTCGCATGGCCTCCGTCGCCGCGGCGTCTGCGGCGTGCTTATCGCCCCTGCCGTTATGCGCTGCGGCCGCAATGGCCGCCAACTCGGCAACATTGAGTATCTGCATGATGAGAGAGGTCTGCATGACGGCTCCTTGTAACACGATCATCATCGCCTCCCGGCGATTTTCGGTTCCCTACCCTGCTTCCCACGCCACGGTGCGCCCCCTGCTTCCGCCGTGCCCCTCGGAGCAGCCCGTGCCCCACGGTGCGCCCCCTGCCGCTACCCTTTACTACGCACCAGTTTAGCAGCGAAGTGGGCATCGGGGCTACCTGGCGTCAACATCGAGCGAAAAAATTCCTGCCCAGGCGGGCAGCAGGAGAAGGCCGCGCCTTGCCCGGGCGGGCAACAGGAAGATGCCGCACCCTGCCCAGGCGGGCAGCAGGAGAAGGCCGCGCCCTCCAAAGAATCGAGAAAGGCGGCGATGACCTGCTCGTTTTCCTCCTTCAGCACACTGCACGTGGCATAGACGACAAAGCCGCCCGGCGCGATATGCGGCGCGAGGGCCGTAAGCATCGCCGCGCCACGGCCAGCCATCTGGCTGATTGCCTCGGGCGTCAGCCGCCAGCGCGCCTCCGGATGCCTGCGCAGGGTGCCGGTATTGGAGCAGGGCGCGTCGATGAGCGCACCGCTGAAGACAGAGGGAAAGCCCTCGCGCCCGATGGACTCGTCAAGCGCCAGGGCGTCGGCGGTAACCGGCGTAACGTCCGTGAGCGCGTAGCGCGCAATCCGCTCCCGCAGCAGTTCGTGCTTATAGGCGTGAATCTCCACCGCATAATGGCTGGTCTGAGAGCCGTAGGCACGCTGAGCGGCCCGCTGGAGCAAAACGGTCTTGGTGCCGCGCCCACTGCCAATCTCAAGAAAGGGCCCGCTGCGCGGAGGCAGGGCGAGACGGGCAACATCTTGCGCGGAGGCGTCGGCAACAATGAACGCGCCGCTTTCTCTCTGCGAACGATAGGTTGAGAGATCCGCGGATTCGATTCGCAGCGTGGTAAGGTCATGCAGGTCTGCCAGATACACGGGCGCTGGCAGGTTCGATGCCTCCATGAAGGCGACGGCAGCTTCATGACCGAGGTCGTTGATCAGGCGACGGGCAAGCCAGAGCGGAAAGGCCTGCTGATGCGCCAGCGCCGTAACATCTGTGGACGGGTCGCCCCAGGGGAACTCCTTCAGATCCTCGGCGACGGCACGGAGCAGGGCGTTTGTCACGCCCGTCGCATACGGAAGCAGGCTTTTGGTGAGTTCGACCGCCTGATCGATGACGATGGCGGGCTCTTTGCGCAAAAAGGCCATCTCATAGGTCGCGAGCCGCAGGATGTCGCGCAGTCGAGGCTCTGGCAGCTTGCTTCGCTTATTATTCTTAATAAGGATAATGTCGAGCTCTCCGAAGGTCGCGGCCACACCACGGGCGAGACGGGTGACAAAGGCCCGCTCCTCGGCAGAAAGTCTGCCCTCGCGTAGCCTTGCCTCAATCAGGGGGTTCACATAGGCATCCTTGCTCCGCATGACCCGGATGATACCCAGGGCGACGCGACGCGCCAGGGTGGCACTGCTCACAGGGCTTCCCTGGCATGTTGCGCACAGGGTGTACGCGCAGCTGCCTTGACGCAGGCGCTCACAGGGCCTCCCAGGTAACAGCGCGCGTACGAAGACCCGCCATAAAGGCAGCGGCGCCCATCACCTGTTTGCCATCAGGTTTGAGCGAGATGACCTCAAAGATGCCATCGGCAGTCGGAAGGAGAAGGCGGGGGGTCGTAGCCACCGCAGCCACCGCAGCCACCGTAGCCACCGCAGCCGCCTCAGCTACCTCAGCCACCCCCACCACACAGCGGGCCGATACGACCGTAACGCTGCGCCCGCCGATGCGACAACGGGCAGGAGCCCGGGGCGTTGAGGCGCGAACGCGGCGGACGTTGTCCCGTGCGCTGAGCTCAGGACGCAGGGCGAGTTCGTGCTTGGAGACCTTCGCGGCATAGCTGACGTCTGCCGGATCCTGCTCAACCCAGCGCGCCGTGCCTCCGATAATGCCTGGTAAAGTGGCTATCAGCAAATCCGCACCCAAGTGGGCGAGCTCTGTGCCCAACGCGAGCGCATCCTTCTTGCCAATCTCCACAGCCGCCTGAGCACAGACGGCGCCGGAATCGAGGCCTTCTTCGAGCCGCATGATGCTCACGCCGGTCTTTGCATCACCCGCAAGAAGCGCGCGTTGGATGGGCGCGGCACCACGCCAGCGCGGCAGCAGCGACGCGTGGACGTTCACGCAGCCAAGGCGCGGCCAGGCAAGCAGCGTGGGCGCGAGGATCATGCCAAAGGCCGCAACGACAACCAGATCGCAGGGCGGAAGAGAGATGTCTGTGCAGGAGGCGGGGGTTATGACCGGCAGGCCAAGGCGTTCGGCGGCGGCACGGACGGGCGAAGGAAGCAGCGCTGAGCCGCGGCCCGAGACGGCATCGGGTCGCGTGACGACCAGGGAGACTCGAAGCCCGCTCAGGCTGTCTGAAGCCAGCGCCTCCAGCGTCGGCACCGCGAATTCAGGAGTCCCCATGAAGACGAGTTCATGCATCACTCGGGCTCTTGACATCACCGGGCTTGGCACCGGCAGCCAGTGCGGCCTCATATTCTCGAAGGTACTGGATGCGCCCAATCGGGTCGAGGTGCTCAAACATCGTCGTACCCTCCAGATGGTCAAGCTCATGCTGCAAGGCTCGCGCCGCAAAGCCCTCGGCCTGAACCACAAAGGGCTCTCCGTCGAGATCCAGCGCCTCAACCTCGATGCCGCTGTAGCGCTCGATGGGTATCTGGATGCCGGGAATGGACAGGCATCCCTCGTCACCGGAAACCTTCTCCCCCCAAAGCCGCCTGATTTGTGGATTGATGAAGAAGACGGGGTTTTTGGGCGTCTCCGGCGGAGTACTTCCGTCCTCGTTTGCCGGTTTGGGGCCATACTCCGTGTCCACGACAACCAGCCGTTTGCTCAGGCCAATCTGAGGGGCAGCCAGACCACAGCCCTGGCTTCGATACATCAGTTCGGCCATCTGGCTGGCCACAGAACGCAAGGTATCCAGTTCGTCAGGTGCAATCGGTTCCGCCTTCATGCGCAGGACGGGATTGGGCGCGGTGAGGATATGCATGGGCAACGATCCCTACTCACCTGCGCTCTCGGCGCCGTTGGTGGCCTCGGTACCCTTCGGAGCATACAGGGCCAGCTGCTCGTCCAGCTGGCGGCAGACCAACTCTGCCAAAAACAGCTGCATCGGCTCAACCTGCGGGTTCCCATCAAGACCGTCGTAGGCATTCAGCGCCTCATAATAGCGCGTCTTATCCTCAACGCGCACGATGACCGCCGGGTATCCGGCCTCCTCAAGCAGCGCGTTCATGATTAAGCGTCCCACACGTCCGTTGCCATCGCCAAAGGGATGAATCTTCTCCAGGCGCAGATGAAAGAAGGCAATGTTTTCTATGGGATGGCGCAAATCGCTTGGCCTGGCCTCGACGAGTTGCGTCATCTTGTAGGGCACCTTTTCGTAGGAAGTCGGTCGATGTCCATGAATCATCAGGTTGTAGTTGCGGTACTCGCCGCTGACCAGTTGCTGGTCGATAAGCATGGTGCGGTGCAGCTTTCTGAGCTCGTGCTCGGTGATACGAACGCCGTCGCAGCCATAGCGCTGCGCCAGAATCAGGGCGTCGAGATAGCCGAGCACCGCCACATGGTCGCGAAAGGACTTGCCGGGAATCACCTGGTTATCCTTGAGCACCAACTCAACTTCCTCGCGGGTCAGCTGGTTTCCTTCAATCGCGTTGTTGTGATAGATATTGTCGTATAAGAAACGCTCCTGATATGCGCTTTCGACGTCAGGAGCGAGCGGGGGGTTCATATTGAGCGCAGCCTTCTTCTTGTCTATCTCACGCAAAAGCACATCCAATTCTTCGCTCACGTACGTCTCCTCTCTCAAAAGGCAGGTCAACCAGAGTCGCTCGGTCTGGCCTGAGACAGAACAGCCTGATGCTTTGGAACTCCGAGGCCTATTCTACCCGCTTTGCGACGCCTATGGGTACGGAAACAGAAATCTTTGCCAGTTGTTTACCCTACAGCAGATTGAAGGGGTCGATATCCACGGCGACGCTCACTCCGAAAACCGGTTTGCGCCCCTTGACGATTGGCGCGAGCAGGCTGGGCAGGTCGAAGCCTGCGGGTGCCTTGATGAGGATGTGCCAACGATAATCTCCCCGCCGCCTGGAAAGGACGCAGGGCGATGGGCCGAGGACCTGAACCGCAGGCGCCGCCTTCTTACCCCCTGCGCCGCCCGGGGTCTCACCCGGGGCCGCATCCGGGGCCTCGCCCCCTGCGCCGCCCGGGGTCTCGCCAAGGGCCGCATCCACTGCGTCTGCGAATCGCAGGGCCTCGGCGCTTACGGCGTTCAGCTCGCGGCCCCAGATGAGGATGTTCGCAAGCCGCGAGTAGGGGGGATAGCCAAGCTCGCGGCGCGTCGAGCGCTCCTGGGCCAGGAGCAATTCCCGGTCATGGTATGCGGCGGCTCGGATGGCGGCGTGTTCTGGCCAGTAGGTCTGGACGATGACGCGCCCGTCCTTCTCCGCACGCCCTGCCCTGCCGGCAACCTGTTCAAGGAGCTGCCAGGTGCGCTCGGGCGCTCGGAAGTCGGGGAACTTGAGCGCGGTGTCGGCAATCAGCACGCCGACGAGCGTGACCTCGGGAAAATCGAGCCCCTTGGCAATCATCTGCGTACCGAGCAGCACGCCATAGGGAGCGGCGATAAATTCGTCAAGCCGCTGCTCATGGCCGCTTTTGCCGCGAGTCGTGTCGGCATCCATGCGCACGATGGGCACATCCGCAGGCAGGAGTGCCGCGAGCTGCTCCGCCGCAAACTGAGTGCCGGGACCCAGCTGCCTGAGATAGCGGCTGCCACACTCGGGGCAGACGGTGGGGGCCTCGACGCTCGCCCCACAATGGTGGCACATCAGGCGTGCCGGGCGCTCATGATAGGTAAACGAGGTCGCGCACTGCTCACAGGTGGGCACATATCCGCAGTCCCTGCAAAGCAGAAAGGAAGCGAAGCCGCGCCGATTGAGCAGGAGCACCGCCTTCTCACGCCGCTCGATGACCTGCCGCAGGGCATCGGTCAGGGCGCGTGAGAACATCCCGCGGTTGCCGCTTTTAAACTCCGCGGTGAGATCGATGACCTGAATGGGCGGCAGCGGCCTGCCCGAGGCCCGCACGGGCATCTCAACACGAATGACGCTGCGATCTTCCAGCACCTCCAGGGAGGGAGTGGCGCTGCCGAGCACCAGCGAGGCACCCCTGAGCGCGGCGAGTCTTCGAGCCACGTCGCGCGTCACGTAGCGAGGGGAGGATTCCTGCTTATAGCTGGATTCGTGCTCTTCGTCGATGACAATCAGCTGCACCTTGCTCATCGGAGCAAAGAGCGCCGAGCGGGCTCCAACGACAACGCGGGCAAGGCCCGAGCGCACCAGGTCCCACTGGTCAAAACGCTCGCCGGGCGACAGGCGCGAGTGCAGCACCGCAACCTGCTCTCCGAAGCGCGACCGAAAGCGCGCGACTGTCTGTGGCGTAAGGGATATTTCCGGTACCAGCACAATGGCGCCGCCGCCTCGCTCCAACACACGGCGGATGGCCTGGAGATAGACCTCGGTCTTGCCCGAACCCGTTACCCCGTCCAGCAGAATCGCGCGGGCGTCGGTCGTGCCGCTGCCGGTGTTGCCCGCGTGCCTCTCCGCGTCTTCAATCGCTCGCAGCGCGGCCTGCTGTCCAGGGGTCAGCGTCGTGCGGTCCTGTGTGGGCGGAAGCGCAGCGCGCGTGCCGCGCAGGCGGCGACGCTGCTCAATGCGCACGACCCCGCGCCTCTCAAGCGCTTTAAGCGAGGTGGTGGGACTGCCCGTCTCCAGGGCCAGCTCCACGATGCGCATCTCCCCTATCCGCAAGGCCTCGATAATGGCGCGTTGCCGTGCCGCATTGGCTGGCGGCCGGTAGCTGCTGCCTTCCTCAGTGAGGATGGCCCAGCGATCATCCACCGGCCCTGTGCCGGGATGCACCAGATGCCAGGTGCCGTCCTCGTCCCTGCGCAGACGCGGCGCGGCACCCGGCGGCGTGACCAGGCGGAGCGCCTCGCTCAGAGGCGCCAGATACTCGTGCGCCATCCAGCGAATCAGGTCGGCGGCAATCTCATCAAAATACGGCTGCGAAAGAACCTCGCTGATTGGCCTGACCTTCTCTGGAGAGACCGCCTGTGAAGGGGCTGTTCGTACGGCGACGATGTAGCCAAGCGAAGGCCGCCGGTTGAAGTCGACCCGCACGCAGCAGCCAACCTGCGCCTGGTCGCGCAGCTGTTCGGGGATGGCATAGTCGAAGGCCGAATCGAGCGCACGTGCGGGGATGTCGAGGATGACCTGGGCGTATGCGGCAGGCGCGGATTGCGTGGGTGGGTGCGAGGGTTCGTGCGCGGCCGAGACGGGCGGGGGCGGCTTTGGAGTCGGCTGCGTTGCTGTGCTGGCCGCGGTGGATGATGACCTGTTCATGGGGACGCCTTCGTTCATGGGGACGCCTTCATTCATGGGGACGCCTTCGCTCATGGGGACGCCTTTGCTCATGGGGACGCCTTCGTTCATGGGGACGCCTTCGCCGCGCCTATTGAAGCGCAATGGTGCGACGATCGCCTGAGCGCGTGGGTACGGTGAGTTTCCTATAGCCTGCCGCACGCATCGCGGCGTGGGCCCTGCTCAGATCGCGCCCCACATCCTCTGGCTGATGCGCGTCGGAGGAGACCGTGCAGGGCACGCCTGCCTCGCAAAAGGCTCGCAGAAGCTCCGGCGCCGGGTAAACCTCACCAATCGGGCGATACAGACCGCTGGTGTTAACCTCTACCATCCGATCCTTCGCAGCCGCAGCCTCGGCCATGGCCGCGTATACCTCGCGCGCGTCAAAACGCGGTGACGCCGGAAAGGGGAAGCCCATCTTTTTGGGGATGTCCGGATGCGCCATGACATCGAAGGGCACGGCGCTGTTGACCGCGTCAATCCACAGACGAACATACTCGCGCCAGACCTGCTCTTCTCCGCGCTCGTGCCAACCCTCGATGGATCTCGCATGATCAAACTCCCAGATACCGCCATCCGGACGAGCAAAGAAGTGCACGGACCCCAGGCGTAATTCATAGGGGTATTGGGCGAGCAGGTCAAGCAGGAAGGGCTCCGCTCCCTCAAACCAATCGAGTTCCGCTCCAAGGATGATCTCAAGATGGGGATGCCGGCGGGCAGCCTCCTCGCGGCTTTCCTCAAGCGCCTCGTGTGTCTCGCGTGCCGTGCGTGCCTCGCGCTGTGCCTGCTGCGTATCGCGCTGTGCCGCAAGTGCCTCGCCTTCCTCGCGTGCCTCGCGCTGTGCCTGCTGCGTATCGCGCTGTGCCGCAAGTGCCTCGCTTTCCTCGCGCGCCTCGCGTGCCGCAAGAACGTCGGCCCGATAGGGCTCGACCTGCTCAGGGAGCATTGAGAACTCACCGATGGGGTCATAGGAGCGCGGCAGCACCTGGTGCTCTGTGATGGCCAGCGTCGTCAGGCCCTTCTCGGCTGCCGCCGCTACCAGCTCGCCCGGAGTACCCAGGCCGTGGCCGGAGTAATGCGTGTGCGTGTGGGTGTCTGTGAGTTCGAGCGGCATGGGTACAGGATACCAGAAGCACGGCGAAGCAGCGGGGGAGGCGCCGCCTGACGCCTCCCCTCTTCCTCCCCCACACAAAATGACCGGACGGTCACATGGCTCTCCATCAACCGCGCTCCGGCACTGAGCCTGTGATGCCAGGCGATGGCACCACGGCTACAGCGTCACGACTACAGCGTCACGGCTACAGCACCACGGCTACAGCACCACGACTACGACGCCACTCCGACGGTGCCAAGCGATGGCGCCAGGTCTACGCACCGAGTATCTCGTCTGCGACCGTGTCTGCCGCATGAAAGCCCGTAAAGAAGGAAAACGTACTCGCCGAGCCCGAAAAGGCATGATTATAGTCGGTCATGAACATGCTGCCGCAATCCAAACCGCCGGCATACAGGCCGGGAATCGGCTTACCGTCCTTGTCGAGAACCTTGAGCCTCTCGTTCACATAGACCCCGTTGAGGGTCGAGAGACGCGAGGGGATACACGGCACGGCATAAAACGGGGCGACGGCAATGGGCAGGAGCATCGCGGGGTCTTTGAAGAACATCGTGTCCTCGCCGGCCGCGCAGAGCGCGTTGTACTCCTCAACCATCCCAACGAGGCCCTCGGGGGCAATGCCGGCGGCCTCGGCAAGGGCTTCAAGCGTATCTGCCTTGTAGCACAGGCCATTCGTAACGCCTTCCTCCAGGGCAGCGCCCATATTCGGTTCTGGGTCGAAGGTATAGGGCAGGCCGCGGCTCTGGGTAAAGAACGGCTCGGTTTCCATGCGTGTCACCATCGTTGAATCGAAAATGTTGAAGTAGATTGCGTCCGGCGAATAGGAGCACACCTCAAAGGGAACGGTCAGATTTGTGAAGAACTCGCCGCCAACACGTTTGCCGTATTTGTTCACCCACAGATACGGCTCGCTGGCCGCGCGGTCGAGCGGCTCGCCATAGGCAACGTCGGGGACATTTGGAGTCTGGCCCTGCGACCAGCGCATTCCCCCATCCACGCCACCGACGCCGAGCAGCATGTTCACGCCATCGCCATCATGCTCAAGGAAGGTGTCGCCCGCGTAGGCGTTGTCTCCCCGAAAGCCCATGTAGTAGTGAATCATGTCGGCGTTGCGTCCAAAACCGCCCGTTCCGACAAAGGTAGCCTTTGCCTTGATGAAGACTTCCTCGCCCGCCTCGCTGGTGGCAAGCGCACCGACAACCGCTCCTCCCTCATCGGTGACCAACTTGGTCGCAGGCGTCGAAAGCATAATCTCGCCACCGTTTGAGGCGAGCACCTCCTGGCTGATTTTACTAAGCGCCTCGGCACGACCCTCAAAGAACAGGCCGGCGCCGGTTTTCTCCCCAGCCAGGGCATACAGCAGCATGCGCACCTGGGCACCCTTGTCGATAAACCAGTCAAGGGGCTCATTGTGGTGATTCAGGAACTCGCTCACAAGCGTGGCGTTGGAGCGATAGTTGTTGAAGAACATGAAGTAGTCGTAGGCTTCCCGCTTGGTCCAGGTCGGATGGTCGTGTTCGGCAACGTACTGTACCGTGTCGAGTGCAAAGTGGGCCTCCGTCGCGACCGAGGCGCCCCCGGCAACGGAGGCTTTCTCCAGCACAATGACCTTCAGGCCACGTTCCGCGGCGCGGGCGGCGCTGGTCATGCCACAATTGCCCGAGCCGATGACCAGATAGTCGCACTCCGTAGGGGGTGTTGTTATCTCGCTTTCCCTGGCCGGAGCGATCTTAAAGGGGTGGTTGAATTCAACGTAATCGACGCTGTACTCTCCCGCTCCAACGCCTGGCGCGCCTCCTGCCGCGCCGCCCGCTGGCGCATCGCCCGCGCCGCCCGGCTCCCCACCCGCAGGCGAACCGCTTTCGGAAGGCGTGCAGGCCGCGAGGCTGCCAATCGCCAGCGCACCGGCAGTCAAGCCTCCAACCTTGAGAAAGTTACGCCTGGTGATCCTTTCTTCCATGATTTCTCCTCTCCCAGTTTGTGCACGTTGTAAAAACATACGGTACCGGCGGCATCCCTCCTTTCAGTTTTGTTTGTTTAACAGGGATAATAGTCTCCCTCCCTGGGGTAGTCAAATGGACGCCTGGCCCGTTTTCGCATATTCAAAGGACACGGTAGGGGGTTTTGGGCAATCTGCACGACAGGGGATGATAGTCAAAATGGCAAAGAGCATTCCCCTCTGCTTAATGCGCCCATCAAGCGTTTTCATCCTGCGCTCAATGAGCTTTGAGCCTGTTGTCTGTATGCGCCACAGCCTAGCGTTCTACGGCGCCTTTCCCCGGCCAGCCCTCCCTTTGCACTGCCGCACGGGCATCCTTCGCCTCGTCGCCAAGTGAGGGCTGGGAGCACATATCCTCAAACGAACGGTCTATATCCTGCGCGACGGACAGGTACGTGTTGTCAAGCAGGTAAAGATATTCCTCCTGGTAGCTTTGCTGAAGGCGTTCGCAGAAGCTGACAAAAGGGGCGGTATTGTCAGGGTTCCACCCAGCCAGCGCCTGCATATACTCGTCCTTATCGTCGTCATAAATGATAAATGGCGGGATGTCGTTTTGCAGGCACTGGGCAAACATCAGACACCTGCCAGTCCTGCCGTTGCCGTCGAGGAAGGGATGAATGCGCTCGTACTGCACATGAAACGCGAGCACCTGCAACAGACCAACCGTCTTACCGCTTCTTTTGTAACCATTGTATGTATCCACCAGGCGTCCGACCTCATAGCCGACTTGTGCCGGTGCCACCGTCCTGATGTTGCCGACTTCGTTTGGCACCAACTTCCACGCGCCAGCTCCATCGTCATGGCTACCGCCAGCCTTCAGTATCCTGTGAAGAGTCCTGATGCCCTCGATGTTGGTGCCCTCGTCCAAAGTGTCGAGCATGTAATCGAACATCATGAAATGGTTATCCGTCTCCTTGATGTCCCTGACCGTCGCACTGCCTTGGACACGTCCTCGCTCAAATATACTCCTGGTCTGATCCTTGGTGAGGCGACTACCTTCTATCCTGTTAGAGTTGTATGCGAGGTCTATCTGCGTCTTCCAGTAGATGCCTCCACGCACCCCCTGTGTCCGTTGAGCACGGAGGGCCTCTATCAGTTCCCTGTTGCTGTAGCCTTCGCTCATTAAACCGCCCTCTGTTACAACGATGCGTCCATCTTATTGATATTCCCTCTGTACTGCCGCACAGGCATCCTTCGCCTCGTCGTCAAGTGATGCCACATCGACTGCCCTTTCCGCATCGGTTTTCCTGTCAGGGAAAGTGATGCCTGAGATACATTCATCGTAAAGAAAGGCCAGCAGCGCCCCTTTTTGGTCATATTCATAAAAGTTATGAAGCAGCCTGGAAAAGGTAGCTAGGTTGTTTAAGGACACCGAAAGAACTCCGGCTCCGTTCTCGATCAGTACTTTATTTGCAACCAACATTGCCGTACGCTTGTTCCCGTCCCAAAACACCTGGCTTTTACAAAGCCAGGCAAATATTTCAAAACCCCGTTCTAAAGGATTTTCAATATCAGATAAAAGCAAAAGTCGCCTTTCTATATCAGAAGCGTCTGGGATAGGGGGGCGGTATAGCTCACAGCCGCCTATGCCGACATCACCTTGCCTCAACTCTCCTGCGGCTAAGGCGATGTTGTGAGCGACCTCACGATGAAGCCCTTTCAGATATCCCAAATCCAAAGGTGTTTCAAGGTTGATAAGGACATACTCCCATGCGCGTTTAAGGTTAATGACACAAAGCACGGCATCCATACTGATGTTTTTGATGGTTGCCTGCTCATAGATCGCGCTCGTCTCAGGAAATGTCAGGCTAAAGCCCTCTAGGTTGGCCTGTTTCCAGATAGAATCAACGACCATGCGTTTAGCCAGGTAGACATTTTCCTCTTGTGTCATATTGAACTTCTGCGCAAACATCCTGTCAGTCCTTTTCCTCAGTCCCCTACATTATACCATATCCGCAGCTAGAAGGCCATAAATGGGACTTTAACGAACCGGGTTCTCCCTAAAGCCGAGTCTTCTTTACGAAGTGCTTTGAGCCGCCGCATCATTGCGCCACCGCCTTGTCTTTGCTCACCCGTCAGTAATATTTCTTGACCAGATCGTTGTGGGGCGCGCCGTCAAACCACGTGTCGGCATAAGAACCCTCTTTGACATAGATTTCGATTACAGGGTTTGCCTGATGGCTGAAGCCAATTCCAAAGGGATCGTCTATAGAGGTAAGACTGGCGGGCAGGTAGACCGATTCGAGCTTATCGCAATAGGTAAAGGAGCGCTTCTCAAGCGTTGTCAAACCTTCCGGCAGCACAACAGTTCGCAACCCGGGGCATTCCCAAAACGCCCCATACTCTATAACCTCTATCCCCTCGGAAAAAGTGATTTCCTCCAATGCGTCCACCCCATGAAAGGCCTCCTTTCCAATCGTCCGAAGCGATGCGGGAAAGGATACGGATCGCAGAGAATCACATTGGCGGAACGCCTCCGCGCCGATACTTTCCAGCTCGGCATTGAAAAGTATCTCCGTCAGGTTATGGCAGTTATAAAAAGCCTTTTCGGCTATATGCGTCACACCCGCAGGAACAGGAAAACTCGTTAAGGACCAGCAGTCGTAAAAAAAACTCTCCGGTATCTCAGAGACTCCATTCTTCGGCCAAACGACGGATTCAAGGGCAACGAATCCACGGAGAAACTCCTCGGAATAGCTCAGTTTGGGGATCTCATCCCCTTCGAAGATAACCGTCTTGGCTACATCGTTTGCGTTCACCATCATCTCGGGGTGACTGCCTTCAATGTCCATTTTGGCCACTTCACCAGTAAACAGAGCAGCGAACAGAACCTCTGTGCACTTCGCCGGGATGACAAGTTGCGTCTGCTTCTTGCCCTGCTCTGTAAGCCCGGTGATTGTGGTCTCGTCCCACACGAAGTCATCCTCGCTGTTCCCGCCGCCGCCGCTCGCTCCACCCGCTGAACCTCCGCTGTCTCCACCCGAGCCTTTGCCACAGCCAACGAGGCTGCCGAAGCCCGAAAGCAGCACGACGCCAGCCGCGCCAGCCAGGAAGGTTCGCCGATCCATCTTCTCCATCTTCTCTGTCTTCTCCGCCCTCTGTTCCGTGAGTTGTCTCATTTATGTTCTCCTTCTTCGATGATTCCCAGTTTC
>JAISLY010000012.1 GCA_031277035.1 Coriobacteriales bacterium | reverse complement strand
TCTTCGACAATAGCGTTCAGTTCGCTTCCATGAGCAGCAATGTAATCACGAATCATGGTTGTTGCGTCTTTGAACATCGACGCGAACAGGCCGCCGCCCAAAAATGAGCGGTTGTCGGGAGCCACTGAAACAAAATACCCAACGGGAATGGGCAATTTCCCTGCAGAGGCAATATGCGCTCTGAGAGTTGGATTATAGGGTGATTTATCTTTACTGAATCGGATATCGCGAACTAATTTGAATGTTAACTCCTTTGGTGCATTATGCAAGATACTTGCATCAAATTCTCCGATTGAGATAATCAGGTTTTCAATAAATCGCTCAAATTCGACGCTTGCTTCTTGATACTGCCTTTTGTTGGCGTGATACCATTCACGATTATTGTTCGCTTTTAAGGCAGAGAGATATTCCAGAACGCTTTCCATTTGCTGCCTTCCCTTCCTGCTTTTTGCACTGACTAAAAAGGTCTTTGTTTTGTGAATATCCCTATTATAGCCTGAGCCTCGCAACGGAGAACGGCTGTAAGAGCATTGCGTTCCCTCTGATTTCGAGCGGCATCTACGGCTATCCCAAAAAGGGGCAAGCGGCAACTGTCTCTACTTGTCAGGTTCCCTCCCTGAGCAGGTCGAGGTAGGCTTTGTAGCTGAACGTACGGTTGCGCAGGCCACCTGCGCTTTGCACCAGGATCCCGGCCTTGCAGAGGCGGTTGACCGTCGCTGACACCGTGCTGAAGGCCAGGTTCAGGGCAGTCGCGGTTTTGGGAATTTCAATAATTGGGTTTTGTTCGAGGTAGCCAAGCAACAGCGTTGCGGTTTTTGAGGCCCTGCCCATGCCGCCTACAATCCCGGTGCTCTTGATGTGCAGGTCAGAGAGCTGCCTGATCTTATCGCTTGCGTCCCGTGCCGCCTCCAGAATTGCCCGCAGGAAGAACTCGACCCATTGCTCGTAGCTGCCTTTCTTGCGCACCTCGGTCATGCGGTCATAGTATTCCAAGCGGTTCATTTTCAAGAAATATGAGCTGTACAGGGCAGGCGCTGTAAGCACCCCCTTGTCCATGAGGAAGAGAGTGATGAGAAGCCGTCCGATGCGTCCGTTCCCGTCGAGAAACGGATGGATGGTCTCAAACTGGTAATGAATCAGCGCGGCGCGAACCAGCACGTCAAGCTCATCATCCGCATTGAGGTATTTCTCAAGGTCAGACATTGCCTGTAGCATATCCTCCACATTGGGCGGCACGTACTGTGCGTTTTTAAGAGTGCTGCCCTGCCCGCCAATCCAATTCTGCGAACGGCGGAACTCGCCGGGATTCTTCTCCTGCCCGCGAGTACCACCCATTAAGACAGCGTGGATCTCCCTGATCAAACGGTTGCACAACGGCAGCTCCTCAAGCCGCGCAATCGCAAATTCCGTTGCCTTTATGTAGTTGATGACATCGGAGACGTTGCGGTTCGTGTTCTCGCTTACGCGTGGGTCGAGGACATCTTCCAGCGTCGCCTGCGTTCCTTCTATCTGGGAGGACATCAGCGCCTCCTTGCGAACGTACAGAGATACAAACAGGTTGACGTTGGGGATATGCGAAGAAAGCCCGTCCAGAACGGCAAGCTGCCGGTGCGCCGCCACCAGCAACCACACCACATCACCGCCGAGCTCCAGGGGCGGGCTTGGCGGCAATGCCGCAGGAACAAAAGACCGGTATGCGGCCTCCCCCGAAAGGTTCGTCCTCAAAAAGCCCGAGCGCTTGCTAGCCACTGTCCGCCACTCCTTTGCAAATCGAACTTACTCAGCCCATTATAGCTCTTTATTTTGATTTCATGTATTAAATCAAAATAACCGGAGCTTGGGTGCAAAATGCGGCACTGCAGCATCACTGCATCCAAGGGTTGGCACTGGCACGGGGAGGGCGCGGGAAGGAGAGGCGCAGGTTCCTGATGTTGCGCCCGAACCCTTTGATAGTGTAGAAAGTGACCTCGGCGCTTCGCAATAAGCACGGCGGTTAGACTAACAAAGTGTGCCACAAATCGCGCTGACTGCGAGAGTGTTTTTCATGCACGACCGCCCCCGACCGCGCACTTGATTTGCTCAAAACACTCCTTTATATAGTTTTGTGCGGCTTCCTGTTTTCCGCACGCAGTTGCGCTTTGTCGAATTAAGGTTTTCCATGGATTTCCCGGCACTCCCCGGCACTCCCCGGCACGCACCGTCGCTCACCGGCACTCATCGGCACGCACCGGCGCCCACCGGCACTCACCGTCACTCAGGCTCCTTTGGCTCGTCCTGCATCTTTGTCAGCATGAGGTGGGCAACGATGCCGCCCTCTCCCTTATTCTTAACGTAGAAGTAGCCAAACACGCTGAAGAGCGTCGCGCCGATGAAATTGACCATCAGGTCGTGGATGGTGTCAATCAGGCCGATGTCGACATAGCCTCCGAAGAGCCACTCCTCTCCATTTATCACCACGCTCTCCACGGGGACGGTGATTGCAAGGTTGTGACCATCGGGGTTTAGCAGGACAGACGAGATGCTGGTGACAATCGTGTCTTTCTGTGCGTCGGTCGCAAACAGCACGTCCATGCCGTACTCAAGGAACTCCCAAATCACGCCTATGGTCATCGAGAAGCAAAACGCACTCAGCGCGACGAAGACAGGGGAGAGGCTGATGGAGAAACGTGGGCTGTTGTTGAGGATGTCGATAAGCGCGAGTCCGATTGCCGCGCAGAGAAAGCCATTGACCGTGTGCAGCATCGTGTCCCAGTAGGGGAAGGCAAGGTAGTATTCTTGCAGCTCACCGAGGATTTCTGCTGCGAAGATGAATATCAACATCGCCGCTTCCAGCACATCGGGGATGTCAATGCGTATACGGCGCTCCACAAACGAGGGGATAAGGAGCAGTACGAGTGTGATGACGCAGAGGAACACGTTGTACCAGGCCTGGTTCTGGATCTCGAGCGCCATCGTGATAAGTACCAGCAGCCGGATTACTACGTAAAGGATGAACAGCGGCTTATGCTCGTAAAACTCCTGTCGTACCCGAGAAAAGCGCTCCCGTATCCGTCTGTTTATGTCCCAGCCCATAGCCCGTTGCTCTCACAATCTGCTCCAATGCCCCGGTACCCTTCTACAGTATACTGTAGAACGTTTCGACTCTGAACAAAGCGGCCATGAAGAGACAGGAAGCGAAGGGCGACATCGGCCCTGCTGAATAGCGGAGGAATAATGGAGCCAACAAGGGGACTCGAACCCCTGACCTGCTGATTACGAATCAGCTGCTCTACCAACTGAGCTATGTTGGCTTGCGAGACGTAAGTATAGCACTCCTGACAATCCCTGGAGAATTGTATCTGAGCGCCCCAGCGTCGCCATTTATGCCATTTATGGCGCCTGCCGTCAAAGGTCCGTTGCCGCACTTCCTCGCGACGCATCCACCAGGGTAACAATGTCCCGTACGGTCTTGATAGTCGAAGCGTCCTCGGTTTCGATGCTTATATTGTAGCGATCCTCAAGTGCGATGATCAGCTCCACGCCATCCAGCGAATCGGCACCAAGTTCGTCTGCGAGCAGCGAATCGAGCGTGATGGTCGCCGCGTCTATACCCAGCTGTTCGGCCAAGGCATCCCGAATCACGTCAAAAGTACTGTCTGGCATTGCTGTTTCCTCTCGTTCGAACGTATAATGAAAGAATAACAGAAAGGAGCCGTCATGGACGAGCTTTCGTTGTATTACCTGCCGACCTGCCCCTATAGCCTCAAAGTGCTGCATTTTATGGAGGCAAACGGTATTGTCATTGACCTCAAAAGCACGACCGAACCTGCCAACCGCGAACATCTGCTTGCGGTTGGGAAGAAAAACCAGGTGCCGTGCCTGTTCATCGACGGAGCACCTCTTTACGAGAGCGACGACATCATCGCGTATCTACGTGAGCGCTTCGCGGTCTGAAGCAGCACTGAAGGACCGGCAACGCAAAATCTGCATCCTGGTTACGGGATGTCAAACCCTGCCCTGGGACAGCGCCCTCGCTGCTGACTGTGTGGTATTGTTGCACCATCGTTTCCCATGCCCACGTTCATGAGATGATCCGCGAGGTGGAACATGCCAGATCAGACTCCTTTTGACGCAACGCCTTTTGATCAGGCGTCTCTTGCCGAGACTTCCCAACTGCCACAACAGCCGCAGCCTGAGCCGCGCCCGGCGCAACAGCCGCCCGAGCCACTGCCGGTGCAGCAGCCATCGCAACAACAGCCGCAGCCGACGCAACATCAGCCGACGCAGCAGCCAACGCAACAACAGCCGGCGCAGCAGCCGCAGCAGTCGGTGTCAAACCCATACCAACGGCAGTCGCAACCACATCCGCAACCGCACCATCCGCAACAACATCCGCAGCAACCGCAGCCGCACCATCCGCAACAGGCGGTTTTCAGTCAGCACCGCCCCGGCCCTGAGCCTGTTCAGGCGCAGGTGACCGCGCCGTTTGGCCAAACTGCCCCACCGCCACCCCCGAGCCATGAACACCCGGCGCTCCCTCATCAGAAACGACCTGACAAAAAGCCTGCCTCCAGGCGCGCTCTTTTCCTCGGCCCCCTGTTTGGAGTACTGGTTGGTGCGGCGCTCACCTTCGCCCTCCTCTTCTTCGCAACGGACGGGTTTCACTTTACCGACGGGGAGAAGCAGAGGATTGTCACGATTGAGGAGGGTTCCAGCGGCATCACCATCACACCTTTGGCCGAGGACGCATCTCTGGCCGAGGTGGTTGCCGCAAAAGCCCTGCCTTCCATCGTGAATATAGACGTCTACACCGCGACCCACGGCTCCTATGACGATTATGGCGACAGCTCCTCAGGCGACAGTCTGGAGGAGTATGGCCTCGGCTCCGGTATCATCCTTTCGGCGGACGGCTATATCCTCACGAACTACCATGTGGTGGAAAGCGGTGATGAGTTTCTCGTCAACCTCGACCAGGACCGGCAGCTCAAAGGTTCGCTTGTCGGTTCTGACCCCTCTTCCGACCTCGCTGTGCTGAAGGTCGATGCCACAGGCCTCATTCCCATCGAGACCGCCGATTCGAGTGAAGTCAGGGTAGGGGAGTGGGTCATGGCCCTTGGAAGCCCCTTTGGTCTTGAAAAGTCGGTGTCGACCGGCATCGTCTCGGCCCTCTTCCGCTCAACGACCATGGAATCTGCGAGCGGAGCCAGCATCTACACGAACATGATTCAGACTGACGCGGCTATCAATCCGGGCAACTCAGGCGGTGCGCTGGTCAATGCCGAGGGGCACCTGATTGGCGTAAATACGCTCATCTCGAGTTCGACCAATTCTTCGGCCGGCGTCGGCTTTGCCATCCCGAGCAACTATGCCTTAAACATTGCCGAGCAGATCATGAGCGGCAAGGAAGTCGAGCACGCCTTCCTCGGTGTGACGCTGAACACGGTGGATTCGAGCAATGCCGATCAATATGACGCGACGGTTGATGCAGGTGCTCATATCGAGGAGGTCGTCAGGGATTCGCCTGCCGATAAGGCCGGCCTTGTGCCCGGCGACATCATCATCAGCGTTGACGAGACTCCGGTTTCCACGGCGGCCGAAGTGGTCATCGAGGTGCGCGGGCGGTATGTCGGCGATGTGGTGACCATCGAGTTCATGCGTGGCTCCGAGCGGATGAGCGCCGACGTCAAGCTGGGTGCGGATGTTGACTTTCGCGACTGAGGCGAGCCGCGTTTTGTAGCCGGCGGTGCGTTTTGTAGCCGGCGGTGCGTCTTGTAGCCGGCGGTGCGTCTTGCAACCGAGGCGAGCCGTGCTTTGTGGCCGGGCGGGTGGTGCCGTGCCTCGGCCTGACGCGTGTTGTGCCTGCTTGCGCAGGGCGTTCTCACCAGCAGAAGAGCCCGCCGAGGCGGGCTCTGAGGGATTGATTGGCTCCCCGGGTAGGACTCGAACCTACAACAAACCGGTTAACAGCCGGTTGCTCTGCCAATTGAGCTACCGAGGAATGGCAGTGGCGCGAGGGGTATTCTAACACAAACTCTCACGGGGGACGCACGCCTTTACAAGATGGCACGAGCAGCTTTGATATGCTACACTTCCCAAGCTGTGCTTCTGCTGGTGCGGGTTCAGTTGTGTTTGGCGCAAACCTGCCGTTTTGCCTACAGGAACAGATTAAGTGGGCCCATAGCTCAACGGTGGAGCAGGGGACTCATAATCCCTTGGTTGCAGGTTCGAATCCTGCTGGGCCCACCACCTTGCAATTCGCTGCACGGCGCAGGGCAGAAACAGGCCAACAACCCCGTATTTCACGGCCTTGCCGCGAGGTTTCGCGGGCTGTTCATTGACGCGTTGAGAAGGCACTGTTAAAGTAATTCGTCGCACAAACGGCTGAGGGAAGACGAAGGGTATCGTGATGTACGCAATCGTTGCCACTGGAGGAAAGCAGTATAAGGTCGCCAAAGGCGACACGCTTGTGGTTGAGAAGCTTGACCGCGAGCCGGGAGCGACCGTTGAGCTGAGTGTGATTTTCCTCGCGGACGGCTCCCAGATTACCGTCGATGCCGATGCACTCGCGAAGGCCAGGGTCTTTGCGGAGGTTCTTGAGCATTTTCGTGGCGAGAAGGCCCTGGTCTTCAAGTTCAAGAAGCGCAAGGGCTACAAGCGCCTGCGTGGCCATCGCCAGGATCTTACGCGGCTGCTCGTGCAGGGAATCAGTTTGACCGGAGAAGCCTTAAAGCCGGAGAAGACTGCGAAGAAGTCGAGCGCCGAGGCCGCAAAGGGCGTAAAGGAAGAAGCCACAAAGGGCGATAAGGAAGAGGCCGCCTCAAAGAAGTCCGCCGCCCCGCGCAAAGCGACTGCGAAGGCGACGGAGCGCGAGAAGCCGGCGGCCAAGGTCGAGCAGTCAGCAACAGATGCAAAGGCCAGCGCAACAAAGGAAACAACAAAGGAAGCGGCAACAAAGGAAAAGAAGCCTTCAAAAGAAGAGAAGCCAGAAAAGCCGGAAAAGGGAACATCAGCAAAAGCCTCAAAGTAAGCACCGTATACCCACGGACAGGGAGTTTGGAAGATGGCACATAAAAAGGGACTCGGTTCCTCACGCAACGGACGCGACAGCCACGCGCAACGCCTCGGCGTAAAGCGTTTTGCTGGCGAGCAGGTAAAGGTCGGCAACATTATCGTTCGGCAGCGCGGGACACACATCCACCCCGGCGAGAACGTCGCGCGAGGCAAGGACGACACGCTGTTTGCCCTGAAGGACGGTATTTTGGAGTTCACGAAGGGCGACAAGCGCAAGGTGCACGTGCGCCCGGTAGAGGCGTAACGGGCCTTTCCGAGACGATCATACGGGATGCGAGCCCTCTGTCAGATCTGATGACGGAGGGTTTTTCGCGTTTTTAACGTTGGGGTACCAGGAAAAGTTGAGAGAAAGAACATGTTCGTTGACCAGGTACATATCCACGTGAAGGCCGGCGATGGTGGCGCGGGCTGCATGTCCTTTCGCCGGGAGGCCCACGTTCCAAAAGGAGGGCCCGACGGCGGCGACGGCGGGCGCGGCGGCGATGTCATCGTCGAGGCGGACAAAAGCCTCTCCACGCTGATCGACTATCGCTTTAAACATCACTTCAGGGCCCCGCGGGGCACCCACGGCAAAGGCTCTAAAATGCACGGCGCCAACGGGGAGGATCTCGTGCTCAGGGTTCCCTTGGGCACGCAGGTCCGCGAATATGACGAGACGACGCAGGAACGTGGTGAGATGATTGCCGATTTGTGCCGCCACGGCGCGCGGGTCGTCGTTGCACAGGGCGGGGCCGGCGGGCGTGGGAACATCCACTTTGTCACTGCGACGCGCCGCGCGCCCGCGTTTGCGGAACTTGGCGAGCCGGCGGAGGAGCGCTGGATTGAACTTGAGATGAAACTCATGGCCGACGCCGCGCTTGTCGGCATGCCCTCGGTTGGCAAATCCTCACTCATTGCGCGGATGAGCGCGGCACGTCCCAAGATAGCCGACTACCCCTTCACGACGCTTGTTCCCAATCTGGGTATGGTGCGCGCCAGGGACCACAGCTTTGTTCTCGCCGACGTTCCCGGTCTGATAGAAGGCGCCGCCGAAGGCAGGGGCCTTGGGCATGAGTTCCTGCGCCATATCGAGCGCACCGCCCTTATCCTGCATGTCATCGATGCCTCCGGCTCCTATGAGGGGCGCGACCCTGTTGAGGATTACCTGCGAATAAACGAGGAGCTTGCCCGCTACACGCAGGAATTGGCCGCGCGCCCGCAGATCGTCGTCGTAAACAAGGTGGACCTGCCGGGTACCGAAGGCGTTTTTGAGAGGATTTGCGCTCAGCTCCAATCCGAGGGGCTCGCGCGTGTGGGAGGTGACGAGTTTGACGAAGACCTCGTCACGTTTGAAGCCTTCGCGGTTTCTGCCGTGACCGACCAGGGCATCGACGCCCTGATTGCTGCGGTTGCGGAACGGGTCTATGAGCTGCGCGCCGCCGCCGAGGGCGTGGGCGCCGAGGGCGTGGGCGCCGGGGCAAAGGATGCGCACTACGAGCAGGTCTGGGAAGTGCGGCGTCAGCAGAAGGAGCGCACCTTTGCCGTCCGCGCGCTCGGCGGCGGCGTCTTTTCCGTCGAGGGCAGGGCGGTTGAGCGGATGGTCATCCAGACTGAGTGGGAAAATGAGGAGGCCATCGCCTATCTGCAGGGCCGCCTGGAGCGCATGGGAGTTGAGAAGGCACTGGTGGAGGCCGGTGCACGCAATGGCGATGAGATACGCATCCTCGGGCGCTCCTTTCTCTTTGAGAGCGCCCTGGAGGCCGCCCACGAAGCGGATGGTGAGGAGGAAGAACGTGATGGTGGCGCGGATGACAGATGAGCTGACGGGCAAGCTGGCCGATACGGCAACTGAGGCGACCGGCGGGCGAACAGGCGAGGCGACCGGCACAGGAACAGCTACGGCCGCCACGGCAGCTACGGCAGCTACGGCCGCCACGGCCGCCACGGCGGCTACGGCCGCCACGGCAGCCACGGCAGCTACGGCCGCTCGTGTCGTAGTAAAGATTGGCTCCTCAACGCTGACCGACGAGCACGGTCGTCTCGACGCAGCCTTTATTGAAGACATTGCCCGCCAGGTCGCCTGGCTGCGCGAGCAGGGCTCTCAGGTGCTGATTGTCACCTCGGCGGCTATCACAGCCGGGCTTGAGACCCTTGGTCTGCCGCCGGATCGCCCCGACCACATCCCCACCCTGCAGGCCGCCGCCGCGGTTGGGCAGATGGCCCTGTCGCGCAGCTACGCCCTTGCGCTTGAAGCAAGGGGTCTGCGGCTTGGCCAGATTCTGCTGACGCGCTATGGTATCGAGAACCGCGAGGCATATCTCCACGCCCGCGATACGCTTGAGCGCCTTCTTGAACTGGGCGTTGTGCCCCTGATTAACGAGAACGACAGCGTTGCCATCGACGAGATTCGCTTTGGCGACAACGACACGCTTGCCGCCCAGGTCGCCATCCTCGTCAGGGCCGACCTCGTCGTGCTTCTCAGCGACATTGAGGGGCTCTACACCGCCGATCCGCGCCTTGACGAGGATGCGCAGCTTCTCGACCGGATTGGCAGTTTTACCGAGGAGCTTGTTGCGGCTGCCGGAGCGGCGGGAAGTTCGCGGGGCAGTGGCGGCATGGTCACGAAGATCGAAGCTGCACGGATGCTGATGGCGGCTGACATCCCGATGGTCATCTGCCAGGGGCATCTTTCCGATGCGCTCATCGATGCGGTCTGCGGTAAGCATATCGGCACACGCTTTGTCCAGGAAGGCTCTCGACATCAAAGAAGCGCCAAGAAGCTCTGGATCGCGCTCAGCGGCTCGGTGCGTGGCTCGGTGTTCATCGACGAGGGGGCCGTGCGCGCCCTGCGTGAGCAGGGCGGTTCGCTGCTGCCGGTCGGCGTGCGAGCGGTACAGGGAAATTTCCCCTCGGGTAGCGCCGTTGACATTCGTACGGAAAGCGACTTTCTCATCGGGCGCGGAATCTCCCGTTATTCCTCAGAGGAGCTGAGCCTGGCCGCGGGTCATAAGAGCGGCGAGTTGCTCAGAGAGGCACGGCTTGCCCATCTGGCGGACAGAGAGCTCATCCATCGAGACGAACTGGTGGTATTCTGAGAGGCGACATCTGAGAGGCGACATCTGAGAGGCGACACGGACCGGGAGGCGCCATCTGAGAGGCCCCAGACCCCTGGAGGCCCCAGAGAGGTTCCAGGCCCCTGGAGGCCCCAGAGAGCTCCCAGACCCCTGGAGGCGCCCCCAGGCACAGGGGAGCGGGCGTTGACAGCGAAGCGAAGGAGGACTCACCATGAGTGAGGTTATGACAAAGGCACATCAGGCGCGAGCGGCCGCGGAGATGCTCGCGCAGTTTGACGCGCGGGCGCGCAATGCGGCCCTGCTGGCGATGGCGGATGCCCTCGGGAAGCAGCAGGACTATCTGCTTGCAGAAAATGCCCTTGATGTGGCGGCTGCTCGCGAAAAAGGTGTTGAGGAAAGCCTTATTGACCGATTGCTGCTCACCGAGAGCCGCCTTGTCGACATTGCGTCCGCTCTCTTTACGCTGGCCGCCCAAAACGACCCTCTCGGTACCATTGTCGAGGGGCGTACGCTTTACAACGGCATCCGTCTGCGTCGTGTGCGCGTGCCATTGGGTGTCGTTGCGATGATCTATGAGGCCCGACCCAACGTCACCGCCGATGCCGCCGGGCTCTGCCTGAAGACCGGCAACGCCTGCGTGCTGCGTGGAGGCTCGCTTGCCAACCGTTCAAATCTCTCAATGACCAGGGTCCTGTATGAGGCCGGCCGCACGGCTGGCCTGCCCGAGTACTGGCTGCAGTCCATCGAGACGACCGACCGGGCGGCGACTGTCGAGCTGATGAGTGCGCGCGGGCTCATAGACGTCCTTATCCCCCGCGGGTCGGCATCGCTGATCCGTTCGACGGTCGAGCATGCCAAAGTTCCGGTCATCGAGACCGGGGAGGGCAACTGCCATCTCTACCTTCATAAGGACGCTGACCCGAACATCATCGTGCCCATTGCGCTCAACGCAAAGACGCAGCGGCCGGGGGTCTGCAACGCCATCGAGTCGATTCTTGTGGATACGGTTGCCGCTGAGCGCTTTGTCCCGACGCTTCTCAGGGCGCTGGCCGCCGCGGGCGTTCTCATACATGCCGATGCGACCTGCTATACGCTTGCGCAGGGCACAGAGGACGAGACGCGCAACATGGTCGTCGCTGCGACGGAGGATGACTGGGCGCGCGAGTATCTCGCACTTGAGATTTCCCTCAAATGCGTCAGTGGTGTTGATGAGGCGATTGCGCACATCAACCGCTACGGCACGCATCATTCCGACGCGATTCTCAGCCAGGACTACGCGACCATCTCACGCTTTGTGGCTGCGGTCGATTCGGCGGCGGTCTACGTGAACGCCTCGACACGATTTACCGATGGCGGCGAGTTTGGCCTCGGCGCGGAGATCGGTATTTCGACGCAGAAGCTGCATGCTCGTGGGCCGATGGGGCTTGACGCTCTGACCTCGACGAAGTTCATCCTGGAAGGCGACGGCCAGATCCGGCGAGAAGCGACATGACCCGCAGGCTCGGCATTATCGGTGGCACCTTTGACCCGGTGCACCTCGGTCATCTGCACATTGCCGAGCAGGCATACGCGCAGTATGGGCTCGACCGCGTGCTCTTCATGCCAACCGGCATCCCTGCCTGGAAGCAGGGTCGGGCGACGACGCCCGCAGAGGACCGCTTTGCCATGCTTGCGGCGGCCATTGCCGAAAACCCACATTTCGAGCCCAGTCGGATGGAGATAGACCGTCCGGGTATCACCTACACCATCGACACCCTGCGGGCGCTTAAAACGCTGTATGGTGATGAGGTCGAGCTGTTTTTTATTCTCGGCGCCGATACCGCCCGCGATTTGGATGGGTGGAAAGACGCTGCCGAGATTGCCCGGATGGCGACGATCCTTGTTGCCGACCGGCCGCAGACCGAGCCCGCCTGGGGAGCGCTCGCCACCACCTTTGTCATGCAGGCTATCGACACGATACCGCTTAGCATCTCGGCAAGCGAGCTGCGGGCCCTGGCTCAAGCCGGGCGCAGTCTTCGCTATCTGGTGCCCGAGCCGGTGTATGCCTACATCCTTGAACGGGGCCTGTATCGTGCCGAGAAAGCCCCCGAGTCTTCTCGCGTCGGGGCGGCGGTCGAATCTTCTCGCCGCACTTCCCTCGGCGGGGCCGACGTATGAGTACGGGGCATGCTGAGGGCATCGAGGCCCTGTTTGCGCCTGCGCGTGAGCAGCTTGAGGCGCGGCTGAGCGCCTATCGATTCCTGCATTCGCTCAGTGTTGCGGATACCGCCCAGGCAATGGCAATAAGTTATGGCGTTCATCCCCAGAAGGCCTGGCTTGCCGGCCTTTTGCACGACTGGGACAAGGACCTGACCGATGAGGAGCTTTTGGCGCGGGTGAAGGAGTTCGACATTCCCCTGGTGGCCCGCCTTGAGGATATGGCGATGTTGCTGCATGCTCAGACGGGTGCGGTGGCGGTCGCGCGGGCCTTTCCGGAACTTGGGGGAGACATCATCCAGGCCATCGCCCGACACACCTCCGCAGCGCCGGATATGAGCGACCTTGACATGGTTATCTACGTCGCCGACATGATTGAACCGCTCCGCTCCCAGGGAAATCTCACGTCTCTGCGCGCCAGCGTTGGCAAGGTCTCGCTGGAGACGCTCTTCCTGCGCTCCTTTGAGATGACGATGGATCATCTGATACGGCGACATCGCTTTATCCACCCCGATTCGCTCGAGGTGTGGAATACCTACATCGCACGTGAACGTGCCGGTAACTGACGAGGGCTCAGACAACAGCTGAGGGAGGTCTTGTGACAAGTGTGACGAGTGTGACGGGTGTGGCGGGTGTGACAAGTGTGGCGGGTGTGACAAGTGTGGCGGGCGGCGCGGCGGGTGTGGCGGATGCGGTGAGGAACGCTGGAGACAGAAACGCCGAGAGCAGAACGCCTGCAGGCAGCAGCACTCCAAGGGAGTGGGCGCTTATCGCGGCGCGGGCGGCCGATGAGCGCAAGGGGATGGACATCATCGTGCAGGAGGTGCGCGATGCCCTGTTCATTACGGATTACTTCGTCATCGTCACGGGTGCGAACAGGCGGCAGATCGATGCCATCGGCGAGGCGGTTGAGGAGGCTCTGCGCACACAGGCAGGCATCAAGCCCATCGGGCGGGAGGGGCTGGATGAGCAGACCTGGGTTCTGCTTGACTATGGCGAGATTGTCGTACACATCTTTCAGCCGGCCCTGCGCGATTTCTACCGCCTTGAAACCCTTTGGAGCGATGTCCCCCTGATCGATGTGGCCGAGGCGGGCATCATCGAGCCTCAGTATTCCGAGCGCGTGGGGCGGATTGTGGGCATTGAGCCTTCGTCAGAAGCGACCGCAGCCTCTTCATCCAACGAAGGCGGCGTACCCTCATCAAACGAAGGCGGCGTACCCTCATCCAACGAAGGCGGCGTGCCCTCGTCAGAAGTGACCGTTGAGGCGAGCGGGTCTTTGTAGTCATCCTTTTTCTGCGCGATGGTGCCGGTGCCCCTGTCTTTGAACAGCAGTTCGCGACCGTAGGAAAGCGCGTCTTCTCCAAAACGATCCCTGACCCGATCGGTCGCCTCAACAAGTGAGCGCTGTGCTCGCCCATGGGAGGCCCTCGCGCCTGTCGCGTGCTGGCCTCCATCGCGATTTCCGTCGCCGGCCCTGTCCACATCTCCTGTCAGCTCCTCCGCACCCGCCTCATCTCCGAAGAGACTGAGCTGCGCAGGCCGCTCATCAAAGCCAGAGACGGCAACCCCCACGAGACGCAGGCTCTCACCCGGCTGCCAAATCTGGGGTATGAGGGCGTGCAGGACGGGAGTAAAGACGCGCTCGTTGTCCACGGCCTCGGCAAGTGTCTGTTGTGCGGTGCGCAGACTGAGGTCGCCGAAGCGCAGCTTTAACATGACCGTATGGCCACGGAGCGCCTTATGGCGCAGACGGCGACCGACCTTTGCTGCCAGCATCGCAACCGCCCGGCGTATCTCAGCGGCCTTTTTGAGGTCAGAGGAGAAGGTCATTTCGTTGGAGACAGACTTTACCTTCTCGTCCGCCTCGACCGGGGAGCGGTCGCATCCCAGGCAGCGCTCCCGCATCATCTGGGCGTTTTTTCCAAAGACGCTTCGCAGCGTGTCCTCGTCGGCCGCTCCCAGTGCGCCCAGCGTATAGATGCCATAATCGTGCAGGCGCCGCTCTGCCACATGGCCAACACCCGACATCACGCGGATTGGCAAAGGAGCGAGAAAGGCGGCCTCGCTGCCCGGATAGACGACGGTCAGACCGTTTGGCTTATCCCGGTCCGAGGCGACCTTCGCGACGCTTTTTGAGACACCGAGCCCGATGGAGCAGGTGATGCCCAGTTTGGCAACCTGCTCGCGGATGCGATGGGCGATGAGCACCGGGTGTTCGCCGACAAAACGTCCGGGGGAGACATCGAGAAAGGCCTCGTCGATGGAGACCTGTTGAAGATGTGGTGAGGCTTCGGTCATGATGCGCATGACCTGCTGGGAAAGTTCGATATAGCGCGGAAAGTTACCCGGCGTCCAGATGGCATTGGGGCACAGACGCCTTGCCTGAGCCGAAGGCATGGCGGAGCGCACACCAAAGGCTCGCGCCTCATAGGAGCAGGTTGAGACAACGCCTCGGCGCTGCGCGTCTCCGCCGACGATGACCGGCTTGCCGCGCCATTCGGGGTGGTCGAGCTGCTCAACCGAGGCGAAGAAGGCATCCAGGTCAAGAAGCAGGACGGCCGGCCCTGACCAGGGCGCAAGGTGCCCGACGGCACTCAGGTTCTCTGATGCCCTGTGCGATGAGCCCTCGATGTTGGTTCTGTCCATGTCCTCAACGCTGCCTGTGTGGGACACCTTCTGTCTTCCTCTGCGACTCAGTCCGTATCGTTCAATCTCAGTATAACAGAACCGAACATTTGTTCGCAAGATTATTTTCTCAATCCGAATACCCTGTTTATCGCAGATTGCCCGATACGCGTTTGAGGCCTTCGTGATGCCTTCAAGCAGCTTATCCGCCAGTTCAGCAACGAAGGTCAGTTTCTTCCCGTTTTTCAGCTTGAGCACAACTTCGGCCTGTATCATGGAGGGAGTCTGATGGGTGCGAAAGAAAACCGTCTGACAGCGAAAGCTCCAAACGATCTGATGCTGGAAAACACATGAAGAGGATGTGATCAGGATGCATGAACAGAGAGAGCAGGAATGGGCCGCACAGAACCAGGCTATCGAGGGGCAGCTTGCACAGGGCAAGATGGTATCGGAACAGACCGCACAGGGCCAGAGCGGCCTGCCCCGCAGTCTCAGACTTTTTGCCTGGTCGCTTGGGGTCGCCGCATTGCTCGTTACCGTGACCCTGCTGCTGCACTTTAACCTGGACGACACCTCTGCCTTCGCCGCCGATGAGGCAGACGGCGGGCAGGCCAGCCTGATGCTTCTCAGCGAGGACGGCCTGACCCGATACTCAACCGATGGCGGCGTGACGTGGACAGAGGGTTATCCCGATGGATTTTCGCTCGACACTGACGGGCAGGGTGGGACGCTCATCAGCGCCGACGATGCAGTCGTGCTCGACATCCGGGGCCTCCCATCTGATGCGGAGGGGGCGGAGACGGAATATGCGCTCAGAAGGGCGCAGGACGGTGAAGTGGAGTATTCCACCGACGGCGGCGAGACCTGGAGCAGTGAGGTTCCCGAGGGGCTCAGGGTCATCGAGGAGAGCGACGACATCCTTGCCATCAGCACCGGGAGCAGCGATTCTCTCATCGGTAGCGACGAAAGCAGCAATATCGCCCTCGACAGCGTCGTTGATGCCGACGACATCGGCAATCCGCATGGCAACTGAACGTATGCGACCCGGTGGCAGAAGAGACCCATGAGGATACTGCTGGTAGAAGATGAGAAGTACATCGCTCGCGCGCTTGCCGAGGTCTTGAAGAAGAACCACTACGCGGTCGATATGGTCTTCAGTGGAAGCGACGGTTTGGCCTACGCTTCCACGGGCATCTACGACCTGGTTATTCTTGACATCATGCTCCCCGACCTGGATGGCCTGTCCGTCCTGCGGAGGCTTCGCGCCGAGGGCATTGCGACGCCGATCATCCTGCTCACAGCCCGCAGTGCCACGGATGAGAAGATACAGGGGCTGGATGCTGGAGCGGACGACTATCTGCCAAAACCCTTTCACAGCGATGAGCTGCTCGCACGAATCCGCGCTTTGAGCAGGCGTGCTGCCGGAATTGTTACCAGAGGGTCACTTGAGTTCGGCGATCTTAGTCTGATGCCGCAGGCCTTGACGCTGACCCACCACGGACGCCAGGAGCAGCTGAGTGTCAAGGCGGCGCAGCTGCTTGAGCTGCTGATGGCGAATGCGGGTACCATCGTCGCCAAGGAGACCGTATTGCGTAAACTCTGGGGTTACGACACCGATGCAGGCGGCAATCATGTCGAGGCGCACGTTTCGCTGCTGCGCAAGACGCTTGCACATCTCGGCTCGACCGTGAGCATCCGTACGGTTCGTGGCATGGGCTACACGCTCCTGGACGCGGTAGAGAAAGACGCGACTGCGCGTCGCGCTACCCGCCCTGGGAACGAAGGTCGCCCTGGGAACGGAGGGCGCCTTGGGAATGAAGGTCGCTCTGGGAAGGAAGGTCGCCCCGGGAACGAAGGTCGCCCTGGGAACGAAGGGCGCCCTGGGAACGAAGGTCGCCCTGGGAACGAAGGTCGTCCCGCATGAAACATCTCCCCCTGTTCAGGCGGCTTCGCAACCGCATCCTTATTCTCAACATGGTGCTGACAAGCCTGATACTCCTGGCATCCTTTACCGCAGTCTACCTTGTGACCAGCAACAACATCAATACCGAGAACAGATACCGGCTCCAACAGCTCGGCAGCGCGGCAAGCGTGGTAGCCATTGCGGAGGGCGACGCACGCATCATGCTTTATGGGGGTGAGGGCAACGAGGCTATGGTAGAGGTGCTGGACGGACAGCCATATCGCTCATTTGCTCTCATGATTGACAACAAAGGTGAAATCTCCAGTATCAACCCGGGTGCCGTGCCCTCCGATGTTGCGACCGGAGTCGCAGCCGATGAGTCTGAGGACTTCTATCGTCAGGCAGCCGCCTATGCCTGGCAGCATCAGCAAGGTGGCGAGTTCGAGCTGGCGGGTCGTCACTGGCTGTATGAGGTGGCTCCGATGCGAGCCTATCATGACGAGTTCACCGTGTTGAGAAGTGGCCAGACAGAGCTGTTGAGAGATTCCGAATCGCTTGGCTTTCTGGTCGATTATTACGAGGCGCATTTTCTGGACATCACCGATTCGCGTAACACCCTGCATGGATTGCTGCTGACCTTCCCGCTGGTTGGACTGTTTGCCCTGGCTGCTATCTTCTTTGTCAGCCGCTTTTTTGCCAATCGCTCCATCCGGCCGATGGAGCAGGCCTGGGAGCAGCAGCGCCGGTTTGTCGCGGATGCCTCGCATGAACTCAAGACACCGCTTGCCATCATCACTGCGAACAGTGACGCTTTGCTTGCCAACGAGCAGCAGACCATCTCCAGCCAACGGGAATGGCTCGATTATCTGCGCATCGGCACCGACCGTATGCAGCGACTGATTGAGGAGCTTTTGACATATGCCCGCATCGAGGAGGCTGAGGACGCACCGGCGGAGAATCTGGTCGATTTGAGCGCGATGGCCGAGAAGGCAGCTGAGGCCTTTCTTGCAGCAGCCGCGGCAAGGCACCTTTCGCTTACCGTGGATATCGAAGGCGGAATCGTTCGCTTAACCGACCAGGCTCTGGTGGAAGTCGTTCTGTTCGCTCTGATTGAGAATGCCGTGAAGTATGCCGATGAGGGCGGCTTTGTAAAAGTGAGTATGCACGAGACTTCCGTTACGCTGTCGTCTGCGGCTGCCCTGGCAACAAAGCCGCCTTCACGACCGGAAGCGCGCCCAGCGAGGCGTCCGCGACAGGGGGTCACCCTGACGGTGGCAAACAGCGGCGCGGGCATTGCCTCTGAGGATCTGCCGCACCTCTTTGAGCGCTTCTATCGGGCAGACAGGGCACGCAGCGCAGAAGGAGGCAACTACGGCCTTGGACTCAGCATCGTCAAGGCCGCGCTCGACCGCCTCGGTGGCGAAATCGACATCCAAAGCACCCCCGACGACGTGACGGTTTTCACCGTACGTCTCTGAACGTACGCGCCCCGACCTGCTCCAAATGCTTCTGCGGAACCTATGCGGTCTCCTTTGCCCCTTACGATTACCCGTTCTTATAGGGTATCCCTGAGAAATTAAGCGTCAGGCGAAAAGGGTAAGGAGAAAAACGTCTGGGCAGGACTCGCTGCTTCTACACTCCAAACCGCAGTACGAGGTAGACGCCGGACAGCAGGATAGAAAGCAACATCAGCGGCGCCCCGATCTTCAGGAAATCTATGAAGGTGAGCGGGTAGCCCTCCCGCGTGGATATTCCCGACAGAACGACGTTTGCGCTGGCACCGATAAGGGTGCCGTTGCCGCCCAGGCAGGCACCGAGCGAAAGGGCCCACCACAAAGGCTCGGTGTCCACGCCGTTTGCCTGCATGGTGAGCAGCACCGGTATCATCGTCGCCACAAAGGGGATGTTATCCAGTATCGCCGAGATGACCGCCGAGGCGACGAGCACCACAAGGATGGCGAGGACTTCCTGGCCAAGGGTGGCGTCGACGAGGAAAAGCGCGACCTGCTCGACCAGCCCGGTCTCAACCAGGGCACCGACAACGATGAACAGGCCGCCAAAAAAACCAATCGTCGCCCACTCAACGCTCTCGACCGTCTTCTCGACATTCTGCTTTCCAATCAGCATCATGACCGCCGCAGCACACAGGGCGATGACCGAGGATTCGAGATGCAGCACGCCATGAAGCGCAAAGGCGACTGTGAGCAGGCAAATCATCACGATACCCTTGATAAAAAGCGCCCTGTCGGCGACGGCCTCCTTCTCATCAAGAGCCATGATGGCTGCGCGATACTCATCCCCAACGGCCAGTTTACGGCCGTAGATAAAGCGAAAACAGAGGATGGTTACCGCAAGGACGACAAGGACAATGGGTCCGTCGATGGCGAGAAAATCCACAAAACTCAAGCCCGTGGCCGAGCCAATCATGATATTGGGAGGATCGCCGATGAGTGTGGCGGTTCCCCCGATGTTTGACGCGAGTATCTGCGTGATGAAGAACGGAACGGGGTCGAGCTTCAGTTCGCGGCAGATCATGAAGGTCATTGGCCCAATGAGCAGCACGGTGGTGACGTTATCGAGCAGGGCCGAGAGCAGTGCGGTGATGATGACGAGTGCGACCATGATGCGCCAGGGGTCGCCCTTCACGAGTTTTGCTGCCCTGATAGCCACATACTCAAAAAGTCCCGAAGGCTTTATGGCGGCCACGAAGAGCATCATGCCGACAAGGACGCCAAGCGTATTAAAGTCGATATGCTCAAGGCTTGCCTCAAAGGGGACGATGCCACTGGCGAGGACAAGCGCGGCCCCAAGCAGGGCGGCCAGGGTGCGATGAACCTTCTCGGAGACGATGAGAATCATCACAGCGATAAAGATGGCGAGCGCGGCTATCTGCAGGGGCGTCACGGAATAGAACCTCCTTCAGAGTATCAGAGCCTATAGTTTATGCTATCTTCTCATCAAAGGCATTATGACCTCGCGGCGAATGGTTGGAGGCGGTAATGGATTTCTCCTACACAGACGAACAGGAACTCCTCATCGAAAGTATAGACGAGTTTGTGAGACGCTCGATGCCAGATGACCTCATTACCCGCATGTACGCCGAGCAAAGCGTTCCCGACGAACTGACCAGGGCCTATCTCGAAGCCGGTTTTGCGCTGATTGGCCTGCCGGAAGAATACGGCGGCGTGCCCTGCGACCGGGTGACCCTGGGCATTCTCACCGAGCGCTTTGCCCATGCCTCGGGTTGCCTGACCCCCTTTCTGAACAATGTGCTGGCTGTCAACGACATGATTGATTTTGGCAACGAGGAGCAGATTCGGCTGTGTCTGGAAACCTACCTCGAAGAGGGAAAGCCCCTGTTCTCGCTGGGCTTTTCAGAACCGGGAGCCGGCTCGGACAACGCCTCCATGAGCACGGTCACCCGCAGGCAGGCAGACGGCAGTTTTCTCCTCAACGGACAGAAGACCTGGGTGACGGCCGGCGAATCTCTGCCCAACGTGCTCGTTGCGGCCAAGGACGAGGATCCCTCGCCCGATAACCGCAGCATGTCGATGTGGCTGGTGCCGCGTACGACAGCCGGCCTCAGCACGTCGAGCCTGCACAAGATAGGTGCCGAGATCATGCCGTTTTGCGAGATGTTCTTTGACGATGTCGTGCTCACTGAGGATATGCGTGTCGGTGTGGCCGGCGAGGGCTTTAAAAACCTCATGAAGAACTACGAGATGGAGCGCTGCCTGATCATCGCCCAGTGTCTTGGCATCGCGCAGGCCGCCATGGACGATGCTGCCGCCTACACAGGCGAGCGTGAGACCTTTGGCAAGCCAATCATTTCCTACCAGCTGATTCAGCAGAAGCTCACCGATATGGAAATCGCCCTGCTCAACACACGCAACCTGCTCTATCGAACCCTCTGGATGATTGACACCGGTCAACCGGTTCGTATCGAGAGTGCCCTGCTCAAACGCTATGGAGCGCAGGCCTGCACCCAGGTTGCCTCCGAGGCGCTCCAGATATATGGCGGACTGGGCTTTACAACCGAGACACGCCTCGGGCGAATATGGAAGGACTGCCGCGGGATGGAGATTGCCGGCGGCACTAATGAGATCATGGTCCATATCGCCGGGCGGCAGCTCGCCAGGCGCTATGCCAGGAAGTAGGAGCACACCGTGGAGATTATCGTCGCCCTGAAGGTCGTCCTCGATGACCAGGACATCGCCCTTGCCTCCGACGGCAGCCTTGATACCTCGCGTGCGCATCAGGTGGCGAGCCTGTATGACCTCAACGCGCTGGAGGCGGCCGTTCAGCTGGCGGCCCTCGAAGAGGGTTCACGCGTTACCGTCCTTACGGTGGGTGGGCCAGAGATAGATGACAGCAAGCTGCGCAAGAATATCCTCGCGCGCGGCGCCGACGAACTCATCATGCTGCTCGATGAGGCGGCTCGCGACTGGGGCAGTTTCGAGACCGCCCGGGCCCTCGCTGCCATGATTGCAAAGCGCGGCACGTGGGATCTCGTCGTCTGCGGAGACGGTTCGGCCGACCGCTTTGCCCAGCAGGTCGATGTGCAGCTTGCCGCGGCGCTTGACACCCTGGTCTTTGACGCGGTGGTCGCCTGGGAGTGGGCAGGCGCCCAGGACGGCAGGCTTTCCCTCAAACGGAAGCTTGAAGACTGCGAGCAGACACTCGCCTGCACACTTCCGCTCGTCGTCTCGGTCATGCCCGATATTGCCACGCCGCGCATCTGTGGCATGAAGGAGATACTGGCGGCCGGCAAAAAGCCGGTCAGCGTCCTGACGGCGGCCGAGCTTGCGCTTGACCTTGCGGATATTGAAAAGAGCGGGGGAGCCACGCGGTTTGAGCTCATTGAGACGCGGGCGCCCGCGCGTCAAAAGCGGGCCGCCCGGATGTATGAGGCAGCTTCTTCTGAGGGCCTCAGAGTCTTTTGCGCCGAAGCCGCGGCGCTCATCGGATAGGAAGGGGTTTTGCATGCGCTCACTGATTTTTGCGCGACAGGCCGATACGGCAGCTGAGCTCCTCGCCGGGGCACGACTGCTCGGCGCCTCATCTGCGACGCTTGTTGTCATCGACCAAAACCCCTCCGCCCCCGATTGGGCGGCGTCGCTTGCTGCTGAGCGTCTCGCGCACCTTGCCCTGCCTGAAGGCGCTCCGCTTGAGACAGCCCTCGAGAGCATCCTTGCCTTTGCTGAGGGAGAGGAAGCCGGCCTCGTCCTTGTCGAGCCGTCGCGCTCCCTCAAGGTGCTTGTGGGTGGCCTGGCCGCCCGTCAGGCCTCCTCGCTGTTTTGCAACGTCACGCATCTGCGCGCGACAGGCGCTGGTTCATACGAGGCCGGCGTCCTGTACTTTGGCGGCCTTGCCGAACAGCGCCTTGCCCTCAGCGGCCCCGTGGCATTCTTCTGCGTCGGTGCGGGCGTTTTTGCTTCCGAGACTCAGGAACCCGTTGTGCTGGACGCCGAGGTTCGAGCGGCAGAGTGTCTTGAGCTGAGGTGGGTTGAGCCCCGCGCCGAGCGGCGCGGCACCGCCCGCGTTGTTGAAGAGCGCGCGATTGAATCCTCAGGCACGGATCTTGCGCAAAGCGAGATTGTCGTCGGCTGCGGGCGCGGTTTTCGCGCGCGCGAGGACCTCGCGTTGGCAACTGCCCTTGCCGATGAGCTCGGCGCGGGGCTGGCCTGTACCCGCCCTTTGGCCGAGACCGAGGGCTGGTTTACGCATGAGCAGTACCTTGGCGTCTCCGGCAAGACTCTCAGGCCCCGGGTCTATATCGGGGCGGGCATCTCAGGTCAGATGCAGCATCTGATTGGCATCAACAGGGCAGGCGCAATCATCGCGGTGAACCGGGACAGAGACGCCCCGATTTTTGCCCAATGCGACCTGGGCATCGTCGGTGACCTGCGCGAGGTGCTCCCGGCCCTGAGCGAGGCCCTTGCGTCGGGTGCGACGGACCGGGGCTGAGCGATGGCCGATTTTGAGGTGATTGTCGTCGGCGCAGGCTGTGCCGGCTCTGCGGCGGCCCTGGAACTTGCGCGAGCGAACAGAAGCGTGCTTATCGTCGAACGCGGCGAATACGCCGGTGCCAAGAATATGACCGGCGGTCGCCTCTACACCCACGCGCTCACAGCCCTTCTCGGCGATCAGGCGCGCGATGCTCCCCTTGAACGGCGCATCAGCCACGAGCGCATCTCCTTTATCACACCGGACGCCAGCACGACCCTCGATTTCACCTCCGAGAAGATGCGCGAGGCGAGGCGGGATTCCTACACGGTGCTTCGGGCGCCTTTTGATCAGTGGCTTGCACGCAGGGCAGAGGATGCGGGCGCGGAGGTCATCTATGGCATTCCGGTCGAAGGGCTTGTCTACGAAACAGATGAAGCTGCACCGTCTTCGCAGCCGCCTTCGCAGTCCTCCTCGCGACCCTCTTCGCAGTCGCCTTCGCAGGCGTCTTCACAGCCGTCTTCGCGAAGAGTCCGAGGCATACGGGCGGGCGAAGACGAGATTACCGCCGAGCTTGTCGTGCTTGCCGATGGCGCGAACTCGCTGCTGCGCGAAGAGCTGACCGCCGCTGCCCGTCCTGCTCCCCATACACTCGCACTTGGCCTCAAGCAGGTCATCGAACTCGACGAGCGCACAATCAGTGACCGGTTTCAATGTGAGGAGGGCGAGGGCGCAGCCTGGCTTTTTGTCGGGGACGTGACGAAGGGGCATGTGGGCGGCGGTTTTCTCTACACGAACCAAAACTCGCTCTCACTTGGCCTTATCGTCACGATACAGGAGGCGATGCAGGCGCAGACCTCGGTCTCTCAGATGCTTGAAGACTTTCGGGAGCATCCGGCCATAGCGACACTTCTCAGGGGAGGCACCCTGCTTGAGTACTCCGCGCATCTGGTGCCGGAGGGCGGCTTTGACGCGATGCCGCCGCTTGCAAAAGACGGCGTGCTTCTGGCCGGCGATGCGGCCATGCTCTGTCTCAACCTTGGCTATCAGGTGCGCGGCATGGACTACGCCCTGGCCTCGGGCAGTTGCGCCGGGCGTGTTGCCGTGGCGGCCCTGGAGGCAGGAGATGTGCACAGTGACGGGCTTCGACGCTATCAAAAGGCACTTGAGGAGAGCTTTGTCCTCAAAGACATGCGGCAGTTTCGCCGGGCCCCTCACTATCTTGAGCAGACCCCCCGCCTCTTTTCTGCCTATCCCGCCCTTGCAAACGAGGCACTTGAGCGTCTCTTTACCGTCGATGGCACGCCTGCCCTCCCGCTGAGCAAATCGCTTGGGCCGCTGCTCAGGGAGGCGGGCCCCTTGAACCTGTTGAAGGATCTGCGAAGGGGGATGAGGGCCTTATGAGTGACGCATTGCGCGAAGGGGACTCAAAAGGAGACCCGCAGGCCACCCCGCAGGCCGCCCCGCGAGACGCTTGCGCCGTGTCCGCCGCCCCGCAGGCTAGCCCGCAGGCCGCCCCGCAGGCTAGCCCGTCGCCGGTCAATGTCGATGCCTGGCTCGCGATTGACCGCTACGAGGTCGATGAGGAGCAGGCCCATATCGTCCTTGCCGCAGACCCGGCACATGAGGAGTTTGCCAAACTCGTGCGGCTCTGTCCGGCTGCTCTGTACCGCTTTAACGAGGAGGGCAGGCCGAGCTTTGATTACGCCGGCTGCCTGGAGTGCGGAAGCTGCCGCATCGCCTGCGGCGACACAATCATTCAGCAATGGCGCTACCCCGCCGCCAGCAAAGGCGTCCAATATCGCTTTGGCTGATTGAGCTTTTCGCGCCACCCCCGCAACCCCCGCGCCCCCGCAACACAGCCACCCCCAGCCCCGGCCGCCCAGCTCACAGATCGACGCCCAGAAGGGCGCGTGCGGCGAGACCGATGACAAAGGAGATGGCCGCGACGCTGAGACTGATTGCTGTCATATGCCCAAAGCGGCTGAAAAAAGGCTCCCGTTCGGCCACCGAGAGATAGTAGTTAAAGGCCGCTATCACCACCACCACCGATCCCAGCATGATGACGAAGGCCAGCTGGTAGTGCTCTGGTGGCACCAGCAGGTAGGGCGTGACGAGAATGGCGACCGTCACCAGATATGCCATGCCGGTGTACAGCGAGGCCCTCAGGGCGTGGGAATCCCCCTCGGCGCGCTTTGCGAGGTAGTTCGACGCTGCCATCGAAAGTGTCGCCGCAATGCCGGTGATGATGCCTGCCAGGGCGACGATTCGCGCGTTTGCGAGCGCAAAGGTCAGGCCGGCGATGGCTCCGGTCAACTCCACGAGAGCGTCGCTGAGTCCTAAGACGACAGATCCCACATAATGCAGACGCTCCTCGTCGAGTATCCCTGCGAGGGCACTTTCGTGTTCCTGTTCGTGTGCGATAATCATCTCGGTTTCGGAGATGGCGGCTGCCCGCGCCCCATAGGCGGCTGCGGTGCGATCCTCGCTTTTCTCCATCAATCGAAGCACGAAGGTATAGCCAAGCAGATAGAGGAGCAGGGTGTACCAGCAGACCTTCAGACGACTGGGCGGCACATCGACGCCCGTGTAACGCTTCAGGACATCGTAGTGCGCCAGTTCGTCTTCGGCGATACGGTTGAATATGGCCCGGTGCGGGTCATGGCGCTCATGGCGGGCCATGCGGCGATAGACGACGGCGTCACTTGCCTCGGCCCTCTGAAAGGCGATGAGCGCCGTACGGACGCCTTCATCGATGGGCGGAGTCATTGCCTATACTGTCTGTCCGTGTCGTATTCAAAGATTGTGCGGCGCCCTACTTGTTCATCTCTTCGCGACGGGCCTGGTAGTCGGCAACCAGCTTTTTGGAGACATCGCCCGGTACTTCCTCGTATCCCTCAAGCTCGATGGTATACGAGCCGATGCCGCGGGTCATTGAGCGCAGGTCGCGCGAGTAGGTGACGACCTCCTTGTAGGGCACGCGTGCCCTGATGACCGTGCGTCCGGTCTCGTCGGTACCACTGCCAAGAACACGGCCGCGTCGGGTCGAGAAGTCGCCCATGATGGTACCGGCGTACTCCTCGGTCACGGTTACCGCGAGGTTGGCATAGGGCTCAAGCAGATAGACCTCGGCCTTCTCACACGCATTACGAAAGGCCAGGCGCCCTGCCTGTTTGAAGGCCATCTCGTTTGAGTCGACAGGGTGATAGGAGCCGTCGTAGACAGCGGCCTTGAGGTCGACAAAGGGATCATCGGTCAAAAAACCCTCAAGCATCGCGTCGCGGATGCCCTTGTCCACCGCCGGAATCAGGCCCTTGGGGATGCGGCCCCCCACGACCTCGTCAAGAAACTCGTAGCCCCCGCCGGGGTTGGGTTCCAGGCGCACCCAGCAATCGCCAAACTGGCCGGCGCCGCCCGTCTGCTTCTTGTGACGGCCCTGGGCCTCGGCTTTCCTGCGAATGGTCTCTCGGTAGGGCACCTTGACCTCAAGGAGCTTTGCCTCGATGCCGTTGCGGTCCTTCATGCGAGAAAGAATCAGGTTCACCGCGCCCTCTCCAAGCGTGGTGAGGATGGTCTGGTGCGTCTGCTCGTCGCGGTGCAGGGTGACGCAGGGATCGATTTCGGCGTATTTTGCCAGAAAATCACCGAGCTTATCCTCGTCTTTGATGTTCGCGGCCTCAATGGCAACCGGGTACAGCGGCTTGGGGAAGGGCAGCGGCGCCAGGCGGATGGAGCCAGAGGTGGAGAAGGTGTCGCCCGTATGGGCCTCCGTGAGTTTGGGGATAACGACAATATCGCCGGCGCGGGCGCTTTTTACCTCTTCGGTCTCCTTGCCACACATCAGGTAGATATGCGCCAGGCGCTCCTTCTTCTTGGTGGTGGCGTGGAGCAGTTCGGTGCCCGGTGTCAGCACGCCGCTTAATATCTTCACGAGGCTCAGGCGTCCGACAAAGGCATCAGAGACGGTCTTAAAGACGAGGAAGGCCGGCTCGCCGTTCTCATCGATATGCACCTCACCGCCCTCTGCCGTGGGGAAGGGGCCATGCGCGTCGGGGGCCGGAAAATAGGTGACGACGTCGTCGAGAAGGCCGGCGATGCCCTGCTCGATAAGGGTCGATCCGACAAAGACCGGAATGAAGAGTTCCTGCGCGATAGCCTTGCCGAGGAGGGATTCGAGCTCCTCCTGGGTCAGGGAATCGCCGTCCAGGTACTTCATCATCAAATCGTCATCAGCCTCGGCGACCAGGTCGCAGAGCTTGTCGCGAGCGGACTGGGCCTGCTCGGCATATTCGGCGGGAATCTCGGCGAGGGTCTCGTTATCGCCCTCGTGGTAGCGAGCCTTCATGCGGATGATGTCGATGACACCCTTGAAGTCAGCGTCCACCCCGATGGGGATGGTAACCGCGCCGACGCGCTGGCCGTATTGCGCGACGAGTGTGGAGAAGGCCGCGTCAAAATCGGCGTGCTCACGGTCGATGTGGTTGATGAAGATGGCGCGGCACAGGCGCTCGCGCCCCGCCTCCTGCCACAGCTTCGTTGTGTTTATCTGCGGCCCGGCAACGGCGTCGATGACAAACAGCGCCATCTCGCAGACCTCCATCGCGGCGATGGTGTCGCCGAGAAAGTCATCGGAGCCGGAGGTGTCGAGTATGTTGACCTTGAAGTCCTTCCAGGGAATCGGCGCGATGGAGGTGGAGATGGTGAACTGGCGCTTGATCTCCTCGGGGTCGTAGTCGAGGTTTGACTTCCCGTCGCGGGTCGTGCCCAGTCGCGAGGTCTTTCCGGACAGATGAAGCATGGCCTCGGCCAGAGAGGTCTTGCCTGCTCCATCCTGACCGACAAGGACGATGTTGCGAATCTGTTCTGTGCTCGGAGCTGCCAACGCGCTCTCCCTCCTGTCACCGGACGCCTGGCGCCCTTCTGTTGCGGACCGTCTGGCGCCTTCCTGTTGCTGAAGGCCTGGCGCCCACCTATGATCGGACAGTCGATACCCCGCTTTGGGCACCTCGTGTGCCCGCGGTCTCTCCAATCGGGATTCCCGCGCGGCGCGCGGGCAGGACGTGCAGGTACCACTATAGCAAATGGCCCACCGATGCGCAGGGCGCATTTGGCAAACAGGGGACCGTATTGGGGAGATTGTATGGGGGGGATCGTATTGAAGAGACGCATGACAATTTGCTGACGATTGAGACGCGCCATCAATCGGAGCGAGCCGAAATGCTACCATGACTGGTTAGGTGTTTTCCTTACGCGATTGTGCATGAAGCAAAAATGCTGCGAGCGAAGCCCGCAGATGCTGACGGTCGCAGCTGGAAGGCCGCACTGGAAGGCCGCAGACAGAAGACAGTATGCGCACAGAAGGGGTTGAGACGTGCTGAGCGATCGAAGTCAACGGGTGTTAAACGCCCTGGTGGACGAATATGTCCTCAGTGCCGCGCCTGTCGCCTCGCGTCGTCTGGCACAGAGGTATCTGACAGACATCTCCTCGGCCACTATCCGAAACGAGCTGATGGGCCTTGAGGCCGAGGGCCTGGCAACGGCACCACATACTTCGGCCGGGCGTGTTCCGACCAATTCCGGCTTTCGCATCTTCGTCAACGAGCTCATGCTCACGCATCCGGCTTATCACGCGTTAAAGGGAGCCGCCCCGCGGCCTCTGACGGCCCCCCTGGCACCTTTTGATCAGACAGGCACCTCTGTCGGCGACCTTGAGGAGCGCACCGATTCTGCGCTCACGATGCTGAGTGAGGCGACCGGACTGCTCGCGGTTTTGTGGCTCACCCGCCCTGTACGCAGTGTGCAGCAACGAGGTCTTGCCCGTCTGCTCGCCCAGCCAGAGTTTCATGACGCGCAGGCCCTCGTGCCGCTCATGGAGCTTATCGAACGTACGGCGCCTCTCGGGTTCTTCCTTGAACGCGCACTGCAGGGAACGCGTTTCAGAGTGCTTGTCGGGATTGGAGAATCCGGACTGCCCGGAGCGCCGGGAGTGTCGGGGGTATCCGGAGCGCCGGGAGTGTCGGGAGCGCCGGGAGTGTCGGGGGGTACGCTGACCCCCTTTTCCCTGGTTGCCGAGCGTCTGGTCACGCAAACGCCCACCGGCGTCGTCGCGGTCTTTGGGCCGACTCGCATGGATTACCGTGCCGTCATACAGGCGGTCTCCCTCGCCGCGCGTATCATAGGTGATCCGACCATGAGCACCTGAAGAGGCACCCCCTGGGCAGGCGTATCAGCTGCGTGATGACCCTGCTCCCATTGGAACCTGAGCAAAACTGGCAAAACTGGCGAAACTGAGCACAACTGGCGCAACTGGACGAAACAGCATCTGGGTGAAACGCGGAAAGGAAGCATGTGGCAGTCGATTATTACAAGATTTTGGAAATCGAGCGGGACGCGACCGAAAGTGAGATAAAGAAGGCGTTTCGGCGCAAGGCTCGCGAATTGCATCCCGACGTGAACAAGGCTTCGGATGCCGAGGAGCGCTTTAAGGAACTCAACGAGGCCTACGATGTTCTTTCGGATGCGGGCAAGCGCGCCCAGTACGACCGCTATGGCTCTGTGGGGGGCTACGGTGGCTCGGGTGGGTATCAGTACGTTGACCTCGATGACCTCTTTGGCTCCGGCTTTGGCATGGGCGATCTCTTCTCAACCTTCTTTGGCGGCGCGGCTTCTGGGCGTGCGGGGATTCGCCGCGAAGGCCGCGACATGGGTGTCGGCCTGAAGATAAGCCTTGAGGAGGTGGCGACCGGCGCCAAGAAGGAGATTGTCTACGACCGTCTCGCGCCGTGCGAGACCTGCGGTGGTACCGGCATCGGCGAGGGCGGCACCATGGTGGATTGTCCAAACTGCCACGGCACCGGACGCGTTGTTTCTATTCAGCGAACCTTCCTCGGTGACATGCAGACGCAGACGACCTGTCCGGAATGCGGCGGCACCGGGCAGACTATCGACAAGCCCTGCCCGGACTGCGAGGGGCAGGGTCGTCTGCCTGATCGGCAGCGGATTACCATCGAAGTGCCTCATGGTATTCGCGATGGGCAGCAGCTGCGTCTTTCTGGCTATGGGGAGGCGGGTCTGCACGGGGCGCTTGCCGGCAATCTGATCGTTACGGTTCGTGTCGAGCCGCATCGCGCATTTCAACGCGACGGAGATGACCTCCATGTGCGTCGTCAGATTTCCATCACCCAGGCTACGCTGGGCGCCCGCGTGACGGTTGACGGTATTCTCCCGAACGAGAAAGTCGAGGTCGAAGTACCCGACGGCTGCCAAAACGAGCAGGTGATACGCGTTCGAGGGCACGGAATGCCGCGCTTTAAGAAAGATACCCGCGGGGATCTCTACGTGCATATGCTCGTCGTCATCCCAAAGAACCTGAGCAAGCGCCAGCACGAATTGCTTGAGGAACTGGCCCGGGAGTTTGGCGATGAGATAGGCGGTCGCAAGGGCCCAATGCAGCGTATCAAGGATGCCCTTTCGTGACCTTGCCGCATTTTCTCACAGACGCCCCCCTGGCTCCGGACGAGGAGGGCAGGCTCGCGCTTTCGCTCACCCGCGAACTGGCTGAGCATCTGCGCAGTGCGCGGATACGGCCCGGCGAGCATATCGTGCTGGCCGACGGCCAGGGTAAGGGTCTTGAGATTGAGGTGGAGGCCGTTTTTGGCGAGCGTCTCGAAGGGCGGGTCGTACGCCGCCTCATCGACCGCGTTGGTGAGCAGCTTACCCTGGTGCAGGGCATCTCCAGAAGCGACCGCATGGATCAGATTGTTCGTCAGGCAACCGAGCTGGGCCTTGTCCGCATCATCCCCTTCAAGGCCGAACGAACGACCGTTCGTCTCGATGAGGCACAGCGAAACGCGAAGCAGGAGCGCTGGAAACGGGTAGCCCGCGCCGCGACTGAACAATCGACACGGTTAACCGCGCCGCTGATCGATGCCCCCGTCGATCTCGCAGGCGCTCTTGCACTCACCGATGATTTTGACGGGCGTATCCTTGCCTGGGAGGAGGCAGGCGATACGGCCATGCCTCTGGGGCTTCTCGTCAGGGGCATGGCCACAGCAGTCTTCGCAAACCCAAGGATTGCCCTGTTCATCGGCCCCGAAGGTGGTTTTGCCCCTGCGGAGCTTGTGCAGATGCGTGAGGCGGGTGTGCAGCTTGCCAGCCTGGGACCCACCATTTTGCGCACCGAGACGGCAGCTCTTGTTGCCGCTGCGATCGTTTTGTACCATCTGGGAGGTCTCGGTGCCTGATCCTGAACGCGTCAGGGGCGGCTTTTTTGTCCATAACCTGGGCTGTAAGCTCAACAGGGTCGAATCGGACAGCATACGCGCCGCACTTGAGGCGGCAGGGGCGGTCTTTGTGGCGCTCGATGAGGCCAGCGTCGTTCTTGTGAACAGCTGCACGGTAACGGCAACAGCGGATGCAAAGACCCGAAAGGCGATCAGGCAGGCGCTTTTGGCCGCGGCGCGCCCCTGGGTCATCGTCACCGGCTGTGCGGTCGCGCTTGAGCAGGAGGCGTTTCGACGTCTGGGCGCTCGCGTCATTGTTGAGCCCGACCGCCTGTGCGCCCTGAGACGGGCGTCTCTGCTGCTCGATGTGGCGGACGGGGCAGCGGGGCCGCGCGGATTGGATAGGGCGGCGGAACCGCTCAGATTGGATAGGGCGGCGGAACCGCGCGGCGTGGCTCGCAGGGCGAAACCGCGCGACGTGGCTCGCAGGGCGAAACCGCGCGACGTGGACGGGGCAGCTTTGTTGCCGCGCGGAACGCAGCTTCGTACCGGGGCGGGTTTTCCTACGCGCATGGGCCTTAAAATCCAGGACGGATGTGACGCGCGTTGTGCCTACTGTATCGTCACGCACGCTCGCGGCAGGTCGCGCTCGGAGTCATTTGCCACCCTGCTCTCCCAGGTGCAGGAGGCCCAGAGGCAGGGCGTTCGCGAGATTGTGCTGACCGGCATAAACATCGGCCTGTATTTTTCGGAGGGTCACGACCTGGTCGAACTGCTGAGTGCGTTTCTGAGCGTGAGCGAACAGCCCCGCTTTCGACTTTCCTCCCTTGAGCCCCAGCACGCGACAGACGAGCTTCTCAATCTGATGGCATCCTCGAAAGGCAGAATCTGCGCCCATCTCCATCTCCCCCTGCAAAGCGGCTCCGATCATGTTCTGGAACAAATGGGGCGTCGATACGATACCGCCTTTTTCAGGGAGCGGGTTGACGCGGCACGCAAACGTATGCCGCAGCTTGGCCTGACGACTGACGTAATCTGCGGTTTTGCGGGAGAAAGCGAGGCCCAACACGAGCAGAGCATGGAGTTTTGCCGCCAAATGGGCTTTATGCGGATGCACGTTTTTCGCTTTTCGACACGCGCGGGTACGCCCGCCGCTGCACGACATGACCATCTGCCGGCCTCCTGCATCCTTGAGCGGGCCGGGCAGATGCGTGCTTTGGCTCATGACCTGGCCCGCACAGATGCCCAGGGCAGGGTTGGAACGGTTGAGCTCGTGCTCGTCGAGGGCCAGGGGTGGGGGAGAAGCGAAAGTTATCACCGGGTGCGGATTGTTCCCGGTGAGCACGCCGAGGGCATCGATGTTTCCGGCGAGCACGCCGAGGCCATCGGCGTTCCAGAGGGCGCCTCTGGCGGCGTTTCAGGCGGCGCCCCCGCTGACATCCCCGATGTTTCAGGCGGCGCCCCCGGCCTCATGTCTGGCCACATCCCCGATGCCTCAGCCAGCATCCCCGGCAGCCTTGAGCCGATGCGTTTTATGGGCTGCCGTGATACCCTGATACAGGCCACACCTCTGGCCATCGCACAAACCATCTGAGGAGGCACTGTGGACTTCACGCAGGTATCGTTAAGCATTCCCGAGCATCTCGATGTCGCTCGTCTTGTCGGCGTCAACGACGAGTTTCTGCGGGCCATCGGAGACCGCTTTGACGCACGGATTACCCTGCGTGGCAATCGTATCGATATAAACGGCGACGCATTGGAGATACAGATTCTCACTGCCCTGTTCGCCGATCTGATGAAGATGGTTGACGAGGGTACCGAGATAACCGCCGATGGCCTGATCAGTTCGATTGACCTCATCCGCAGCGGGGAGTTCTCGCCTTCGATACTGCGCGAGGACATTCTGCTCACCTATCGCGGTAAGGCTATTCGGGCAAAAACCGCCGGGCAGAAGCGTTACGTTGACGCCATCCGCACCCATACCGTGACTTTTGGCATCGGGCCTGCGGGCACCGGTAAGACCTATCTGGCGATGGCAATGGCCGTCGCGGCGCTGAAGCGCAAGGAGGTCGGGCGCGTCATCCTCACACGCCCGGTCGTTGAGGCGGGCGAATCGCTCGGCTTTCTTCCGGGAACCCTGAACGAGAAGATCGACCCCTACATTCGACCGCTGTACGACGCGCTCTTTGACATGACCGACATGGAGCGAGGAAACCAGCTTATCGAGCAGGGCGTGATTGAGATCGCACCCCTTGCCTTCATGCGTGGCCGCACCCTCAACGACAGCTTCGTCATCCTCGATGAGGCCCAGAATACGACCGCCGACCAGATGAAGATGTTTCTCACACGCCTCGGCTTTGGCTCAAAGATGGTCATCACGGGCGATGTGACCCAGCTCGATCTGCCCAAAAACCTCTCGGGCCTGAAGAGCGTTCGTTCCATCCTCAAGGAGGTGGACGACATCGCGTTTATCGAGCTCAGCGGCAAGGACGTGGTGCGCCACTCCCTTGTCCAGCGCATCGTCAGTGCCTATGATGCCGCAGATTCGGCGAACGCCGGCTAGACGCTGGCCGGCTTTGAGTCTGATTGAGTTCGATTGAGTTTGAGGAGGCGGAGGGTCGCATGGACATTCAGATGGACAACCGCAGCAGCCACACCCTGCCTCTTGAGGAATACGGACGTTTTGTCCGGTTTGTACTGGAGCAGGAAGACGTCCCTGACGATACGGAGCTGTCCTTTTCCTTTGTGGAGGAGGCGGAGATTCATTCTCTGAACCGCGCCTGGCGGGGCATCGATGCGCCAACCGATGTGCTTTCCTTTGAGATGGGCGGCATGCCTCGGGCCTCTGGGGAACCGGTGGTCCTCGGCGAGATTGTCGTCGCGCCTGACCAGGCGCAGTGCCACGCGCAGGAGCGCTCCGGTGATGCCGCCGCCGAGATGCGGCTGCTTCTGGTGCATGGTACCCTGCATCTTCTGGGGTATGACCACGGAGAGGACAGGGAGGCCGAAATCATGGAATCCCGAGAAAACCAACTCCTTGCCCTTTGGGATAGAGAGGAGGCGGCTTCGTGATGTTCCAATCGCCACAGGCACGGCCCAGCTCACAGGTGCAGCCGACGCCCCCGGAAGAGCCCTCCTCACCGATACGACCTCTTTCGCAGGCGCAACCCTCGCCTGTGGCGAGACAATCGACGCAGCCTCTCGCAAGCGCCTTCATCTGTGCCTACCGAGGCGTCATGCTCTGCCTTCGAACCAGCAGGAACTTTCGCATTCAGCTTGCGGTGGCGGCCCTGGCGCTGATTCTCGGCGCCTTTCTTGCGCTCGAACGATGGGAATGGTGCGCCATTATCTTCTGCATCGTCATGGTTCTGGCGGCCGAGGCCTTTAACAGTGCGCTTGAGAGAACCGTCGATCTCACCTGTCACGGCTACGACGAGCGCGCCGGTGCGGCAAAGGATCTGGCGGCGGGTGCCGTCCTGCTCCTTTCTGCGGGCGCTGTCCTCATCGGTCTTGCCATTTTTATCGCTGCTGCGGTACGGTTGCTGCCATGACGGGCGTGCCTGCCTCAAACGCGCCCGATGCCTCCGGCGTCGCGGTGCCCGTCACACCGCCCGCACCCGATGCCGTGCCGCCCGCACCCGCAAGCTCCGGCACGGCGGAGGTGGCGACCCCCTTCAAAAGCGGCTTTCTCACGCTTGTCGGCCGACCGAACGCGGGCAAGTCAACGCTGCTCAATACGGTTATGGGGCAGAAGGTCGCCATCGTCTCCACGACGCCACAGACGACCCGGCATCGGTTTCGGGCAATCGTGAACGCTCAGGACTATCAGCTCGTACTTGTTGACACGCCGGGCATCCACAAACCGCATGACGCCCTCGGCGAAGAGCTCAATCGTTCAGCAGTCAAGGCCCTGGAGGGCATCGACGTCGCAGCCTTCGTGCTTGACGCCTCTGCCCCCTTTGGCTCAGGTGATGAGTGGGTGCTCTCGACACTTGGCGCCACAGCCGCGCGGCGGATGCTCGTCGTGACGAAGATTGACCTTGTGGACACGCAAACCGTCATGACCCAAAAAGACGCGGCCTGGCGCGCCGCCGAGCGCCTGTGTGCGCAGGTGCCGCGCCGCACCGCGCCCTTTGACGCCTGGGTCGCGCTCAGCGCCCGTACCGGCGAGCACATCGATGCCTTTCTCACGGCGGCAAGCGCCCTGCTCCCCGAGGGACCGCGCTGGTTTGGGCCGGATATGCAGACCGATCAGCCACTCGAAGTGCTCGTTGCAGAATTCATCAGGGAAAAACTTCTGCACACGACCTTTGAGGAGGTTCCCCACGCCATAGGCGTGGCGCTTGAGGAGCTCAGTTTTGACAAACGGAGGAAGCTACACACGATACGAGCCATCATCTATGTCGAGCACGATTCGCAGAAGGGTATCGTCATCGGCAAAGGTGGTGGACGCATCAAGCAGGTCGGCAGCGAGGCCCGGGCCGACCTTGAGGTTCTGCTCGGCACCCAGGTCTTTCTCGACCTTCGCGTCAAAGTGCGCAGGGATTGGCGCCGCGACGCCAATCAGATACGACGCTTTGGCTATGGCGAGGGCCTCTGATGAGAGCGGGACGCTGATGAGCGCAGGCTTCTGATGAGTGCGGGCCTCCGATGAGCGAGGGACGCTGATGCCGGACTACTCGACCACGATACTCGTGCTCAAAAAGACCAAGCTCGGCGAGACCGACCTCATCATCACGGGTTTTACGGACGAGGGCAGGCAGGTGCGGGCCGTCGCAAAAGGGGCCAGGCGCCCCGGTTCGCGGCTGGGGGTGCATCTTGAGCTGTACTCCGAGACGCGCGTATTGCTGCATAGGGGCCGCAACCTCGACATCGTAACCGAGGCGTCCAGGCTCTGTGGCAACGAGGCCTGCCGCGCCGATGTGCTCCATTCGGCGGGCGCGGCGGTGATTGTCGAGCTGCTCGACAAGGTTTCTGCAGACGGCGATACCGAGGCGCGACTGTTTTTTCTTTCCCGGGAGGCCCTGCGCTGCATCGGCGCCGTGCCCGCCGAGGGAGTTGCCCTCATCGCGGCTGCCACGATACTCAAAGTGGCCGCGCAGCTCGGTTTTCGCCCCTCGCTGAGCGAATGCGTCTGTTGCGGCGCACCGCTGGGCAAAGGGGCAGGGGAGGAGGTCGCCTTCTCCTTCGCGCAGGGCGGCGTGCTCTGCGCAGAGTGCCTGCTCGAGGTGGCACAGGAAGGCTACCGCACCATCGACGCCGCGATTATCGACTGGGCGCGAATACTGCTCGCGAGCCGCTTCAGCGAGCTTGAGGGCTACGCGACCGCAAAGTACCAGGAGCTGGGAAACACCCTGCTCACCTTCGCCCGCGAGTGGCTGCGCCACCACCTCGTCGGCCGCCTCAAGTCCCTCGACTTCCTGCTGAGCATGGGGTAAGGCATATGCTTCCCACAGAACGCGCGTCGGCCAGACCTGGCCAGGCTCAATAAAAATCTGCATACAAGCCCCTCATACTCTCCACAGGTCACCACCGTATTGCGCACACACAAGGCGATTAAGGTGACAATTTACAAGCGACGGAAATACGGAGGCAATCTTGGACATGACCTCCGGCAAAAGGGGTTTTCGGATTAGGATTCGGTGACTGATATTGACTTGCCGTCATTTCCCATTCCTCACAAATCGTACTGATTTCCATGACCATGCAGCGTAACTGAATTATAGTACAATGTGCTTGCACCAGTTCGAAGCTTGGCATTCACGGCTTTAAGGCGGCACGAATAACCTTGGGTAAATTCGTGTGAAGCGAGAGTTCTTTAATGTGCGAAAGGTAAATGAATGTCATTAACCCCTGTAGTCTGTCCATTTTGTGGTTCTCGGCTCGATGTTGATCCCAATACTGAGGCCGCTCTCTGTTGCTACTGCAGAACGCCATTTGTTGTTGAAAAGGCAATCAATAATTACAACGTACAGACATTGAATGCCAGCACTGTCAATGTTGTTGGAGGCGCAACAGAGGACTCCCTACTTGAGTACGCTGAGGTAATTGCTGCCACTAGTTGCGATGAGGCGGTGGCAAAAGCCAAGCAAGCTCTTTCGATGAATCCAAAGAATCATAGAGCTTGGAAGTTTCTGTTTGACATCGAGACGGGCTATTTAACCTGCGCTTATAATCAACGGTATGAGGGCGTTGGCGTCCCCTATATTGCGAATGGTCTTAATGGATGGGTACTGGGGTCGGCGGCGTTAAATATCGATTCAAATTGTGCTGCCGCCAGAGAGCGACAACTTCCCGATGGCAAGGGGCAGTATCACAAGTACACCTTTATAGCTCTTGAAGTTTTGGAAAGAGTCGCTTATCTATTCAATATGATGGAAATCGGGGAATTTGGGGCAGGTTTTTATCGCTTGCAACCACCAAGCTGGCGTGCATTGCCCACTGAATGTCGGCCGCAAGATGTTCTCCCAACGAGTTACTACATTAAAGAGAGTCGTTCAATTGCTAGAAGCGTACTGCGCAACCCGGGTCGTGCATATGACTATCTCAGCAAGGCAATCAGTTTTGCGCCACCAGAAAAACGACAAGAATATTTTAATATTCGAATTAACTATTTTGATAAAGCTCGCACTGACCTAAGATCTCTCGCCATCTGCTTGGACGGTGTGGTTATGGAGCGCCTCCAAAGAGGAGCCTGCGCTTACTGTGGGTATGTAAAACCAAAACGCAAACTTTGCAAGCAGTGCGGCGCACCTACTCCAACGCTCATTGCCGAACGTTTAGCGGCATACCCCATCATGAGAAATGGCCTTTAGACGAATGAGGGCGACTCCCGCGCCCCCATTTTTACGCATTTTCGCTCCTCGCCTCTCAACTTTTGCCTCATCATGCGCACCATCCCGCGCCCGCAGAAGGTTGGCTTGTCAAGGGGTGAAATGATATTGAGCAGGAAGTTTGCACTCCACGCAGAAAAAAACTTCTATAATTCGTCACGGCGTAGTATAATAGGTTTGTCGAGATCGCTGAGTTGATGAGGTCGATATGAATTTAATGACAACCAAGCAAGCCGCCGAAAAATGGGGCGTGACCGTGCGCCGCGTTCAATTCCTTTGCGAAAAAGGTCTAGTCGAGGGCGCGGAAAAGCTTGCAGATATGTGGATACTTCCACTTGACGCTAAAAAGCCGATTGACGGCAGAACTCGGGACGCAAAATCCCAACATAGAAAAGGAAAATAATTATGGACAAGAAGCAACTGCTTGTCGCGTTCAGAGATAGGGCGGCTGATTATTACGAAGAAGTTGAAGCAACTACTTCGACGTACAAAGAGAAAGCCGCCACCTTGAATCGTAAAATCGTTCAATATCGCGAAAACTATATTCAAGAGATTATCTCAGATATGAATGACGATGACGATAGATTAGATGCGGTTCTTCTGGTTACCTATGTGTCGTATATTGTCATGCTAGAATTCCGCAATAGAATATGGCCGTATGAATACATGGCGTTTTCGCGTCGAATTGGTGAACTTTGGGAACCTTTTTGCAAGTTACCTTTTGAATATCCGTTAAATGAGTTGAGTATTTATACCCCGCCGGATATTGAAGATGTTAAGCGAACGCTGAAGAAAGAAATAAGCGAACTTGTTGACAACTTGCATATTGAAAAGGCGGAGAAAGCAAAATTGCTCCAATACTATCAAGCAATATGGGCATTAATTGACAATGGCGGCAATATTAGTTTGACTTTGGATTTACATTTTGAGCAGTACGCTGAATACTATAATGTTGATTATAAAAGCGGCTTTAGCAGCAATGAAAAAGGCAACACCAACAGGCTTCTTCTTGTTGCGAGCATTTATAAATCACTTCCAGATACACATAACAATCTAATTTTTGTTCGTCAAGCGAAAGAACAAAACAATCATTATCTTCAAACACTAAAGAATTCTGGGTTGTGGGACGTTTACTGTGCCGATGACACTTACACCAAAATTACCGAATTTACTGGCTTTGATATTCGGGAATGGATGACAGCAAATATGGATTGGTCAAATGATATTTTGCCAGATTTCCGTGACTACCTACAAGCAAACGATTTGATTAAGTACCTTACTTGGTAGGACGTATTTGAGGAGAAAAAATGGGCGATGTATTTTGCTCTTATTACACGAAAAACAGCAACATTACTTCATATATGGTTTCGATGATTAGCCCGAATCAAGATGACCATATTTTAGAGCCATGCGGCGGCGATGGGATTTTTATTGACGCACTACTGAACTACTACCCCGATTTGCATATCGATACCTGCGACCTCGACAAGACTGCTGTTCAAGCTATGCAGTCAAAGTATTCTGTCTTGAAAAATGTGTCGATACGTCAAACTGACACGCTAACGGACGCACTATTCGATTTTTATAGCGGCATGGGATTCTACGATAAAATTATTGGGAACCCCCCATATGGTGGTTGGCAGGAATATGACCGTCGCGCCGAGCTTAAACAGAAATACAAAGGGTTTTATGTTAAGGAAACATACTCGCTATTCTTATTGCGGTGTGTTTCGCTATTAAAAGAGAACGGCGTACTATCGTTCATTATTCCTGATACTTTCTTATACCTGCATAACCATAAGCAACTAAGGAAATTTCTTCTTGAAAACACCATCATTAAGGAGATAGTAATTTTTCCAAGCAAATTCTTCCCAGGCGTGTCTTTTCGCTATAGCAATCTTTGCATTATTACTGTCCAGAAAGAGGAACTGGGTAGTGACAAAAACGGGAACTCAATCTCTGTTATCAAAGGGCTGAAATCAGACGAAGAATTAGCGAAGTTATCTACGGGTATGCGGGATGACGTTGTGACAAAAAGGCTCCTTCAAAAGGACATATTCAATAATCAAGATTTTGCCTTTTTCATTGGAGACGAAAACACCAACCATAGCATTGTGACGAGCGAATGTAGATTGGCTGATTTGGCTGATTGCGTTACGGGCATTTATACCGGGGATAACAAGAAGTTTTTAGCGATAGAGTGTGGAAACCAACGTGAGGTATCGGGCTACCCGTCTATCTCTGAGGATGATATTGAGTATTCCCACCAGTCAATTCAACCCATCGAATTTCCCAGAAAGTACATTCCCATTGTGAAAGGCAGCTCATCGACAAGTTATTTCCGAACAGCCGATAAATGGCTAATTGAATGGACACCATCAGCAATCAAACACTATACCAATGATAAAAAGGCGAGATTCCAGAATTCAAATTATTATTTTAGGAGTGGCGTGGCTGTTCCTATGGTTAAAAGTTCAAAAATTAAAGCTACTATTATGAGTGGAAATGTGTTCGACCAGAGTGTTGTCGGTGTTTTTCCGAAAGATGACAAGCATTTGTTGTATCTCTTAGCCTTTCTTAACTCGAGCATTGCAAACGAGTATATACACATAATCAATCCGACTGCAAACAACTCCGCCAACTATCTGAAGAAATTGCCTATCTATATTCCAACAGAAAGTGAATTGCAGGATATTGATGATTGGGTAACGGCTATATTAGAATCCAGAAGTAGCAATCAGTATCAACAGTGGATAGACTCATTTTTTGAGGGGCGGTTAAAAAACAAGTTGTGTAAAATCCATGCGTGGCAACAAAAAGTGCCGAGCACTGCTCACTAACTATCAAGCGTTATATTTCAATATTATTAGTTTTTTATTTTATAGAGAGCGTGATTGTTTTCTCCACGCCCTCAACAAATCTGTGTATCGTTTCCACTTCGCGAATTTTCGCTTTGAGCTTTTCGAGTCCGAGTCTGTCAGAGCCTGCCCTCAGCCCGGGGCAGGCGCATCGAGGCGCATGACCGCCCCTTTGGCCTCGCCTCGGTCGCCCCCGTATCGCGCTAAAATAGAAAGTATTCGAAGCCTCTTGACCTATCCTCAGCCATAGGATACCCTATAAAAGGTTGAGTACTCTAACTTTTGATCGCTAAGCTATCTCGCCATCGATTTCTGCTGTTGGTGCGTTGTGTTGCGCACCGTGGCTTGGCGTCGTGCGCCCTCGATGTCGTGACGGTTTGGCGGTGTGAGCTCTGGCGTCGGCTGGTTGCAATCCGCACGCGCTGTGATGAAAAACAACACGAGACTTGATGAAAGGATACCCGATGTCACGATCAAGGATATTCAGTGTACATCCTGGCAAGGCACAGGTGCTGCTCGCGCTTCTGCTTCTCATGATGCTGCTTTTGAGTATGGTTGGCTGTTCAGGTTCGCCGTCAGGTTCGCCGTCAGACAGCAATGCGGAAGAGCCGGCACCTGCCGCCGCAGATTCTGCCGAGGGGCAGGATGCCTGGGAGCCAGTGAGCATCGAGCATGCCTTTGGCACGACGGTGATTGAGACGAGGCCCGAGCGCATCGCGACGGTCAACTGGGCCAACCATGAGGTACCGCTTGCGCTGGGCGTCGTCCCCGTCGGCATGGCAGCGGCTAATTTTGGCGATGATGACAACAACGGCACCCTGCCCTGGGTCGAGGAGCGCCTTGCGGAGCTTGGTGCCCAGACGCCGGTGCTGTTTGACGAGACGGACGGCATTGATTTTGAGGCGGTCGCCGATACGAAGCCTGATGTGATACTGGCCGCCTATTCCGGACTGACCCAGGAGGATTACGACACGCTGAGCAAGATTGCTCCCGTGGTCGCCTATCCACAGGTCGCATGGGGTACCACCTGGCGCGATACAATTCGCTTCAACAGCAGGGGAATGGGGCTGGCCGCAGAAGGCGATGCCCTTATCGTCAGCCTGGAGGAGCAGATGAGGGTCGCCACGGAGAACTATCCCGCCCTCGCGGGCAAGTCGATGATGTTTCTGACCCATGTTGATACCACCGATTTGAGTGAAGTGAGCTTTTATACCACCCATGACACACGGGTGATGTTTTTTGAGGATCTCGGCCTGCGTCACGCAGACAGTGTAGCGAGTGCTTCGGCAGCGACCGACAAGTTCTCCCTGACCCAAAGCTCTGAGCAGGCCGATGCCTTTAACGATGTGGATATAATCGTCACCTACGGCGATGAGGAGCTGATTGCCGCCTTGGAAGCTGATCCTGTGCTTTCCCAGATACCTGCCGTGAAGAATGGCGCCATTGTCGCGCTGTCTGGTGCGGGCCCCCTTGGCACGGCGGCCAATCCCACTCCTCTTGCCATCTCGTGGGTACTGGATGATTATCTTAGCCTGCTCAATGAGGCTGCATTGAAAAGCTCATAGGGGCACAGGTGGGAGCTTTCGTCCTCCATCCTCAGCAGTATCGCTGGGCGTGGCTGCTGATAAGCGTCGGCGTGCTGGGGATCTGTGCAGCGGCTTCGGTGTTGATTGGCTCCCGCGACGTTGGTTTGGCGGATGCGTTTGCCGCACTTGGAGGATCCCTTGAGGGATTTGACCAGGGCGTGATTGCCAAGCGCATCCCCCGAACCCTCCTGGCGCTCTCAGCGGGTGCGGCGCTCAGCATCTCAGGCGTGGTCATGCAGGGCGTGACGCGCAATCCGCTGGCCGACCCCGGCATCCTCGGCGTGAACATGGGGGCCTCGCTTGCGGTTGTGGTGGGTATCGCGTACTTTGGGCTGACGCTGGCGGCACACTACGTATGGCTTGCGATTGCAGGCGCTGCCCTTACCGCCGTCTTTGTCTACGCAATCGGCTCACTGGGTTCTGGCGGGGCGACGCCGCTTAAACTCGCGCTTGCCGGAACCGCGACATCCGCAGCATTGGTCTCGTTCATCACGGCTGTCGTGCTTCCCCGAAATGACATCGCAGACAATGTGCGGTCATGGCAGATTGGCGGCGTTGGCGGGGCGACCTTCGAGAGCCTTATACAGGTGGGCCCCCTTCTGCTTGCAGGGCTTGTCATCTGCCTGCTCTCGGCGCGCAAGCTCAACACCCTGGCACTTGGCGACGAGGTGGCTACCGGCCTCGGCGAGCGTGTCGCCATAACGCGGGCTTTCGCCTCCCTGGGGGCAGTCGTGCTCTGCGGGGCATCCACTGCGGTATGCGGCCCCATCGGTTTTGTTGGTCTGGTGGTGCCGCACGCCTGTCGTCTGCTGGTGGGCCTTGACCATCGCTGGCTGCTGCCGCTCTCAGGCATTGTCGGTGCCGTCCTTCTCACCGTCGCCGACATACTCGGGCGCATCATTGCCCGTCCGGCCGAGCTCGATGTGGCCATTGTGACCGCGTTCATCGGCGCACCGGTCTTTATCTCCATTGTGCGCAGGCAAAGGTCGCGTGCGTTATGAGGCCGATACCTTCCACGAAGACGGTATGCTCTGCGAGGACGGTATCCTCCGCGCGTCTTGCACACCGCGAGTCAACGGCAACGGCTGAGCGTATCGTTGCCGGTATGGCGCGGCGACGCCTGCGACACGGCATTGCGCTGGGAGTATTCGGCGTACTCATAGTCGCGGGTTTTGTCATCTCCCTCATGTTCGGCCACAGCTTCTATCCCTTCTCCGATGTGTTGAAAGTGATCATGGGGCAGGATGTTCCGCAGGCAGGCTTTACCGTGGGCGTCCTGCGGCTGCCGCGAGCCTCGCTCGCGATTTTGGCCGGCTTCAGCTTTGGACTTGCCGGCGTTGCCTTTCAGACCATGCTGCGAAACCCACTTGCCAGTCCAGACATCATCGGCATCAGCGCTGGTGCCGCCGCCGCGGCGGTCTTTGGCATCGTCTTTCTCTCGCTGAAGGCGGCGGCGGTCTCGATGTTTGCGATTGTTGCAGGGCTGCTGGTTGCTTTAATTGTCTACCTGCTTTCCTATCGTGGTGGTGTGGCGGGTACCCGCCTGATACTTATCGGCATCGGCGTTGCTGCCATGCTCGACAGCTTTACCGCGTACTGCCTTTCCCAGGCCGCCGAGTGGAACCTCCAGGATGCCATGCGTTGGATGACGGGTAGTCTCAACGGAGCAAACTGGGGTGAGACCGGCATGGTGCTCATCTCATTGATACTCTTTGGGTCTCTCCTGCTCAGCCAGTCGCGCAGACTGCTGATTACGCAGCTTGGCGATGACGCCGCATCGGCGCTTGGCGTAGCGGTTGGCCGTACGCGCCTTATCGTCACCCTGAGCGCCGTGGGGCTCATATCGTTTGCGACTGCCGCGACAGGCCCCGTGGCGTTCGTGGCTTTTCTCTCAGGACCCATCGCGGCGCGGGTCGTTGGCTCAGGGCGTTCGCTTTTGCTCCCCTCGGCATTCATCGGTGCGTTGCTCGTGCTGGTTGCGGACTTCTTTGGGCAGTTCATCCTGGGAACCCGCTATCCGGTCGGTGTGATAACCGGTGTGCTCGGTGCTCCCTTCCTGCTCTACCTGATCATCAAGGCAAATCGCGTTGGAGGCTCACTATGACAAGCGCTCACACCCTGACCATCGAGAGTCTGACGCTGGCATACGATACGCACGTTGTCATTGAAGAGCTCAACCTGCACATAGCGCCCGGCAGGATAACCGGAATCGTCGGTGCCAACGCCTGCGGCAAATCGACGCTGATGCGCTCCATGTCGCGACTGCTGCGCCCCAGGGCCGGACAGGTGCTGCTCGATGGGAAGGATATTCACCAGATGCCGGCTAAGAAGTTGGCACGAATCCTCGGCCTTTTGCCCCAGTCGCCAACTGCGCCTGAAGGCATCACGGTCTCAGACCTCGTGGGGCGTGGACGCCATCCGCACCAGCGTCTGTTCTCCCGCTGGAGTGTTGAGGATACCGAGGCAGTGGCCGCCGCGCTGGAGACGACCTCGACCACCGATCTGGCTGAGCGAGCGGTTGACGAGCTGTCCGGCGGGCAGCGCCAGCGTGTATGGGTTGCCATGGCGCTCGCCCAAAAGACCGACATTTTGCTGCTCGATGAGCCTACCACCTTTCTTGATGTGAGCCATCAGGTTGAAATACTCGACCTTCTCGTCGACCTCAACAGTTCCCAGGGTACAACCATTGTCATGGTGCTTCACGACCTGAATCTCGCCGCGCGCTATTGCGACGAGCTTGTTGCCCTGGCCGACCGCCGTCTCTTTGCAGCCGGCGAGCCGAGCGACGTGCTCACTGAGGAGACCATCCGCACCGTCTTTGGTCTTGAGAACCAGGTCATCACCGACCCGACCTCAGGCAAGCCGCTCATGTTGCCCATAGGTCGCCACCGTGTCGTGTGCAAGGCCGATGGCGGTATGGCCGCGACCAGCAACCCGGGCAACGACGCAGCCGCCCAGCGGGTCCAGAAAGGTTGACGCCTCCCAAGTCGAGCTCTCGAAGCATCTCGAGGTACCCGTGCAGCGGATAAACGAGATAGTGAACGGCAAGCGCGGCATCACTCCGTCGACAGCATGGCTGCTTGCGGAGGCATTTGAGA
>JAISLY010000005.1 GCA_031277035.1 Coriobacteriales bacterium | reverse complement strand
TGGTGCCGCCGGCGCGGCCCTGCGCGCCGCCGATGCCTGCGCCGTTGCCGCCGCCCGTCGCGGTCACGGTGCCGCCGCCGATGGCTATGGTGTTGACGAGACCGCCGCTGTTGCTGCCGATGCCAGAGCCCCAGTTGCCGCCTCTCGCGGTGACGGCGCCGCCGGTGATGGTGATGGTGAGAGAGCTGCCGCCGATGCCCGCGCCTGCCTGGCCGCCTGTTGCGGTGACGGTGCCGGCGGCGATGGTGACGGCGCCGCCCACGCCGCTGTTGCCGTTGCCGATGCCGGCGCCGCCGTTGTTGCCTGTAGCGGTGACGGTGCCGCTATAGACGGTGACGGTGCCGCAGTTGCTGCCATAGCCGCCGCCGATGCCCGCGCCGCCGCTGCCGCCTGTAGCGATGACGGTGGCGCCCTCGATGGTGATGATGCCGCCTGCGCTGTTCTCGCCGCTGCCGATGCCGGCGCTGTGGTAGCCGCCCTGCGCCGTCAGCTTGCCGGTGCCGCTGATGGACAGGCTTGCGCCTGCGGGGACGCTCAGTGCGGCGTTGTTTTGGAGATCGCTGCTTGCGACCGCCTGCGTAAGCGAGCTTTCCCCCTCAAGAACCAGCGCGACGCTGGCGGTACCCTGAAGAGCGAAGGTGGGCTCGTTTTGCGCTTTGCTCGTCACGTCGATGTCCTCGATGGTGATGGAGGTCTCCACGCCAGTCTGCACGACTATCTGCTTGTAGATGGAGGTGCCCGCGCCGTCGGACTGGATGATCCGGTAGACGTTGTCGCTTGCGCTCTCGCCGTTATAGGTGCCGAAGGTGAGCACGCGGTCGGGGCTTGCGATTTGACCGCCGCCGCCCGGCGCCGTGGTGCCGTTCACGGTGTAGCCGGGCCCGCCCGTGACCGTCTTGGAGAGGTCTATCACCACGATGCCCTTGGTGTTCGTGAAGTCAAAGCTGCGCGGGGTGGCGGACAGGGCGCGTACGCCCGTGTCCGCGCCCTGCTCGGCGGCTGTCTCCGCGCTGTCCTTGAACGACGCGGCATACGACGAGGTGGCAGCCCCGGCCTCGACGATGCGCACGTGCCTGTTCTCCGGTAGTGCGGCTACGGTGACAGACTGGCCGTGGGCAAGGGAGAAGGCCGCCTTGCCGTCGGCATCGAGCGTGAGCGTGCCGCCTGATGGGGCCGTCGCGCCCGAGCCCGCAAGCACGCCTCCGGTGTAGGAGAACTGCGTGCCTTGGGGCAGGGGCGTGGTGCCGTCGTAGTCGTAGAGCCACAGCGTGAACTCAAACGCTTTGGTTGTGTCGGCGTTCTCGCCTGCGACCTGCTTGGAGAGAGTGAGGGTGGTGTTCCCCAAGAGCTTTACCGCGAGCGGCGCCGCCGCCTTGCCCGAGGGTATCTCAGGCGACAGGTCGCTTACGCGCACCACCTCGCCGAGCTTTGTGGTATCCGCCGCGTTGTAGGCGACGATGGCGTCGTCGCGCTCGGTGGCGCCCGTGGTGTAGGCGAAGCAGCGGTAGCCTGCGGGCAGGGCGAGCGTGTCCGAGGGCTGCTCGGTGACGGTGCCTTCCGCGTAGACCCTGAGCGTCGTGACCGCGTTAGTGGGGGGCGGGGCCGTGTCGGGGAAGGAGGCGTTGACGTAGTTGCCGTCGCCCCCGTTGGCCGCCGACGCGTGGATGGCGGGCCGGTTGTCGCCGCTGCTGCGATACGCGTACGCCTTGACCGTGGCGCCCGCGCCGATGGTGACGACTGCGGCGTCAGCGCGGGTGCCGGTACCGCCGCCACCTGCGCCAATACCCGCGCCGCCAGCGGCGCCGCCCGTCGCGGTGACGCTGCCGCCGGTGATGCTGACGGTACCGCCAGCGCAGTAGCCGCCGCCGCCGATGCCGGCGCCGCCAGAGCTACCGGTCGCTGTGACCGTGCCGCCGCTTACGGTCACGGTTCCGCCGTTGCCGTTATAACCGCCGCCGATGCCCGCGCCGCCGCCGGTGCCGGTCGCTGTGACCTCGGCGGCGCCAGAGACGGTGACGCTGCCGGCATTGGCAGGGTTGTTATAGCCTCCGCCGATGCCCGCACCGCCATTGCCGGAGCCTCCTGTCGCGGTGACCTTGGCCGTGCCGCTGATGGCGATGCTGCCGGCGGCGCCATCGTAGTAGCCGCCGCCGATGCCCGCAGCGCGCTCACCGCCCTTCGCGGTGACGGTGCCGCCGCTTATGTTGATGGCGACGCTGCCGATGCCGTTCTTGCCGCCGTTGCCGCCGCCGATGCCCGCGCCTTGAGTGCCGCCTGTCGCGGTGACGGTGCCGCCCTCGATGGTGACGCTGCTGTTGGCACCATGATAGCCGCCGCCAATGCCTGCGGCGCCGTAGCCGCCTGTCGCGGTGACGGTGCCGCTGCTGATGGCGACGCTACCGCTGTTGCTGTTGACATTGCCGTCGTCGCCGCCGCCGCCGATGCCCGCGCCGTAGCGCCCGCCCTGCGCCGTCAGGGAGCCGGAGCCGCTGATGGTCAGGCTCGCGCTTGCAGGGACGTTCAGCGCGGCGTTGTTGCTGTTGCTTCCGTTCGTCTGTCTGAGCGAGCTTGTCCCCTCGAGGGTCAGCGCGACGCTGGCGGTACCTACGAGGGCGAAGGTAGACTCGCCTGTCGCCTTGCTCGTCACATCGATGCCCACGATGGTGATGGAGGTGTCCACGTCGGTCTGCACGATTATCCGCTTGTAGATGGAGGTGCCGGCGCCTCTCGACTGGATGATCCGGTAGGTGTTGTCACTTGCGCTCTCGCCGTTATAGGTGCCGAAGGTGAGCACACGGTCGGGGTCTGAGACCTGACCGCCGCCGCCGTCTGACGTGGTGCCGCTCACGGTGTAACCGGGCCCGCCCGTGACCGTCTTGGAGAGGTCTATCACCATGACGCCCTTGGTGTTCGTGAAGGCGAAGGTGCGCGGTGTCGCGGACAGGGCGCGTACGCCCGTATCCGCGCCCTGCACGACGACGGCCGACTGCGCGCTGTCCTTGAACGACGCGGCATACGACGAGGTGGCAGGCACGGTCTCGGCGACGCGCACGCGCCTGTTCTCCGGTATGCCGGTTACGGTGATGGACTGGCCGTGAGTCAGGGAGAAGGTCGCCTTGCCCTCGGCATCGAGCGTGAACGTGCCGCCCGATGGGGCCGTCGCGCCCGAGCCCGCAACCACGCCGCCGGTGTAGGAGAACTGCGTGCCCGCAAGGGGCGTGGCGCCGTCGTAGTCGTAGAGCCACAGCGTGAACTCAAACGCCTTGGTTGTGTCGGCGCGCGTGCCTGCGACCTGCTTGGACACTGTGAGGGTGGTGTTCGCCAGGAGCTTTACCGCGAGCGGGCCCGATGCCTTGCCCGAAGGTATCTCAGGCGACAGGTTGTTTACGCGTATCACCTCGCTGAGCTTCGTAGTGCCCGCCGCGTTGTAGGCGACGATGGCGTCGGTGCGCGCCGTGGCGCCCGTGGTGTAGGCGAAGCAGCGGTAGTTCGTCGGGAGAGTGAGCGTATCCGTCACGTCCTGGCCGCTGTTGCCGTAGACCTTGAGCGTCGTGGCCTGGCTTGTGGACGGCGGGCTGTCGGAGGGGAAGTAGGCGTTGACGTAGTTGCCGCTGCCCGCGTTGGCCGCCGACGCGTGGATGGCGGGGCGGTAGTTGCCGCTGTTGCGATACGCGTAGGCCTTGACCGTGGCGGTGGACGCGATGTTGACGACTGCGGTGCCGCCACTCAATCCACCGCCGATGCCCGCGCCGCCGCTGTCACCCGTCGCGGTGACGTCGGCCGTACCGTTGATGGTGACGCTGCCGCCGCCGCTGTAGCTGCCGCCGCCGATGCCCGCGCCGTTGCTGCCGCCCGTCGCGGTGACGGCGCCGCCGTTTATGGTTATGGTGCCGCCTGCGCCGTTGTTGCCGCCGCCGCCGATGCCCGCGCCGTGGGCGCCGCCCTTCGCGGTGACGGTGCCGCCGTTTATGGTGACGGAGCCGCCAGCGCCGTAGCTGCCGCCGCCGATGCCCGCGCCGTTTTCGCCGCCTGCCGCGGTGACGGCGCCGCCGTTTATGGTTATGGCGCCGCCCGCCGTGTTGGCGCCGCCGCCGATGCCCGCGCCGCCGCTGCCACCCTTTGCGGTGACGGTACCGCTGTTTATGGTTATGGTGCCGCCGGCGCTGTTGTAGTCGCTGCCGATGCCAGCGCTGCCGTTGCCGCCCTGCGCCGTCAGGGAGCCGGTGCCGCCGATGGTCAGGCTCGCGCTGGCGGGAACGCCCAGCGCGGCGGTAATGCCCGTGGTGACTGCGTACGTCTGCCTGAGCGAGCTTGTCCCCTCGAGGGTCAGCGCGACGCTGGCGGTGCCTTGCAGGGCGAAGGTGGGATCTGCCTCGCCACTGTTCGTCACATTGATGCTCACGATGGTGATGGAGGTCTCCACGCCGGTCTGCACGACTATCTGCTTGTAGATGGAGGTGCTCGACTGGATGATCCGGTAGACATTGTCGCTTGCGCTCTCGCCGTTATAGGTACTGGGGTCGGTGCCGAAGGTGAGCACACGGTTAGGGTTGCTACCACTCACGGTGTAGCCGGGCCCGCCTGATGTCGTCGTGGAAAGATTTATCACCACGACGTCCTTGAGCCTGACGGCGAGGACCGCGTTGGTGTTGACCGAGGGTATCTTGAGGGAGTTGTCGCTGTCGCGCACGACCGCCGAGGGGCTTGTGGCGGGCGGCGCGGGGTCGAGCGCTGTCACCGCGTCGTCTTGTGTGGATGTCGCGCCTGTGGTGTAGGCAAAGCAGCGGTAGCCCGCCGGGAGCGTGAGCGTGGAGGCGGGCGCCGCAGCGCCGGGGCCTCCCGCGTGGACGGCAAGCGTGGTCGGTGCGCTCGCAGAGGGCGCGCTTGTAAAGGCGGCGTTGACGTAGTAGCCGCCGCCTTGGTTGCCCGCCGCCGTCGCGTGGATGGCGGGTCGGGCGCTGTTTTCCGAGTACGCCTTGACCGTGGCGGTGCGCGCGATGCTGACGATAGCAGGGCCGCCGCCCTTGCCGCCGCCGATGCCGGCAGCCTCGTAGCCGCCTGTCGCGGTGACGTTGGCCGTGCCGCTGATGGCTATGGTGCCGCCGTCGCGGCCGTAGCTGCTGCTACCGTCGCCGCCGCCGATGCCCGCTGCGTTCTTGGCGCCCGTCGCGTTGATGCTGCCGCCGCTGATGGCTATGGTGCCGCCGGAGCTGTTCACACCGCCGCCGATGCCAGCGCCGCCGCCGGAGTCCTCGTCGTCGCTGGTGACGCCCGTCGCGACGACCTTCCCGCCTGTTATGGTGATGTTGCCGCCGTCGCCCGCACCGCCGCTGCTCGCACCGCCGCCGATGCCCGCGCCGCCGAACTCGCCGCTCGCCGCGTTGACGGTGCCGCCGCTGATGGCTATGGTGCCACCGTCGCCGTTGAAGCCGCCACCGATACCCGCGCCGAACTCGCCGCCTGTCGCCTTGACGCTGCCACCCTCGATGGTTACGGCGCCGCCCGCGCCGCCCTCGCCGCCGCCGATACCCGCGCCGTCATCGTAGCCTCCTGTCGCGGTGACGTCGGCCGTGCCGCTGATGGTGATGTCGCCGCCCGCACCGCCGTAGCCGCCGCCGATACCCGCGCCGTCACCGCCGCCGCCTGTCGCGATGATGATGCCGCCGGTGATGGCTATGGTGTCGCCGGCCTGCCCGTAGCCGCCGCCGATGCCCGCACCGCTCTCACCGCCTGTCGCGGTGACGGTGCCGCCGGTTATGTTGACGGTGCCGCCGGAACCATTATGGCCGCCCCCGATGCCCGCAGCGTTCTCGCCGCCTGTAGCAGTGACGTTGGCCGCGCCGCTGATGGTGATGTCGCCGCCCGCGCCTTCGTAGCCGCCGCCGATGCCCGCAGCGTAGTCGCCGCCTGTCGCGGTGATATCGGCCGTACCGCTGATGTCGATGTCGCCGCCCGCGCCGCCGTCCCCGCCGCCCCCGATGCCTGCACCGCTCTCACCGCCTGTTGCGGTGACGGTGCCTCCCTCGATGGTGATGGTGCCGCCGTGGCCGGTGCCATTGCTGCCGCCCCCGATGCCCGCGGCATCGGCGCCGCCTTCCGCGGTGACGTTGCCGCCCTCTATGGTGATGGTGCCGCCCCCGCCGCCCGCGCCGCCGCCGATGCCGGCGCCGCTGTCGCCGCCTTCTGCGATGACGGTGCCGCTATAGACGGTAATGTCGCCGCCCGCGCCGTTTCGCCCGCCCCCGATGCCGGCGGCGCTGTTGTCGCCCGTTGCAGTCACGGTTGCGTCACGGATGGTGATGGTGCCGCCCGCTTGGTCGAAGCCGCCGCCGATACCGGCGCTGCGGAAGCCGCCTGTTGCCGTCAGGGAGCCGGTGCCGCTGATGGACAGGCTCGTGCCTGCGGGCACGTTCAGCGCGGCGTTGTTGTCGTTGGAGAGGTTTGTGACCGCCTGCGTAAGCGAGCTTGCCCCCGCAAGGGTCAGCGCGACGCCGGCGTCGCTTTGCAGGGCGAAGGTGGGTTCGCCGGCGACCGAGGACGTGACGCTGATGCCGTTTATCGTTATGTCGAGCGTGTCGCCGGGAATGCCGGGGGCCGCGACGATGATCTGCTTGAAGAGGGATGTGCTCGTCTGCTGTATTGTGTAGCTGTTTCCGTAGGCGGCGGAGGTGAAGGTGAGGATCTGTGAGGGGCTGGTGCCGGTGACGGTGTAGCCCGTGCCGTTCGCAGTGGTGGTGCTCAGGTCTATGATGTAGTCTGCGGCCAGAAGCGAGAAGCCGCCCCCGAACGGGGCTACGGACGCTGCGGGCGGGCCGGCATCTGCGGGGTCGTCGGCATCGTCCTCTTCCGCACCGGCGGCATCTGCGGGGTCGCCGGCATCTGCGTCATCGGTGTCGACACCGCCGGCATCGTCCTCTTCCGCGGCACCGCCGACACCGCCGACATTATCCCCCTCGGCATCATCGCCTTCGGCACCGGCGGCATCGTCGCCTGTCGATGCCCCGCTTTGCGGGGCGGCGCCAGGCACAAGGGGATTTACCTCAGTAAATGCCCCCCCCCCCCGGCGATTTCCAGAGTGCTGAGCGCGGCTGCAGGATTGTCTGCGACGGGGGCGGTAACGGAGACGGGGGTCGTGGAGTTGCCCTGGGTCGACACGCCAAAGGCGGTGGGCGGTGTGGCAGGCAGGGCAAGCGCGGCGACGAGGATAACGGCCAACAGAACAGGAGCGACACGACGCAGCGCGGCGGCAAGCCTTCTGCCCAAAACCGTCTTACTGCGCAAAAGCGTCACGAATAAAGCCCCTCTGTCCTGTTGGGAGGCATACGCCTTCTGGCGCTTCGGCCCTCCGCCTCGCCAAGATTGCCCGGTCCTGCCCTTCGCAGAGCCCTCCGCCCGTCTCGAAAGGCCCGTCTGAACTATCCTGCCATTATATCACTACATCACTGACCATCGAACGGCATAGCCTGCGTTTTGCCTGCAACACGTGCAGATGTTGCCAGAGGACGGGAGCCGCAATCAGCGGCCATAGAGGCAACTCATCTGACTTCTCGGCAGGTTTTGCTGACAACCGGGAACACGGACTGCCCGAACATCTTATCCGTAGTACAATGAGGGAAATAAGGATTAGCCTGCTGTCTGCATTGACAGGCAGCGAGGACAATGTGACCGAATGAGTTCGTTTTCATGAGTGGGGCTTCGTACTGGGGGAGAGCGATGCGACGGATAGCGGTTACAGAAAGAATGATGCGCTTCTTTGGCGACTTGCTGTATGCGGATGAACTGCCCTTTGACGTGCGCGTCTTTAACATGGTTTGTCTTGCTGGCTTCGTCGCTACCCTGCTTTCGATGGTAGGGCATTTTATTGAGCAGTCGATTGCCGTAATCTGGTTCATCAAGATGGTCATGCTCGTCGGCATCGTCCTGTTCATCTACCTCACCAATCGCAAAGGCAAATACCAGCTGTGCAAATGGGTCGCGGTCATCGGCTTTTGCGACGTCATATTCCCGTTGGTATTCGTCTTCAACGGCGGCTTTGAGGGAGGCACCGCCACCTATTTTGTGCTGAGCTTTGTGGTCATCGTCCTTTTGCTCACCGGCCCGGCACGTGTGCTGATGTCCATCATCACCCTCCTGGTCATCGGAGTGCTCTTTTGGCTCAATCTCACCTACCCACAGCTCATTTATCCGCTCACCTACCTGCAGGGTTTTATCGATACGCTGTTCACGTTCCTCATCTCCGCCTCGTTCATCGCAATCGTCGTTGCCACCCAGAACAGGATGAGTTTACTGGAGCGGGCGCGGACAGAGGCGGCCGCCCGTGCCAAGGGAGATTTTCTGGCGCAGATGAGCCATGAGATGCGTACGCCGATGAACGCCATCATCGGTATGTCAAACATCGCCCGGCGGGCGCCCGACGAGGCAACACGCCTTGAGAGCATCGTCAAGATAGAGAACGCCTCAAAACACCTGCTCGGCGTCATCAACGACATCCTCGATATGGCCAAGATTGAGGCCGGGAAGTTTGAGCTGGTGGCGGAGGACTTTGACTTCAAGGCGATGATTGACACCGTCGTGAACATAAGCAGCGCCTCCATCGCCAACAAGTCACAGCATCTTGAATGCACGGTTGACGAGCGCATACCGCGCTACCTGCACTGCGACAGCCAGCGCCTGGCCCAGGTGATAACCAACCTGATGTCCAACGCCAGCAAGTTTACTGCCGAGGGAGGCACCGTCGGCCTCACAGTAAGCTGCGATGCCCTGGAAGGTGCGTTGGAAGATGCCGATGCGAAAGGCGATGGCAAGGAGCATGAGGGCGGAGCAGCGGGCGATGGGCAGGGGCGAGGCGACGCCCGGGGCGATGGGCATGAGGGCGGAGCGGGGCGGGGCGTCACTTTGAGCGTCAGCGTCACCGACACCGGCATCGGCATCAGCGACGAAGCGCTCTCGCGCCTGTTTACCCCCTTTGAGCAGGCCGACAACAGCACAACGCGCGTCTACGGTGGCACCGGCCTGGGGCTGGTCATATCGCAACGCATCATCAAGGCGATGGGCGGGCTTATCGCGGTGTCGTCCACGCCGGGCGAGGGCTCATGCTTCAGCTTTACGGTCACGGTGCCGCAGGCGCAGGCGCAAAACGCGGCTGACCAACATCAGGAGACGGGCGAACTGGACGGGGCCTTCCGCACCCTCGACCTGAGCGGGCACGTCATCCTGCTTGCCGAGGACGTTGAGGTCAACCAGGAGATTGCCCTGGCACTCCTTGAGCCCACCGGCGTCAGCATCGACGTGGCGAGCACCGGGCGCGAGGCGGTTGAGGCAATCGAGGCAAACCCCACGCGCTACAGCCTCATCCTCATGGACATTCAGATGCCGGAGATGGACGGCCTGGAGGCAACGCGCAGGATACGCGCACTCGAGGCGCACCGGGCAGGCGGCGCGGGCGGCGCGGGCGGGAGCGGCGAGAGCGGCGCAGGCGGCGCGGGCGAGAGCGGCGCGGGCGGGAGTGCTGCGGGCGAGAGCGGAGCGAGCGGCGCGGGGAGCGGCGCGGGCGAGCTGCGGCCTCTGCCCATCGTCGCCATGACCGCCAACGTCTTTAAGGAAGACGTTGAGAGGTGCCGGGCGGCCGGCATGGACGACCACATCGGCAAGCCGATAGACATGACCGAACTTCTCACCAAAATCGAAGGCTACCTGCGCCGAGAGGCGTAAGAGCAAATCAAAATCGGAGACTGTCCGCCACCTCTGGTACCATCCTTGCGGCCATGACGCCGCTGCGCACCAGGAATGATGAAAATGGGAGACAGTACGACCAGTGACGGGCAGCCATCAGCAGAACGACCGCCACCCAGGCGCTGGGTTGACTGTCTTGTAATACTGTCTTACACTTATTCTGACAAAAAGGAGGGCGCATGAGGAATGTCACGGTTTCTGCCCGGATACCCGCCGAGATTTACGATCAGGGAAACACCCGGCTCAAACGGATAGGCGCAACGCCAACGCAGCTGATCAATGCTGCCTATTCCTATGTGCTCAAAACCGGCGAGCTGCCTGAGCTCAACGGCTCAACAGGCGCTTTGGCCAACGCCCCTGCCACCGTGCCCAGCCAGGCTCAGATAGACGGGTTGCGAGCGCTCATCAACAGCACCACGCTCGAGGTTCCCCGAAAATACGCCGCTCTCACTACCAGGGAAATCAAGCAGATGCGACTGGAGGAGCGTCATGGCAGTCCTGCTTGACACCAACGTGCTGCTCGACTACTTTGCGCAGCGTGAGCCCTACTACCAACAGACAGTGCAGTTGAAGGCGATGTCGTTCTTTGGCGATGTTGAGCTTTGGGCAACCGCCAATTCCTTTACCGATGTTTTTTACCTCATGTGCAAAAGCAACACCAGTGCTGAGGTTCAAAAGGCGTTCCTGGCCAGTTTTGAGTATCTCGGCATCTGCTCGGTAACCGCTGATGACATCAGGGAGGCAACATCCCGAGCCTGGGATGATTTCGAGGACTGCCTGGTTGCTGTCTGCGCCGAGAAGCTCAGGGCGGAGTATATCCTCACGCGGGACAAAACCGGCTTCACGGCCTCAAAGATTCCGGCGATGGAGCCAGCCGCTTTCATTGACAACATGGCAGCGACACGGGGCGTCAGCTATGCTGAACTGCGTCTCTAAGCGCTGCCAGTGGACGCTGCCTGCGACAAGAGAAGCTGACCACAAGAAGTCAGAGAAAGTCATACGAAGTCATAAAAGGTCATACGAAGTCATAAAAGGTCATACAGCAGCAGCAGCAGCTCCACCCCTCATTAATCTGCTAAAAAGAAAGGGTTGACAATTTTAACCGTCCCGGTTGTCGCCTTTTATCGCTTCTGGCGCCAGCGGGTGAGGTGGCGTTCGGCCAAGTCGAAGAGCTCGTAGAGCACCACGCCGAGGAGGGCCATGACGATGATGCCGGCGAACATGCGGGGGTAGTTTATCATCGCCCAGGAATCGACGATAAAATAGCCGAGCCCCGTGTTGCCCGCTATCGCCTCGGCAAAGAACAGGATGGCCACGGCGGTACCCGAACTTATCCGCAACGCGGTGAACAGCTCGGGAAGCGATGCCGGTATCACCACGTTGGTAAAGACGTCGAGGCGCGAGGCCCCGAGGGAGCGCACGCTTAAAACCGCAGCGGGCGGCACTGCCTTGGCCGCGTCGCGCACCGTAACGAGCACCTGGAAGAATATCGTGAGGGCGATGAGCACAATCTTGGGCGCGTCGGCAAGGCCGAGCAGCACGAGCAGCACGGGCAGAAGGACAATCTTGGGGATGGGGTACAGGATGTAGAGCAGGGGTGCCAGCAGCGCGTCGAGGCGCGGTGAGCGACCCACGGCCAGACCGAGCGGCATGGCAATGACGGTGCCGAGCAGCATGGCGAGCACCACGCGGTAGATGCTGACGAGGAAGTCCGGCGCAAGCTGCGGCGCAAAGCGGTAGAGCATCGGCAGGGTTGCAAGGGGCGTTGGCAGCGCCGGGGAGTCGAGGGCAAGCGCCGTGAGGTGCCAGCCGAGCAGGATGACGGCAAGCGCGGCGAGATACGCAAGCAGCCTACGCATGGGTGGCTCCCCCTCGACTTTTTTGGAGGGCGGGGGCGGGAGTGTCTCCACGGCTTTTTTGGAGGGTGGGGGCGGGAGTGTCTCCACGGCTTTTTTGGAGGGCGGCGCGTACCTGCTGGCAGATGAGGTAAAACGCCTGTGTTCCCCGGTAGCTGTGTTCGCCCATGCCGGGGTTGTCGATGATGGCAGCGACGCGGCCGGGGCGTGGCGTGAGCACGACGATGCGCCGCCCGAGGAAGGCCGCCTCCTCGATGGAATGGGTGACAAGCAGCTGCGCATAGCCTCGCTCTTGCCACAGCCCGAGCAGCAGATCCTGCAGGCCCTCGCGCAGCAGGGCATCAAGCGCACTCAAGGGCTCGTCCATCAGCATGAGGTCAACGTCGAGGGCAAGCGCACGGGCCAAGGCAAGACGCTGGCGCATGCCGCCGGAAAGCTCGCCGGGATAGGCGCGCGCGAACTCAAGGAGTCCCACCTGCTCAAGCGCCCTGTCGGTGCGTTGCTCGCGCTCAGCGCGGGAGAAGTGTCGAATGCGCAGGCCAAGGGCGGCGTTCTCGCGCACGGTCTTCCACGGAAGCAGCCCAAAATCCTGCAGAATGAGGGCAGTGGTAAGCCGGGGACGGGTAATCGGCTCGCCTGCCACACAGACGCTGCCCTCGGTGGGCGCAAGCAGGCCCGCCGCGAGCAGCAGCGAGGTGGACTTGCCACAGCCGGACGGCCCGATGAGGGCGAGGGGTTCTCCCCGGGACACGGCAAGCGTGTAGCCCGCGAGCGCCGTCACGGGCCCTGCGGTCGCGGGGTAGGTCAGGGTGAGTCCCTCGTAGGAGAGCAGGGGCCCTGGTGGGGCGCCCGGTGGGGCGCCCGGCGCAGCGTGGGGGGCGCCCGGCACATCGCGTGGGGCGCCCGGCGCATCGTGGGGGATGCCCGGTGCATCGCGTGGGGCGCCCGGCGCATCGTGGGGGATGCCCGGTGCCGCTTGGGGGGATGTTGGCATTCTCAACGCTCGCTTCTGCTTCTGCTTCTGCCCGCCGACTACCGGGTAAAAGCGCCCGTCGAACTGTCATAGCCAAGGGCAGTATCGAGGTAGCCCTTCTCCAACATCCAGGCGAGAATGGGGTCTATCATCTCGTTGGTTGGCCGCTTTGCAAGCGGATAACTGCTCACGGGATAGCTCTCTGCAGCCAGCTCGGGCAGCGAAGCCTTCTCGACAAGAAGCGCACGATAGGCCGAGGGGTCGGCGTCGAGCAGGGCAACCGCCTTGTCCCAGCTCTTGCGTATGCGGTCGAGCACAGAGGCGTCTGCTGCCGCGGCAGCAACGCCCTGGTCAGCAGATGAGCTTGCGCCCGCATCTGCGGCGCCCGCATCTGCGGCGTCCGCTGCCGCAAAGTCGCGGCGGACGACCATGACGGACTGCGAGAGATTGGCGCCCTGCGTATCGTCAGCAACAAGCACCATGCCGGTCTGCTCGCCAAGATACAGCAGGGACGCGGGCAGCGCGGCCGCGGAAACCTGGTTGCCTGCCATCATCTCATAGCGCACGGGAATCTTCCGGATTTCTTCTTTGAGCACCTCCTCGGCGGGGATGCCTGCCTGCTCCATGAGCTTGTCCATAACGTACTCGAGGATGGTGTTGGAGCCAACGCCGATGGGTTTGCCCGCGAGGTCCTCGAGGCTTCGCACGCCGCTCTCGGGGCTTGCCATGATGCCAAAACGTCCCTGCTGCGCCGTCTCACCGAGGGTCACCCACTCCATCGTGACCTCACAGCCGCCCTGGGTAAGCGCCGCTGCCACCATCGGGTCGGTCATCGCCATGTCTATCTCACCGGCAACCAGCGCTGTGCTGAGTTCCTGGGCGGACTGAAAGGTCATGAGCTCGACATGCAGACCTTCCTGCGTAAAGATGCCCTCCTGCTCCGCGACCCACATGGGCAAAAAGTCCTCGGTAATCATCGTGCCGACCGTGACCGCCGCCCCAGGGCCGGGCTCGGCTCCAGGCTCGGCTCCAGGCTCGGCTCCAGGCAGAGCCGAGGCCGGGGCGCCGTTCTCCAGAGTGCCTGCGTCATGTGAGGCGGTCGCATTGTTGCAGCCAAAAAGGGCGAGCCCGACAAAGGCCAGCAGCAGCATAAAAAGCAGGGGGAAGAGTACGGCAGTAAAGCCGCCTATTTTCCTCACCGATCGCGCAGCAATCTGGTTTTCCGTGAAGACTTTCTTTGGATTGTCGGGCAGGTAGTACATCGTCAGTTGAACGGGCGGGGTCGAGCTTTTGCCACGCATATCGTATTCACGGAAATAGTATTTTTTGCGATACGCGATGCCGTCGACAACATACTCATAGATGGTCTTATAGGTAGAATATCGATCTCGCGCATGCGGGTCATTGATGTCTGCGGGACGAAAACAGCTGACCTTTCGCAAGGTTGCCACCGTGGAGCAGCCGTCCCTCTTGATGATCGCCGCCTCATCAGTCGTGTTTCTGCGTTCTCTGCGCCTCATCATAAAGACGAGGTAGAAGGGATAGCAGACGGCCGTTATGCCCATGGAGATAAGGACTATGGTTTCGGTAGCCATACGGACACCTCACTCAATTTCTTTCAATCCACGCGGCAAAGGCGTCGATAAACTTCCTGATGTGGCGCAGGCTGTCCTCGTCAGTGAGCAGGCCCTCCCCGTCCAGCAAAGTGGGCACATCGCTTACATAGAGTTCGGGCGCGGGCATGATGCGCAGACCAAGAAAGGTGAGTGGCTGCCGGATGTGTTGATTGGCAAGCGCACCACCGATGCGCCCCGGCGAGACGGAGATAACCGCGGCCGGCTTGCCGGTCCAGAGGTTGTGGCCCGGCGGTCGCGAGGCGATGTCAATGGCGTTTTTCAGAACCGCCGGAAACGAACGGTTGTACTCTGGGGTTACGACGAGCACGGCCTCGGCGGCCGCTATCTGCTCGCGAAACAGCTTCCACTCCTCGGGCGTGGTGTCCTCCTCATCAAAATCCTGGTTAAAGAGCGGTAATTTATCCAAATGAGGGATAAAGGGTGCGTATCCCTCGGGCAGGGCATCCATCGCGGCGATGGCGACACTGCGGGTAAACGCCTGCTTGCGAAAGCTGCCGATAAGAACCGCGATGCTCCGGCTGCGTTTGGTGGCGGGCGTGGCGGACGCACCGGGCGTGGCGCCGGGCGTGGCGCCGGGTGTGGCGGCGGGTGTGATGGCGGGTGTGGCGCCGGACGCGCCGCCGGGCGTGGCGGACGCACCGGGCGTGGCGGACGAATCGACGACATCGGTACTGGTCTTTGGCATGATGGTCTCCTCCTGTCCCTCGTTTGCGCTTAGGTTCGGCTTTGCGCCAATCTGTTCCACGTTCAATCCAACAGAACAAAATCAAGAATATTGTCCGGAGTGATGATTTGCCAAGGAGCGTTTGAGCCATAGGTCTCAACCCATTGCCGAGGGGCACCGCGCACCTTGCGAGGGTTAAGCTTCATCTCATAGGCAAAGTAGCTCCCGTCGCGCTCCTCGACCAGATCAATCTCGCTTCTCTCCCAGGTTCTCCAAAAATACTGGTTTGCAAACAACGAGCGATAGGAGCGCGCCTTGAGGCGCTCGACGATGGCGAAGTTTTCCCAGAGAAGGCCCCCGTCGTTGCGCGTTTCCAGCGGACTGAAGTTGTTGATAATGGCGTTTCGCACGCCAAGGTCGCAAAAGTAGTACTTGGCTTTGCGGGTAACCTCGCTGCGCAGCTTGCGACTGAGGCCGCCCAGGCGAAAGATGATGAAGGATTTCTCAAACAGGTCGAGATACCGCGCCACCGTCTCTTTGCGTATCCCCAGGCTTGCTCCCAGCTCGGTAAGCGACACCTCGCTGCCAATCTGATACGCGAGCAGGGTAAGGAGTTGAAGCAGAAGATGCGCACCTTTGACCTCTTGATACATGAGGATGTCGCGCAAGAGAAGCGAATCGATTAACTCGCGCAGAAACGCGGCCCGCTCCTGATTGTTCGACGCCAGGACGCTGGATGGATACATGCCAAAGCGCAGCAGGTTGGGATAGGCCTCCTTCCAGCTCAGTGACAGAGGCCTTTCATGCGAGGAGCGAAAGAGTTCTTCAAGCGAGAACGGATACAGAATCTCCGTCCTTTTTCGGCCGACCAGGGGCTCGCCGACCTGCCCCCGCATATCGAGGGAGGAGGATCCGGTCGCTATGACAATGGTTGAAGGACTGGCGTCGTTAATCAGTTTGAGAGACATACCAATACCGGGGATATTTTGCGCCTCGTCGATTGCGAGAACATCGTAACCCTCGAATGCCGCCTTGAGATGGGTGTACTCGTTGATGGAAAACTGCTGTTGCACCGAGAGATTTCCTCCATCATAGAATACGGTGCGCCTGGCAGTGCTCGAAAGAAACTGCTTGAGCAAAGTGGTCTTACCGCTGCGGCGCGGCCCAAGCAAAAGCAGGGTCTTACCGGGCCTGCTCAGGTTTTCTATGTTGAGAATGCGTTCAATCATGGTTGAATGGTACCACAGATTCTCCACCAGAGATAAGATTTCGGCTATTTAAAGTAGCTGTAATCTTCCTATTTCGGCTATTTGGAATAGCCGAAATCGATTCTGATCCGGCCCTGAGATCGCGTCAGCGCTTGATGGCTGAGACCGCACAGCAGAAGCGGTCAGCAAAGCGCGAGAGGGTCTCGGAGTCGTTATCCCGCAGATGCACGTGCACGACTCGACGCCCCCGTGAGGCCAGCGCCTCAAAGTCGGCACGGGCCTGTGTGGTCGCAAGTTCTCCAAGCGTAAAGGCCTCGCCCGGAATGACGATGTCGTTTTCCTCGTCGGCCGAAAGAATCAGAAAAACGCCGGTGTTGGGGCCTCCCTTATGCAGCTGGCCGGTGGAATGCAGGTAGCGCGGCCCAATCTCCAGACAGGAGGCCGCACCAAGACGGCTTGCCACGCGGTTGCGCATCCGTTCCAGTGCCTCGCGCCGCCCATAGCCGCGAAACGGCAGAAAGGCGTTCAGTGAGAAGTAGTCGCCGGGGCCAAGCGAACTGAGCAGGGTGCGGAGCGCCGCGTCAAGCGAGATGTCGGCGGGGGCGGGGGCGGGGGCGGCGGGTTGAGCGGGAGCGGGGGCGGTCGCGGGGGCGGGGGCGGCGGGTTGAGCGGAGCCGGGGGCGGGGGCGGCGTTCTCGGCGGCCGCAGGGGCGGGGGCGGCGCTCTCGGCAAAAGCAGCCCTGAGCGCCGGACTGATCCGCACTTCGGGAACAGAGGCTGTTGAAGCGGAGGTGAGCAGGGTCCGAACAATGCCCTTGGTGAGCTCAACATCGGGCTGCCCGAAGGGGTTGATTTCAAGCAGTACGCCAAGCAGGGCGACGGCGTACTCCCAGATGATGAAATGTCCGAAGAGTTCCTCGGAATCCTGCAGGGAGACATGCAGCGCGGGGATGCTCGAATCCAGATATTCCAGCGATTCCAAAAATCCCGCGACTTCTCCCACCGCGTAGCTGATGACGCTGCGGTCGGCATGTGGCTGGGTGAGAATGGAGCTGTCCACCTCGACATTGGGCAGAATGCCCCGGCCTCCCTTGCCCAGCGATTCGGCGAGAATCTGCTCGACCCAGAGTCCAAAAACCTGCCCCGATGGCGGCAGGAGCAGCGAAAGCTTATCGCGAGCAGCCTCGTAGCTGCCATACAGGAAGCAGGCCAGGGCAAGTGCGGGGTTTGTGGCCTCGTCGCGCTGGCAGTCCCGCTCGATGTGCGCCGCCCGGGCAAGCACCTGCTCAAGATCGATGCCGACAAGTGCCGCCGGAAAGAGTGCGAAGACCGTGAGCGCCGAGAAGCGCCCGCCCACGTCAGGCGGACTGTTGAGGACCATGCGGTAGTGCTTGTCACGCGCCAGGTGCTCAAGCTGGCTTCCGGGATCGGTGATGGCGCAGAAGCGCTGAGGCGTGGCCCGCTCGCCCAGATGTCCCGCCACGTAGCGCCAGGCCACACGCTCCAAAAGCAGCGGCTCGATGGTCGAGCCGGATTTGCTGGAGACGAGATAGAGTGTTCGCGCAGGGTCCGAGCTGCCGAGAATGTGATTGACAAAGACCGGTGAGAGGGAATCCATCGTACGAAAGGCGACGGGGGTCTCGGGGGCGGGGGTGGTGGCGTGGGCGGTGTGGCCGTCGTGGCCGTCGTGGGCGGTGTGGCCGTCGTGGCCGTCGTGAGCGGTGTAGCCGTCGTGAGCGGTGTGGCCGTCGTGGGTGGGGGTGGCGGCGGATTGTCGGCTCGCCGTCTCGCGCAGCTTCGTGATGGTCATGCTGGCCTGGGAGGAGCCGCCCTGCCCAATCAGCACAACGGCGTCTAAGCCTTCAGCCTGTATCTCGGCGGCGCGTTTGGTGAGCTCACGCGGGGCAACGGGCGGGTGGGCGCAGAGGTCCACCCACCCGAGATTGTCAGCGGGGTTGGCGTCGGAACTCGCGCGGAAAAGCGTCGCGTCCCGGGCCCCTATCCGCGACGGTGCCCGAAGCTCGATGAGACGCTCAAGGCACCTGCGGTATGAAGCGCGTATCGTGTCGTGCATAAAAGCCCCGGCTTCGGTTTGGGAGAGAACTTATGCAGTATCCTCATCGCCCTTGTCAGGGGACTCGTCGGCGTCGGCTTTCTCGGCGACGTCATCAGCGCTCTCGGCGTCGGCGTTCTCGGCGTCGTCCTCAGCGCTCTCGGCGGCGGCGTTCTCGGCGGCTTCGTCGGCAGCAGCCTCGCTCTCGTCGGCAGCAGCCTCGTCAGCTTCCTCAACAGCCGCGTCCGTCTTCTGCTCCTCGCCCTCGTCCTGCTTCGCGTCCTTCGTGGCCTTCTTCTTCGCCGCGCCCTTCGCGTCGGCGTCCTTCGCGTCCTTCGTGCCCTTCGCGTCGGCGTCCTTCGCACCCTTCGTGCCCTTCGCGCCGGCACCCTTTGCGCCCTTCGCCGCGCCGCCCTCGCCCGCTGCCGCAGCGCTCTTCTTCGTCACCGGTTCCTGCACAAGCTCCATGATAACGATGGTGGCGCCGTCGCCGCAGCGTGGGCCCAGGCGCAGAATGCGCGAGTAGCCGCCTGGACGGCCCTCGTACATGCCCTGCGCGACCTTTGAGAATATCTCGGCCACAAGGTCCTTGTTGCCGAGTTTGGCAATGGCCAGACGGCGCGAATGCACGTCGCCGCGCTTGGCCCAGGTGATGACACGGTCAACATCCCCACGCACTTCCTTGGCACGCTCCAGCGTGGTCTTCACGCGGTCGTTCAGGAACAGGTTGACGACCAGGTTCTTCTTGATGGCCTTGGTATGACTGGCATCGGTCCCCAGCTTCCGGCCCTTCTTGTAGTGTCTCATGTACTCGACTCCTAGGGCTTCAGGCCAAGGTCCATGCTTTGCAGCTTGTCCTTGACTTCCTCGATCGATTTCGCGCCGAAGTTTCGGATGTTCAGCAGATCGTTTTCTGAGAACTCGACCAGCTGGCGCACGGAATGTATGCCGGCGCGCTTCAGGCAGTTGTGCGAACGCACGGAAAGGTCAAGATCCTCGACCTGCTTCTCCAGTTCGGTGCTCTTGCCGGGACCCTCGGGCGCAAAGATGCTCGGGGAATCGTTGACAATCTCCTCATCAGAAAGGACAAGGAAGGCGTCCATGTGCTGGTTGATGATATTGGCAGCCCGAACGACGACCTCCTGCGGTGTCATCGCGCCGTTGGTCTCAACCTCCAACACCAGCTTGTCGTAGTCGGTGCGCTGGCCGACGCGCGTATCGGAGATGTCCATCGTGCACCGCAGCACGGGAGAGAACAGCGAGTCGACGTGAATGACGCCGATGGGATCGTCCTCGCGCTTGTTGCGCTCAGCCGAGATGTAGCCGCGGCCGACGCCGATGCGCACGGTCATCTCCAGCTTACCGCCCTCGGCGAGCGTAGCAATAACCTGCTCGGGGTTCACAAGGTTAAACTCGGCAGGCACATTGAGGTCGGCGCCGGTGACAACGGCCGGACCGACAGCGGAGATGGACGCCGTGGCCTCGATGCCGGTCTCCATCGACTGGAAGACCAGGGACTTGACGTTGAGCACAATGTCCGTCACGTCCTCGATAACACCTTCGGCCGCCGTGAACTCATGCTGCACGCCCTCGATGGAGATGGCGGTCGCGGCCGCTCCGTCCAGAGAGGACACCAGCACGCGTCGCATGCTGTTGCCAAGCGTCTGCCCATAGCCGCGCTCAAGCGGCTCGACGATAAAGCGCGCCAGGGTGGCGCTGACCTGCTCGACGGTAACCTGTGGTCTCATAAACTCTGTCATGCGTAATGCTCCTTACCACTATTTGGAGTAGAGCTCGACAATGAGCTGCTCGCGAATGTCCAGGTCGATTTGCTCGCGGGCGGGCAGCGAGAGCACGGAGCCCTGCAGCTTCTCAATATCGACCTCAAGCCACTGCGGCACTTCGGTCTTCTCGTTTGAGATCAGCGAGGTCTTGATGACGAGCAGGTCACGAGCCTGCGGTGCCACCGCCACCAGATCGCCGACCTTGATGCGGTACGAAGGGATATTCACGCGGCGCCCGTTGACCTGGATATGCCCGTGGCGAACCTGCTGCCGAGCCTCATCGCGAGATTTGGCGAAGCCCAGGCGGTAGACCACGTTGTCCAGGCGGGATTCGAGAATGCGGAGCAGGTTTTCGCCCGTGACGCCCTGCTGCCGATTCGCGAGGTCGTAATATCCGCGAAACTGCTTCTCAAGCAGCCCGTAGATGCGCTTGGTCTTCTGTTTCTCGCGCAGCTGGATGCGATACTCGCTTTCCTTGACGCGCTTCTTGCCTGCCTCGCCGGGGGCATACGCCCGGCGCTCCCAGGCACACTTATCGGAGTAGCAGCGGTCGCCCTTTAAAAAGAGCTTGCCACCCTCCCGGCGACAGAGCCGACAGTCGGCTCCTGTATATCTGGCCATATCGAAACAACCTACCTTTCGACTTATTGTGAGACGTCCGTCGTTGTACCGACCTGCCGTCCTCCCTGCGCTGCGGGTGCGCCGCAGCCCCTGCGCCCCGCACCGGCTTGCGTCCTGCGGGTCAGCCGCTTACACGCGGCGACGCTTGCGCTGACGAACCCCGTTGTGCGGAATGGGCGTGCAGTCCTGAATGCTCGCTATCTCCAGACCAGCGGCCTGAAGCGAGCGAATCGCCGTCTCGCGACCAGAGCCGGGGCCCTTGACGAATACGGAGACCTTGCGCAAGCCGTGCTCCTGAGCAATCTTCGCGGCGGCCTCGGCGGCCATCTGCGCGGCGAAGGGGGTTGACTTGCGCGAGCCCTTAAAGCCCACCGTGCCGGCGCTTTGCCAGGTAATGACGTTGCCCGCAGGGTCGGTAAGGGTGATGATTGTATTGTTGAACGTGGATTTGATATGTGCCTGACCCACGGCGATATTCTTGCGCTCCGAGCGCTTGACGCGGGTCCGCACCTGTTTCTTGGCTGCCATTATTTCTTCTTGCCCCCTATCTGCTTACGCGGGCCTTTGCGGGTGCGAGCATTGGTATGCGTACGCTGGCCACGTACCGGGAGGCCCTTGCGATGCCGCAGACCACGATAGGAGCCAATCTCCATCAGGCGCTTGACATTCTGCGACACCTCACGCCGCAGGTCGCCCTCTATCTGGAGATTCTTGTCGATGTAATCGCGGAGACGAACCGTCTCCTCTTCTGTCAGATCCTTGACCCGGGTATCCGGGTTGACATCGGTCTCGCTGAGTATCTTCTGGGCAGTGGTAAGCCCGATGCCATAGATATAGGTCAGGCCGATCTCGACGCGCTTCTCGCGCGGGAGGTCGACGCCAGCAATACGTGCCACGCGCATTCCTCCTTAGCCCTGACGCTGCTTATGGCGCGGGTTCTCACAGATGACGAGAACGCGGCCATGGCGTCGGATAATCTTGCATTTGTCACACATCTTCTTTACCGAAGGACGTACCTTCATGATGATGTCACCCTTCCGGTCTTCCGGTCCTGTAAATCCATTCGATTGCCCCGCCGATTGCCATGCGTACCCCTGCAATCCCGGGTAATCAGTCCCAAACTATCTATCTCTACGCCGCAGCCGCAGACGTCTGTTGTCCTATTTGTACCGATAGGTGATACGCCCCCGACTGAGGTCGTAGGGCGAGAGCTCCACCGTCACCTTATCACCGGGAAGGATTCGGATATAGTGCATGCGCATCTTGCCCGAGATGTGCGCAAGCACAACATGTCCGTTTTCCAACTCAACATGAAACATCGCGTTCGGCAGCGGTTCGATGACCGTGCCCTCGAGTTCAATCGCGTTCTCCTTGCCCAAAAACCGCTACTTTCTCTCCGGGTTCAGGGTGCAGAAAAACTGCGCCCCGAAAAATGACAGCATGCAATAATACCGCAACTGCTTGAAGTGCGCAAATGGAAATTTTTTGAGGTGGTGATTTGGGGCGGCGATTTGGGGCGGCGCGCAGGTGGTTCTTCTCAGGCGCGGGGCGGGGGCGCGGGGGCGCGGGGCGGGGCGGGCTCGTCTCCCTCGTGCCCAATAACTCAGGCGCGGCGCGGGGCGGGGGGTGTGGGGTGAGGCGGCGGCCTGAGCCCCTGTCTGGCGCGCTCCTGCCGTGTCGCCCTCAATTGATACGGCGCTGCCGGTAGCGGTCCTCTATCAGTTCTGCAACCACACACATCGCCAACTCCGGCGGAGTCTTGGCACCAAAGCGCAGGCCCACCGGCGCATGCACGGTCTGCAGGCGACTTTGCGCCACCCCGGCGCGCTCGGCCAGGGCCATGACGCGCTCGTTTTTCATCAAACAGCCCATCATGCCAACGTAGTGCGCATCGGTCGCAACGGCGTAGGCAAGCACCTCGGGGTCATACATATGCCCACGGGTCAACACCAAAACGAAGTCCTGCGCGCCTATGTTCAGCCCCACCCCGTCAAGCTCGGTAAAGCTGTGGAGGCAGACGCGCTCTGAGCAGGCAAAACGCTCCTGCGTCAGGTAGGCGGGGTCGTCGTCGAGCACAACGGTCTCAAAGCCCACATCGCAGGCATAGCGAGCCAGCCAAAAAGGCACCTCCCCTGCCCCGAAGATAAATACCCGACCCGAGACCTCCAGGGGCAGTGAGAGCCAGGTGATGCCCGCATATTGCTCGGAGTGCATATGGGGCCCGCGCGTGCAATCCAGCATCTGCATGCGGTCGCGTTCGGAGTAGGGGCGCGAACAGGTCACCCGGCCGTCCTCATAGACCAGAAAGATGCCCGAATCGCCATTGGCACTCCCCGCACCGATACCGTGAAAGCCGACGACCTCCGTATCGTTACTGTCAAGCGCGGCACGCGAATCGTACACAAGCTTAAAGCCGAGCCAGGCGGGCTGGCCCGGGGCGCCTGCCCGCGACTCTGCACCAGGCGGGGCGCCTGCCAGTGAGTTTGCGCCAGGCGGGGCGCCTGCCCGCGACTCTGTTGCCGAGTGCGGCGACAGAGCCTCCAGCGCCACTATCGCTTCCTCAAGCGTGGGTATATCGGCTTTGCTCAGACTGGCCAGAACAGACTGAATAGCTTCGGGAGTCACGCCAACGTGGCTGCGCAGCGCCTCCTCAGAAAAACAGGGAAAGTCTGCCGCACCTGCCTCGGGCAGCTCCCCCGCCCGCAGGGCATCAATCATCGCCTGCAAAGTTGCCTTCAATGTCGGCTTCGGCGCATCTGGCATGTGTCCTATCCCTCCCGATCCCAGGCGATAAAGGCCCACTCCACCACTCTGGTGTAGTCACGCTGCCAGACAAGACGGCCGCGCTCGTCGCGCAGTTGCACCAGGTGGCGACGCAGATACCTTTGCAGTCGCAACTCTTCATTGCTGTTGAGAGGCCCGGCGCTGTGCCGAATCGCGGCCTCGGCACGTGCGCGGCTGGGCCAGAACTCGTGTTTGGGGCTGTCGATAAAACGCAGCTCCGGACGGACATCCATGGCAAAGAGGATATTCATGCAGTAGGCAAAATTCGAGTGCTGACAGATGTGGCGACCGAGTTCCTTGGCCAGCACCCGATCAAAGGCAGGTGAGCCCCCCGCCGCGGTGGAAAGGCAGACCCGTCTGCGCGCCCAGGTGTTGAGCTTGCGGATTGCCGCTTCCAGCTCAACGGCCGCAACGGAGCGGGAGGCCAGGGCGACGTCGGCCTTCTCCACACCTTTTGTCTCCCAGTCATCGCGCCAGTCGGCCAACACCGGCGTGACGTCAAGCCCGCCGGCCCGGTGCGCCCTTTGGAACAGCATCGCCAGCATCCGGTGCGAGAAATCAAGCGCGGTAACCCGATGCCCCTGCTGCGCCAACAGCACCGACAGCAAGCCCGGCCCACAACCCACATCCAAAACGCTTTCGCCGGGGCGCAGGGCCGCGTAGTCGATGAACTCAGCAAGGTAGGGGTCGTAGCCGTCAAGCAGAGTATGCCCCTGCCTGCGGCAGCGAACGGCCTTATCGTTCCAGAATTCCGGCGTATCCGGCTGGCGCGGGCCACCCGAAGCCAGCTCCCACTCATGGTTCCAGTCTGTTTTGAGAAGTATTGACATGGCGCGATTATAGTGCAGCCTTTGCGCCCCTGGGTTACACGGGTGTTTCCAGTCAGTGAATCCCGGGAGACGCTGAGTGCCAAGATGGCGTGGGTGGCTGTCAGGGGCGCAGACGGCGTGCCCGGCGGCGGTCCACAAAGAGCAGGCCGTAGGCAAGGCCCACGAAAACGGCCAGGATTGCGATGCCGTAGGCGAATACCCAGCCTCCCAGCGTGTAGTAGTCGAGGAAAAAATAAGGGAAATGCTGGGGGCCGCCGGGCAAGACGGTATAGACATATCCCGAGAAGCCAAGGATGGTCGCCTGGATGAAGTACGCAAGAGGGATGAGGGTAAACAGCCAGGGGTCCTGTCGCTTCAGCCTGCCGGGAACCGCGAAGAGAAGATAGTCAAAGAGCATCAGCAAGGGAGTGATGAGGTGAATTTGAAGGTTGATATAGGTCAGCAGGAAAGCGGTGTCGCCAAAGGTCGGTGCGAGAAGGAGCCAAAATACCAGCATGGTCACCGCGATGGCAAGGCTTACCACGGCAGACAATCGCTCATGATAACTCGCCGGGCCACGGGTGCCCTCGCGCCTGATGCTCACGACGGTTCTGGCGATCAGAAGGCCAAACATGACCAGGACGAGCAGGTTGCTCTCCGTCGTATAGAACAGGAGCATCTCGCCCTTAAAATCTCCCCTGAGTACACCGGTTGTGTCCAGCAGTCCGACCAGGCATAAGACGAAAGCCGCCGCACGATAGCAAAGCGCGAACACCCGATTGGTACGCAGTCGCTTTATCATGTCGCTTCCCCCTTCGCCAGTCTGTGCCCGCAGTGTCCGGCCCGGTCTGCGTCGTGCGGCCCGCGGCTTTCAGCGTCCGCAGCGCTCGGCCCGGCTCGCGGCTTTCTCCGCAGCGCTCGGCCCGGCCCGCGGCTTTCTCCGCAGCGCCCTCAGGCCTTCGCGTCCTCGACGCGTATCAGGACGGGAGCGCTGGTAAGCAGGCCGGTCTTCTCAATACCCGCAAGCGTCGCGCGGATGGCGCTTTCGCGCGCGGCGTGCGTGACGTAGATGAGTTCGGCGCAACCCTCATGCACACCGCGTTGCACCATCGAGTAGATGGACACATCGTGCTGCGCAAAGACCTGGGCTGTCGTCGCCAGGACGCCGGGCCGGTCGGGCACCGAAAGGCGCAAATAATAACTTGTTATCAATTCGTCGATGGAGCGAATCGGCAGGGCCTCGGTGTCCCAGACGGGCTGCGCGATGGACTCGCGGTAGGCCAGATGCCGCGCGACCTCAATCAGGTCGCCGACGACCGAGGACGCCGCCGGCCCCGAACCGGCGCCCGCCCCGTAATACATCGTCTCTCCCACCGCATCGCCGACAACATAGATGGCGTTCATCACCCCTCTGACCGACGAGAGCGGATGATCGAGCGCAAGCATCGTAGGATGCACGCGAATGTCGATGCCGCCCGGCGTCCGGTTTGCGATGCCGAGCAGTTTGATGGAATAACCCATCTCGCGCGCGTAGTCCAAATCGACGGGGCTGATGGCAGTGATACCCTCCACCGGCACCTGCGAGATATGGATGTCGGTGTTGTAGGCGATAGTGCCGAGAATGGCTATCTTGGCGGCGGCATCGGCGCCCTCGACATCCGCCGTGGGGTCGAACTCGGCAAATCCCGCCGCCTGTGCCTCCGCAAGCGCCGCATCGTAGCTCAGGCGGTCCTCGTCGATGCGCGTGAGCATGTAGTTGGTCGTGCCGTTGAGAATACCGATGACACTCGTTATCCGGTTGCCGGCAAGGGTATGCCGCAGCGGCCCGATGATGGGGATGCCGCCGCCAACCGAAGCCTCAAAGGCCACCTCGCAGCCCTTGGAGGCGGCAAGTGTGCAGATGTCGTGCCCCTCGGCCGCAATAAGCGCCTTGTTGGCCGTGACCACCGATTTGCCGGCCTCAAGCGCGGCGTAGACAAAGCTGCGGGCAGCGCCGGTACCGCCGACGAGCTCGATGACGATGTCAATCTCAGGATTGTTGATAATATCGTTGCCGTCGGTCGAAAAGATGTCTGCGATACCCAGCACATGGGCCTCAGAGGAGTCCCGGGAAGCGACGGCGACAAGGCGCAGGTCGATGTCCTGATCGCGCACAAAGTCGTCATGGTGTTCCTGGAGAATGCGAACGACGCCGCCGCCCACGGTTCCCAGGCCGATTAACCCCAGCTTGATGGTCTTCATCTGCCAAACCTCTCTGCCGCGCCTATCCCGCCTCGTCTCGGCGCCTCGCCAACGCGCCGCGCCTATCTCGCCTCGCAGCGCCTCGCCAGCGCGCCGCGCCTATCCCACATCTCGTGCGTGCCGTGCGCCGCGCCTATCCCACATCGCAGCGCATCAAATCCTCATAGGTCTCGCGCCGCACGACCAGACGCGCCGCTCCGTCGCGCACAAAGACAACGGCGGGGCGCACCTGCTTATTGTAATTGCTCGCCATCGACTGACAATAGGCGCCCGTGCCAAAAACGCACAGCACATCGCCGAGCACCGGCGTCTGAATGGGTGCGTCGATGAGCACGATGTCGCCGCTTTCGCAGTGTTTGCCAGCCACGGTCACAATGCTGTCCCGTGGCGCGTCGGCCCGATTGGCGATAACCGCCTCGTAATGCGCATCGTACAGCGCCGTGCGGATGTTGTCGGTCATACCGCCATCAACGGCCACATAGGTGCGTACCTCGGGTATCCGCTTGATGGTTCCGACGGTATAAAGCGTCACGCCGGCATTGGCCGCCACGGACCGACCCGGTTCGACGATGATATGAGGCACCGGCAGGCCGTGCTGCTCGCAGTGCTCCTTGATGTCATCGACAATGACCTTGCCAAACTGTTTTATGGTCGCCGGCTCGTCGGGAACGCCGTAGGCAATGCCCAGGCCGCCGCCGGTGTCGAGCTCGGCAACTGTAAAGCCGGTCTCGGTGCGAACCGTGTCCATGAAGTGCACGATGACCTCAATCGCCTTCGCGTAGGAGTTAAGCGCGAATATCTGCGAGCCGATGTGCATGTGCAGGCCGACCAGTTCGATACCGTCAAGCTCAAGCGCCTCGGTGATGGCGCGCAGAGCCAGGCCGTTTGCCAGGCCAAAGCCAAACTTGCTGTCCTCGCCGCCGGTCTGGATGTAGGCGTGTGTGTCGGCGACGATGCCGGGCGTGACGCGGATGAGCACGGCCTGGCTCTGCGCGCGCTCGGTTGCGAGGGCATTGACGCGGGCGAGTTCCTCAAAGGAGTCGACAACGATGCGGCCAACGCCCGCGTCAATGGCCTCTGTGAGCTCACGTATCGTCTTGTTGTTGCCGTGCGCGAGGATGTGCTCAGGAGGAAACCCGGCAGCCAGGGCGCAGGCCAGCTCGCCACCGCTTGCGACATCCAGATAGCAGCCCTCCTCGGCCACAAGCTGACACATCGCCCTGCAGAGAAAGGCCTTGCCCGCAAAGGCGACGTCGACATCCTTCCAGTGGTAGCGCGTCCACTCCAGGAAGTTACGCAGCTGCGTGCGGATATGCGTCTCGTCCATGACATACAGTGCCGTGCCGTATTCCTGAGCGAGCGCAACGGTATCCAGGCCGCCGATATACAGGTGCCCGTCGCGCACCTCGGCGGTCTGCGGCAGCACGGCTCCAAGCTCGACTGTCGTCTTGTAATCTGGCCGTGCGTCAGGATTATGGGCGATATGCGCCATGATTGGTCTCCCTGCCCTGTTTTGTAAGAGGCGTCGTCTCCGTGGGTATCAGATTTCCGCCGAAAACGGTTGATAGGCCGCTGAGACGCCGCGCAGAAGTCGAGAGGTCATTATAACCATGTTGAGACGCGACGACGGCCAGGTTCGTCAGGAAGCCTCAGAAGGGTCGGGAGAAGCAGGGCTCTCCTCGGTTGGCGGAGGCAGAAGCTCAAAAACGCGCAGCTGAGCGACACCCGGCCCATAGCCACCGCGGTCGGGCAGGCCGGTATAGATGAGGAGACGGTCCTGCACACCCCAGCCCGCCAGCACGTCGCCATACTCCGCGCAGTCCGCCAGCACGTCGATGACAAAGTAGGTACCCTTTGCAGCGTCGATGCCGACGACGTTAATCGTCGACTTCACCAGCAGAAAGCTGCCGAGTTTGACCGGGGCGCCGACCGGCATTCGGGAGACGCGCAGCCATCTTCCATCGGGCAGCGGCTGGTAGGTACCAAACCAGGCCAGGCCGCCCGCATAGTTATAATTGCCCTCGATGCCAAAGGCAAAGGAATCTCCAAGGTAGATAGCGTCGACGACGCGCAGCGCCTGTGGCAGGACACTCGTGGCCGCTATCTCGTCGTCGGCAACGCGCAGCGCGGTGAGCTGATAGTAGATGTTATCCGTATCGACACGCGGTACAAAGGTGAGAATCCCGTCGTTTGCAAGCGGATTGGTAATCATGCGCCCGTGGGAAACATAGGCCGTGGCAGGCTCCTCCGCGGGCGCGTCCGCAGAATCCGCCAACGCAATCCGCACCGTTTTGAGAAAGGAGTCCTCCTGATTCGCCGGGCCGTTGGCATCTGGCATGACCGTCCAGTATGCCTTTGAGCCGCTGATGGCCAGAAGGGGCGGGTCGTAATCGGCGCTGCCCTCGTCAACCTGTCGAATCGGGGCGCCGGTGGCGGTGGTGGGGGCGGGGGTAGTGGTAGTGGTGGGGGCGGGGGGTGCTTCCTGGGCGGTGGCGGTGGCGTCGTCCTGGGCGGAGGCGGTGGCGTCGTCCTGGGCGGTGGCGGAGGCGTCGCCCTGGGCGGTGGCGGAGGCGTCGTCGCCATCGTCGCCATCCCCACCACCGCCACCGGCGCCCCGATTCGCACTCCCCTCCGCCGTCGCACCGCCGATAGCCGCAACGTAAACCTGCCAGTCCAGAGTCGCCAGGCGGCATTCCACCCAGATAAGGGCCTCGTCCGAAGCGCGCGCGTCGTAGATGATTGCTCCCTCGTCTGCGCCGACCGCCTGCTCAAGAATCGTCTCAATCCCGCCTGAGGACACGTCGAGCAGACCGATGCTTCGCAGCTCACGACCCTCATCAACGGGGAGAAGCACCAGGGCTTTCTCCCTACTTGCCTGATACACCAGGGTACCCATCGGCAGCTCCCAGTGAGCAATCTCGGTGACGATGTCCGAGGCGGGCAACTCCTCAAACTCGTCGATGACGACGACCTGCTCATCTGCGACGTTCAGCGTGACGATGCCGGAGCCGTCCTCCTCCACCGTAAGCGCCCCGCCGGCACCGCCCGCCTTCTCCTCCGCCGCCGGCGCACAGCCACTCAGTGCCCAGGTCGCCGCCCCCGCGCCAGCGGCAACACCGACTGTTGCCGCCACAAAACCACGTCGGCTGAGGAGCTCCTGCTGTGCCCTGTTCCCGGACGCCCTGTTTCCGGGGGCCCTGTCCCCGGGGGCCCTGTTCCCGGGTGCTCTGTTCTGTTGCGCTTGGTCTGCCACGGCCCCTGAAACCTCCGCCTCTTCTCTCGCAAGCCTCAAACCATCTTAAACTGCCTTAATCCTCCGCCGCTCAAAGCCACTCAAAGCCGCGTAAAGCCCGCTCAAAGCCCCCTGTGTAAAGCGTCTCTGATATGATACAGTAGCGCACGGGTCGTCACGATGACCCGTAAGATAACCGATGACAGTTGGAGGCTCCTGCACCGTGACGAGGCATATCATCACGATCAGTCGACAGTACGGCAGCGGAGGGCGCGAGATTGGGGAAAAGGTCGCCGCCGCCCTTGGTTACGGATACTACGATCGGGAACTGATTCGGCGAGCCGCGCAGGACGCCGACATCTCCGAAGACCTCGTCCGCGAAGAGGGCGAGGGGATCATGGGCAAGATTTCGAGCCTGCTCTCCTTTGGGAACAGTTCCGCAGGCGCTGAAGAGGACTCCCTGCCCCTCGGTGAGCGTATCTTCCTCGCTGAGGCACGAACCATCAAACAGATTGCCGAAGAGGGGCCCTGTGTCATCATCGGGCACAGCGCCGATTACTTTTTGGCGGATCACCCCGGCCTTCTCAACGTCTACATCCATTCGGACTGGGAGGCGCGCGTCGCACGGGTCATGGCCCGCAACGATCTTGACGAGCGTAGCGCCGTTGCCCGTATCAAGCGCATCGACCGCAAGCGTGCGGCCTTCTACGAGCAGCACACCGACCAGCGGTGGGGCAAGGCAAGCAACTACCACCTCTCGCTTTCCAGTTCGTCTTTTGGTATTGATGTCACCGCAGACATGATTGTCGCCATTGCCAAAAAGGCGTAACGCGGCCGGCGCGGCCGCTACGCCCAGGCCCCGCGTCCCAGAAGAGCACGGGCACCGATGTCGCGCCGATAGAAGGCACCCTCGAAGTCGATGAGCTCTACGGCCTCATAGGCGCGATCGCGGGCCTGCTCAAAGGTCGCTCCAAGGGCCGTTACGTTAAGCACGCGCCCCCCCGCGGTCACGAGCAGGCCATCTGCGGTACGCCGTGTCCCAGCGTGATAGACGAGCACGTCCTCAAGCGCCTCGGCTGCGGCAAGGCCCTTAATCGGCCTGCCCTTCTCATAGGCACCGGGGTAGCCGCCCGAGGCCAGCACGACGCTGAGCGCCCAGCGCTCCTCCCATTCAAGCTCCAGAGCGCCAAGACCACCCCTGTCTGTCGCAAGCATTACCTCAAGCAGGTCGGTCTTCAGCCGCGGCAGGATGACCTGGGTCTCCGGATCGCCAAAGCGCGCGTTGAATTCCAGCACTTTTGGCCCCTCGGAGGTGAGCATAAAGCCACCATAGAGCACACCTCGATAGTCGATGCCCTCGCTCAACAGGCCGGCGACGGTGAGCTCCATATAGCGCAGCATCTGTTGGTATTCCGCGGCGGTGATGATCGGAACGGGAGAATAGACGCCCATGCCGCCGGTATTTGGCCCCAGATCGCCCTCCCCGGCTCGCTTATGGTCCTGGGCAGGCGCCATCGGCAGCACCCGCTCGCCATCGGTAAAGACCAGCAGCGAACATTCGGGGCCCGTCATGCACTCCTCGATAACAACGGTCGCGCCTGCCGCTCCAAAGCGTCCGGAGAAGCAATCGAGGATGGCAGCGTGCGCCTCGTCGAGGGTCTGGGCTACGACAACGCCTTTCCCGGCGGCAAGGCCATCGGCCTTGATGACGACCGGCGCCTGCAGGCCGGAGAGGTAGGCAAGCGCGTCGGGAATACGCTCAAAGCTGGCAAAGGTCGCGGTCGGGATGTTGTGACGCTGCATGAACTCCTTGCTGAAGCGCTTGCTCCCCTCCATGCGCGCACCGGATGCTCCGGGGCCAAAGCAGGGTATCTGCGCCTCACGCACCGCGTCTGCAATGCCGGCGACAAGCGGCGCTTCGGGCCCGATAACCACAAGGCCGACCTCCTGTTCCCGGGCAAAGCGAATGACGGCGGCAGGGTCGAGCATATCCACGTTCACGTTCTGAGCTCCCGGCGCGCTGCCGCCGTTGCCAGGGGCAACGAAGATGGTCTCACTCCGCTCTGAGGCTGCCAGAGAGACCACGAGGGCATGTTCCCTGCCACCGCTGCCGAGTACGAGGATGTTCATGAATCGTCCCTTCGCCGGATAGGATGCCATCATATCCTATCACGCCTCCGGCTGCCGGCCCTTCGAGGGGCAGCCTTCCGGCTGCCGGCCTTCTCCCCCACTTCTCTCCCACCCCTCCCACGCGCTTCTCCCACTTCTCTCCCACCCCTCCCACGCGCCTCTCCCACTTCTCTCCCCTCCCCCTCCCCCACTTTCAATCTTTCACTCAGTCTGCTTGTACGCCCTCGTAAAAGTGATATACTGAATGGTTATTATGGAGCTTCGCGTTTTGCGAAAGGGAGAAAATGAAGATCACCAAGAGGACCGACTACGCTATCCATCTGATTGCAGATTTGGCCGAGAAGCCCGATTCCTGCATAGGCCTACGCGTGCTGGCCGAGCGGCACGGCGTAACCTACGCATTTGCGCGAACGGTGCAGCAGGGCCTTCTCAAGGCAGGAATCATCCGCGCCTGCCGCGGCATCAACGGTGGCGTCATACTGGCCAAACCGCTCAAGCAGATTACAATTCTGGAGGTCTTTGAGGCTGCTCAGGGTCCGCTCGGTGAGACCTTCAGCGCCAGTGAGAACTCCTGGTGCAGCTGCGAGGAGGACTGCATAACCGACCATCTCTGGAACACGACACAGCAGGCCGTCAGCGATCACTTCTCCAAGCTGACGGTGCATCACCTGCTGAAGAAGGCCCGGAGTTGAGGACGACAGCCAAGCGGCGGAGTTGAGGGGAGGAGTCGGGAGCCCGGAGTTGAGGACGGGAGCCCGGAGTTGAGGACGACAGCCAAGCGGCGGAGTTGAGGGGAGGAGCCCAGCGGAGTACCATACGTTCAGTACGGTGCGTGCGCTACCATGAATGCCATGCAGGACATTGGGAGAGCCGAGAGAGGAGAGGTTGAACATGAGTATCGTCGCAGAAAAACCCCAGGAGCGTCTGAAGGCCTCTGAGGCTTTCTGGAAGGGCCGGAAGTACGAGGTCGCGCCCGTCAGCCCCCGAATCACGAGAATCAAGGAGCTGCGCGCCGAGCATGACAACGGCAACGTCATCCTGTGCGCCGAGCGCACGAAAATCTACACCGATTACTATAAGAGTCACGAAGACGAGCTGCCAATCCTCAAGCGCGCTGGCGCCCTGTACGACTGGTGCGCCAAAAAGCTCGTACGTCTCGAGAAAGACGAGATGTTCGTTGGCAACATCGGCACCGACTGGCGAAGCGCCCATCCCTATGTGGAATGGGGCGTCTGGTGGATACAGGACGCGCTTGACCTGCCCAGAGAGGATTGGATTCGCGAATGGCAGTCGCCGGGCGTCTTTGCCTATGTCTCCCCCGAAGACGAGCAGGTCTACCGCGAGGCGGTGGAGTATTGGAAGGACCGCTGCATTCAGGCGCATTCGCATTCGGCCTGGCCTGACGAAGTCTGGGACCTTCTTGGAGACGGCTGCACCTCACTTGGCGCCCGTGGTCGGAAGTTTACCGCAGACATGCCCGCGGGGCATTACTGCGCCAACCATCGCAAGGTCATCGAGGTCGGCTGGGGCGGCATCCGCGAGGAGGCCGAAGGACATATCCAGGCCCTGATGGGTAAAGTCTTTGGAGACGACGCGCGTCGTTTTACCTTCTGGCGTGCGATGAAAAAGGTTGCAGAAGGCGCCATCCTGCTCACCAACCGCTATGCCGAGCTGGTTCATGCGGCCTGGGAAAATGAGCCTGAAGGCGAGCGCAAGGACGAGTTGAAGATGATGGCCGAAGGACTTGCCTG
>JAISLY010000001.1 GCA_031277035.1 Coriobacteriales bacterium | reverse complement strand
GGGCTGGCCGCACTGGATGAGGCCTTTGAGATATGCCGTCAGACGGGAGCCGCGGTGCAGGTGTCCCATGTGGTCTACCAGTTCTGCTTTGGCTGGATGCAGGAAGCACTCGATGCCATCGACGCTGCCGTCCGTGCGGGGCTCGACATCTCCTGTGACAGCGGGATGTATACGGCCTTTGCCACCTATATTGGCACGGAGGTCTTTCGGGAGGGTTGCGTTGAGCGCTGGGGCTGCGACTACAGCGACCTGTACGCAGCAAGCGGGCGCTATCGGGGGCAGACCCTCAGCCGCCAGACCTATCTTGAGCTGCGAAGCGAAGCACCGCGCGACGTGGTCATCGCCCTGCTCGGCGACGAGGATCTGCCGGCGCTTGCCTTTACCCTGCCCTACATGATGGCAAGCAGCGATGCCGGCGTCAACCGCAGTGGCGACGCGAGCCAGGGACATCCGCAGGATACGGGCACCTTTCCGCGCTTTTTGCGGACGATGGTGCGCGAACGGGGCCAGCTGAGCATAAACGATGCCATCAGACGCATCACGCTTCTGCCCGCGCTGCGCCTCGGTCTGCCTGCCAAGGGGCGCCTTGAAGTGGGTTGCGATGCCGATCTGGTGATCTTTGACCCACATACCATCAGCGATACGAGCGCTTTTCCGCCCAGGGGGCGGGTCGACGCGCCTTCTCAGGGGATACACGCGGTCGTGATGGGTGGAACCATCAGCGTGTTGGATAATGAGCTTGTCTGTGACCATCTGGGACGGGCAGGCCGACAAGACCAGGGAGGTCATCATGGCATTGGATAGGAGAAGTTTTGTCAAGTGGTCAGCCGCTTCGCTCCTCACCCTGAGTGGGGCTGTCGCCCTGGGTGGCTGTGGCGGCGGTGCGGATGCGTCAGCGGGCGCGGCGCCAGGAGGTGGCGCGGGCGAAGCGGGCGGCTCGGCCGCAGCGGGCGGTGGGGAGATCAGTATCTTCATCTGGTCTGAGTACCTCCCACAGGAGATACTGGATGCCTTCAGGGACGCGACCGGAAACACCGTCAACATGGTGACCTTCACCTCGACGGCGGATATGTACGCAAAGGTCATATCCTCGCCCGAAGGCTCCTTTGATCTGGTAGACGCCGACGGAATCTATGTCAAGCGGCTTATCGACGAGGGCTACCTGGAGCCTCTCGACTTTGCCAATATCCCCAACTTCAAGAACATGGGCGCGGGCTTTCTGGGGCAGTATTTCGACCCGGAGAACACCTACTCAGTACCCTACATGGGCGGGACAGCGCCGCTGTGCTACAACGCTGCGACCTGCCCTGTCCCCATCAGGGGTTATGATGACCTCTTCGACCCGGCGCTTGCCAACTCACTGGTTCTTCTCAGCGATTTTCGCGTGATTATGGGCAGCATCAACAAGATGCTGGGCTTTGACTTCAACGAGACGGACACGACAAAGCTCGCCCAGACTGAGGCCAAGCTGATGGAGCTCAAGCCAAACGTCAAACTGCTCGACAGCGACTCACCCAAGACCGCCATCATCAACGGCGACTGTGTGGCCGGCCTGATGTATAGTGCCGAGGTCGCCATAGCAATGAGCGAAGTACCCGACGTCCAGGTGGTCTTTCCCGAGCAGGGACAGTACAAGTTCCAGGACAACCTGGTCATCGCCAAGGGGACGAAGAACAAGCAGCTGTGCGAGGAGTTCTTAAACTACCTGATGGAGCCAGATGTCAGCGCCCTCATCTCGCAGGTCTTTCCCTATACCAACCCCAACACGGCAGCCCTCGAGCTACTCGGCTCGGAGTACACGGACAATCCCGCCATCAATCCGCCGCAAAGCGCCCTTGACAAAGGCTCGGAGACCCTCGATCTGCCCTCGGACGTGCTTGACCTCTACAATGACATCTGGACCCGCTTTACACAGTAGGGCAGGTTGGCGGTGACAGATTCGGCGAGAGGACACCTGATGTTTTCCTATAACCTTCCCGTGAATATCCTGTTCGGCTGCGGCACATCCGAGCAGATTGGCAGGCTGGTTGCAGATTTTGGGCAGCGCGCCCTTATCGTCACCGGGAAAAGCAGCGCCCGGCGCTCAGGTCTTCTCGACCGGGTGGTCTCGCAGCTTGAGGAGGAAAAGGTCACCTGGACCCTCTTTGACGAGGTGGAGCAAAACCCGCTTACCACAACGGCGGAGAAGGGCGCGGCACAGGCGCGACAGGAGCAGTGCACGGTGCTTGTGGCTCTTGGCGGCGGCAGCGTTATCGACGCCGCCAAGGGAATCGCCTTCATGGCCGCCAACACGGGGGACATCAACGACTATATCTTCGGACGCCTGAGCTCCCCCGACGCATTGCCGCTTGTTGCCGTGCCCACCACCTGCGGCACCGGCTCGGAGGGCAATTCCTTTGCCGTGTTCACCAATCCTCAAAACGGGGATAAGAAATCCCTGCGCTGCAAAGCCATTGTGCCGGCCGTCTCCATCGTCGATCCTTTGCTCATGACGACGATGCCCCCCAAGGTGCTGGCCTCTGTGGGCTTTGACGCGCTGTGTCACGGCATGGAGGCGTTTATCTCACGTGCGGGCCAGCCGCTTGCAACATTGTACGCGCGGGAGTGCATGCGCCTCGCCGCCCGTGCGCTGCCCCGCGTCTATGCAAGCTACGAGGATATTCTGGCGCTTGAGGACCTTACCTGGGCGGCAACGCTGGGAGGCATGAGCATCGGTGTTGCGGGTGTGGCCCTGCCGCATTCCATGGAGCACCCGGCAAGCGGCCTGCGCAACCTGCAACATGGCAGGGGCCTGGCCGCCCTTACGCCTCCCATCACCGACGCCTCCTGCATGCGGGCACCCGAGCTTTACGAGGCGGTGGGCAGGGAGCTGGGCGTCAAACGCGCATCGGAGTGCGGAGATGCCCTGCGCACCCTGCTGGAGGGGATTGGCCTTCTCACCACCCTGGGCGCCGAGGGCATTGAGGAGAAGGATGTGGACTGGATGACTGAGAACTGCTTTAAGGTCTCTGCTGCCGGCATAGACAACCACCCGGTTTCCTTTGATCGGGAAGGCATACGTGAGCTGTACGTCAGGAGCCTGTAGGGGCCTGTCGGAACCTGTAGGGGCCTGTAGGAGTCTGTCGAAGGGCATGACATGAGGGAGAACACCATGGATATCAAGCACCTGAAAGATGCACTTCCCCGGATTGTGACAGAGTTGCCGGGGCCTGCGGCAAAAGCCGTGCTCAAACGGCGTGCAAGCGCCATTCCTTCGACGATTGCCTGCGTCTATCCCTGCGTGATTGCGCAGGGTGCGGGCGCCATGGTGGAGGATGTGGACGGCAATATCTTCCTTGACTGGGTGGGCGGCGTGGGGGTGTTGAACCTGGGCTACAGCCATCCGAAGATTGTCGCAGCGGTCAGCGAGCAGGCGCAGCACTACTTTCACGGCATGATGAACATCGTTACGCATGAGCCCTATATCGCGCTCGCCGAGCAGATGAACCGCATTGTGCCCACCCGTGGCACACCACGCCAGACGATGTTTGCCAACTCGGGTGCCGAGGCGATAGAAAATGCCGTCAAACTTGCACGCGGCGCGACGGGCCGACCCAACATACTGGTGTTCAACGGGGCTTTTCATGGACGTACGCTCATGGCGGTCCACATGACCGGAAAGCGAGCCTACTCAAAGGGGCTCGGGCCGTTTCCCGATGGCGTCTATCGTGTGGATTTTCCCTACCTCTATCGTCGTCCCGAGGGCATGAGCGAGGAGGAGGCGGTGCGCTACTACCTGACGCGACTCGAAGATGCCCTCCTGCAGGCCTCGCCGCCCGAACAGACAGCGGCCTTCGTGCTTGAGCCGGTGCAGGGAGAAGGCGGCTTTATCCCCGCGCCCTTTGCCTGGGTTGAGGGGCTGCGCGCACTGTGCGACCGCCACGGCATCCTCCTTGTCGCCGACGAGATACAGACCGGTTTTGCCCGCAGCGGCAGGATGTTCGTGAGCGACTGGTGGGCCGACGGCGGCTTTGCGCCCGACATCATCACCTCGGCGAAGTCCATCGCCGCCGGCCTGCCGCTTTCTGCCGTCACCGCCTCAAAAGAGCTGTTCGACTCCCTGCCGCCCGGCCTTCTCGGCGGCACCTTTGGCGGCAACCCTCTGGCCTGCTCCGCAGCCCTTGAGGTCATAGCCGCCATCGAGCGCGACGGCCTGTGCGAACGCAGTGCGCAGATTGCCGAGCGCGCCCGGGCGGCCTTCCTCTCCTGGCAAGATGAGTTTGTCCAGCTCGGCGATGTGCGCGGCATCGGCGGTATGTTGGGGATGGAATTCGTGAGGAGCCGCGCAGGCAGGGAACCGAACGCCGCGCTGGTGGCTGACATCGTAGGGCAGGCCGCCCAACGAGGGCTGCTTGTCGAGGCAGCCGGCATCTATGGCAATGTCCTGCGCTTCCTCAGCCCCCTGGTGATAAGCGACGCGCAGCTTGAGGCGGGCCTGAGCATTCTTCACGACACCATTGCAGAGCTGACGAGCGAGACGTAAGAGGGGCGCGGCTACGGGGGCGCAATACGGGGCGTGCGGTACGAGGTGTGCGGCGCGGAGCGCGGCTACGGGGGCGCAATACGGGGCGTGCAATCCGGGGCGCGTGCGGTGAGAGACGTGCGCCGCGCCGCGCGCCGCGCAATTCAGCGAGCGCCCATCTCCCTCTCGCCCAAATCGATGCTCTCCAAAAGGTTGATGAGTTCCTGGCGCGAGTGGACGTTGGTCTTCTGATAGATGTGGTAGATGTGCGCCTTGGCGGTATGGCGCGAGACGACCAGTTCGTTTTGGATGTATTCCGCGTTGCGTCCCTTTGCCAGCAGAAGCAGGACTTCGGTCTCCTTCGGCGAGAGTTCGTAGAGCTTTGCCAACTTTGCACAGCGTCGCCTCCAGGCGCCCGCCGGCGCGTCTTTTGCCTCGTCGGTCTGTGCGCTGAACGCCGAGAGCGCCTTCAGATCGTTGGCGGGCAGGGGATGTTCGGTGGTATGGGTCTTCTGCCGCGCGCTTTGGCCCTCCGGCAGCGGGTAGTGGTCCTCAAAGACAAAGGACTGCCCGACGATGAACAGGGCCAGGATGCCGATGAGGACGATTCGCAGCACAAGGTCGGGCTGCAGGTCTGCTGGCCAGGGGGCCTCGAATGCCAGGTAATAGGCAGCCGCCCCCACAAGAAAGCCCGCGGCATTGCCAAAGCGCCCGAAACCAAAGACACGGATGGGGGAGAGCTGAAAGATACGCGCATGCTCGGAGAGAGCCGAGAGGTTGAGCGTGTAGATGACCGCCAGGAACAGGAGGAACAGGCCGCTGGCCAGGGTGCGCCCCGCCAGATTGTCAAAAAACAGAGGCCCAATGCCGACAATCAGGGCGGGTAGGTGCAGCTTTACCAGCAGGCTCTCGGAAAGGCGATGCAGGCGCAATGTGTCAAGCACGATGAGCATCCCCGCAAGAACAATCGCCCCGCCAACGGTCAGCGCCCCTATCGTGTTCGAATTCTGACCGATGATGAGACAGACGGTAAATCCGATGCCGCAGCAGTAGATAAAGACCGAGACGACCGATTTGGCGCGGATTGCCTGCCGTGCATCGGAAGCCTTCGCTCGGATGAGCAGCGGTTGAACCGTGTAGTCGTAGCGGTAGTGGACAAAGACAAAGAGCAATATCGTGAGAACGGCAAGGGTCGAGGTGATCCAGAAGGTCGCCTCGGGCCTGAGCAGGGTCATCAGCAGGTAGAGCAGCCCGGCGCCGCTGACGCAGAGAGCCGAGAAGAGCACGATGCGATTCTTCCCGATGGTCGCAAGGAAGGTGCTCCAAAGTGCGATCATCAGGCCCTGGGCGATGCCAAGGGAGGCCCAGGCGATGTGCATGAGTGAAGGGGAATGCCAGAGGAACTCGATGAGGCAAAACGAAAGCAGATTCAGCAGAAGGCTCAAGACGACGAGGATCTTAATCCCGCGCCGGGAACTCAAGAGATCCGAGGCCCGCCAGATGATCAGCAGGGTGCAGCAGAGTGCGAGCATCTGGGTAAAGCGGAAGAAGGGCGTCTGGGAGTCGGTCATGCCGGTGACGGTTGCGTAAAGATGCTCAGGGTCGATGGCGGGGGAGGCGTAGAGCATGAACATCCAGGTCAGGTAGAAGACGAATCCGACCAGCCCGAAGACCACATAGGGGCTGATTTCCCACGTCGCCTGAGTCGTCTGCTCGTTTTTGGAATCCAAGGGCCTGTCGTCCACCCGCGCGTCCTTTTCCTGTCCTGAGTACCTGAACAACTGATGATAACAAATCAGGGGAGGAAATAATACCCGTGGTATAAGGCAGCCTGTCAATTACCTACCTTCTGGTACGCGAAAAACTCATACCTCCGTGCTATCGTTTCCAGGGTGTTCGAGAGGGTACTCTGGTATCGTACCGCAAATCCACTGTGAGTATTGCAAGAGAAGAGAGGAGTATGAGCTCCATGAAGACGAAGGCAACACCGGCCATTCCGCTCGCGTCGCTTGCAGACGTCAACGATCTTGGCAAGCCCTGGCGCTTTGAGGACGAAGGCTTTACGGTCACGCGCTCAAGCATCTGGTCGCCTCCCGGCTGTCACCCGGTCGGATGCGGTCTCAAACTGTACGTGGATGAAGATGGCAAGCTGGTCAGGGTCGAGGGCGATGAGAACCATCCCGTGACCCAGGGCCGCCTCTGCCCTCGCTGCATCGCCCTGAAAGATTACGTCTACAACCCCAGTCGCATTCTCCACCCGATGAAGCGCGACCCCAAATTCCGGGGCCAGGACGACAAATGGGAGCAGATTACCTGGGAGGAGGCCATCGACCTTATCGAAAGCGAATACCGGCGCATCACCGGTCAGTATGGGCGCGAGTCGATGATCATCTTCACCGGCACCGGCCGAGAGGGCGGCACCTTGTTGCCCTACGCGACCATGACCTTCTGTACGCCAAACTTCTGCTACTCGCAGTCTGGTTATGCCTGCTACACGCCGCGCCTTGCGGCCTGCGCGTACATAACCGGCATACCCTATCCCGAGCTTGACTATGCCGCCGCTTTGCCTGGGCGCTATGACGATCCCGAGTATGAGGTGCCCGAGGTCATCGTGCTGTGGGGCAAGGAGCCGCTGCCCTCAAACGGGGATGGCCTCTTTGGCCATGCGGTTGTCGACCTGATGCGCCGCGGCGCGCGTCTGATTTCGGTCGATCCCCGCGTCACCTGGCTTGCCGCGCACGCCGATTATCATCTGCGCCTGCGTCCCGGCACCGACACGGCTCTTGGCCTGGCGATGATTGACACGATTATAAAAGAGGAGCTCTACGACAAAGACTTTGTGGAGTACTGGTGTTACGGCTTTGAGGTTCTCGCCGAGCGTGCCGCCGAGATACCGGCTGAGAAGGCCGCGGAGATTTGCGGCATCGATGCCGAGTACATCAAGGCTGCCGCACGGATGTACGCCACGGCCAAGCCGGCCTCCATCCTCTGGGGCCTGGCGGTTGACCAGAAGCAGAACGGCATGCAAAACGGCCAGGTCATCGTCGACCTGATGGCGATAACCGGCAATATCGACCGCCCCGGCGGTCAGGTTGTCGGCGACATCAACTCTGGCCTTAACGAGGGCGGATTTGGCTTTGAGAAGGGCATTGGGCCGGAGCTTGGCGCCAAGATGATTGGCATCAAGGAGTATCCGGGCTATTGCAACCTGATTCTCAACGCGCAGGCCGACCTTTCCCTGCTCACTCTGGAGACCGACGAGCCCTATCCGCTCAGAATGGGAATGTATACCGGCAACAACCTGATGGCCTGCACGTCAGGCGAGCCGCGCCGCTGGCATGACGCCATCCTGCGCTCGCTGGAGTTCTGCATTGCCATCGACTGTTTTATGACTCCTTCGGCCCAGGCGAGCTGCGATGTCTTCCTGCCGCTGGCCACCGTTGTTGAGCGCGAGGGCTGCCTGTTTGCCGAATATGGCGCGGCACCCCTGTACTTCGGCGCCTGCAACAAGGCCATCGAGCCCGGGGAATGCAGAAGCGACCTTGAGATTGCCTTTGAGCTTGGCAAGCGTCTGAACCCGCATATGTGGGAGCAGTACGACACGCTGCTCGACTTCATCAATGACCTGCGGCTTGGCAACAAGTTCGACTTCGATACCCTGAAGACCGAGGTCACTTTGCAGCAGGACGTCTCCTACTTCAAGTACGAGCGTGGCGAGTTGCGCCGCGACGGCCAGCTGGGCTTTAACACACCCTCCGGCCGTATTGAGCTGTACTGTGGTGCCTATGCCCAGTTTGGCGACGACCCCCTGCCGTATTACCAGGAGCCGCCCTTCTCCCCGGTCTCCACGCCGGAGCTTTTCGAGGAGTACCCCTTCGTTCTCACCTCAGGTGCGCGCACCTACGCCTTCTTCCACTCCGAGCATCGTCAGATACCCTATCTGCGTGAGCTCAACCCCGACCCGCGCGTCGAGGTGCACCCGAAGGTCGCCGCACGTCTCGGCATCGCCGATGGGCAGTGGTGCCGCGTCTACAACCAGTTTGGCAGCGCGGTGCTCAAGGCACGGATTACCCAGGCTGTTGACGAGAAGACCATCCACGCGCAACACGGCTGGTGGTTCCCTGAACTGGATCCGAACGATCACGATGAGAATGGGCCATACCACACCTTCCGCTCCAATATCAACAACCTCAACCCCAATGGCTATATGGGCAAAATCGGTTTCGGTGCACCCTATAAGTGCATGATCGCGAACATCGAGCCTCTTCAGGAGAGCTGGGACACCGATATGTCACTCGTCTGGGATACCTTCGGAAAGTTGGTGTAGATATGACTACCTATGGACTTCTGATCGACTATGAGTACTGCACAGGCTGTGAATCCTGTGTGGTCACCTGCAAGGAGGAACACGACTATCCGGTTGGAAAGTGGGGCATTCGCGTCTTTGAGGACGGGCCGTGGGAGATTGAGGAGCACCGCTTTAACTTCAATAAGATTCCCGTACCGACCGATCTCTGCGATCTGTGCGCCAAGCGCACCTCCACAGGGCGTGAGCCCATCTGTGTGCACCATTGCCTGGCCAACGTCATAACCTACGGTCCGGTTGAGGAACTTGCCAAAAAGCTCGATGCCAAAAGCAAGCAGGTCCTCTGGGTTCCGCAGTTCAAGCCCTATGAGGCCAAGGGTGCCTTTGTCCATGACCCCAACAAGGGTTTGCGCAAGGCCGCCCATCTGGAGGTCAGCGAGAACGAGAGTGCCGAGCGCATGGCGGCTCAGCGCGGCGACCACCGCGTAGAGGAGATTTAAGCCAGTGCGCAGGGTCGAGCGTTCGGGCAAGTTGGCCTACGTGCACTATCGTGGGGGCGCGGTAGGTGAGGAGCCGGTGGAGGACACCTTCAACGGCGAGCCTGAGCAGGTATATATTGGAGTCGGTGCGGTGCCTCCCGGGATTGACGAGGCGCTTTACGAACTCGAGATCGGCGAGACCCGCACCGTTCGAATCCCGCCCGAGAAGGCCTGGGGTCTGCATGACCCGCAGGGTGTGCGCGTTTATCCACGTTCGATGATTCCGGGAGGCGAGGCGCTTGTGGACGGGTCGGTCTTTTCCTGGACCAACCCGGCCAGTGGCGCACGGCTCCCGGTTCGGGTCTTGGAGGCCAGGGAGGATTACGTGAAAGTGGACTTTAACCATCCTCTGGCCGGCAAGGAGCTTGAATATACCATCGAGTTGGTCGACATCCGCACGTCCGCAACGCCCACTCAGTCGTGACACGGTCGCTTATCGGTGGCGCCCACTCAGATGTAACATTCCCGCAGCTGTGAGATTTGCTCAGTTGCGCCATCCGCCCAGTTGCTCAGATATGCTACTATAGCCCCAGCAGCTCAGCCATCTTTTTGCGTAGGGGTTGAGCGGCGCGTATAAACAGCGACAGAGGCAGGAACGTCTGCGGGTATCCACGGCTCAGGTGGAACTACCCTCGTGCATACAACGAAAGGGGAGTATCATGGCATTTTGTAGTAATTGTGGTGCGGAAGTACCAGCGGAGGCGACATTCTGCCCCAGTTGCGGGCAACCATCGACAGTGCCCTCTGCGCAGGGCCAGGCACAGCAGCCCTTCCAGGCGACGGGCGCACCGGGTTACGCGCCGCCTGCCGCGCCCGTACTCAGTGAGGCTCAGGACGCACAGGAGAACAAGATGATGGCGGTTCTGGCCTACTTCCTGTTCTTTGTCCCGCTTTTGGTCGGCGCACACAAGACTTCGCCCTTCGTGCGCTACCATGCCAATCAGGGAACGATCCTCTTCATCTTCGCGGTAGCCTTTTCTCTCGTGTACGGGGTCATCATCGGCATCGTCACCGGTATTCTGGCAGCCCTTTATGCCTGGTTTCTGATGAGCGTTATCCTGCCACTTTTGAGTCTGCTGTACGTTCTTCCCCTCGTGCTCTGCATCATGGGGATTGTCAATGCCGCTCAAGGCAGGATGCGCCCCCTGCCCATCATCGGCAAATTTACCATCATCAAGTAGTATCGTATCGTGACAGCTGTCCGCGTCGGGCCCTGGGTACACACCGTGGGAGTGTGTGCCCGGGGTCTGTTGTGATGGGTGCCCGCGAAGGTACGCGGGCACCGTCGCGGGCGCCTTCGATGAGTGCCGCTAGTGTATCTTCGCGGGGATGTTGCGACTGACGAAGAGAGCAAGTATCTCGGCCATCCGCTCATCTTTTGGCACCGGGGCCTCAAAGATTGGCTTTCGCCAGAAGATACGCTCGTATTTATAGGTACCCATATTGTGATAGGGGAGCAGCTGAACAAGTTCGACCGCCTCGCCGAGTGAGGCGATAAAGTCTGCGGTGGCGATGCAGGAATCGTCGGAATCGTTGAACTGCGGGATGATTGGTATGCGCACCCAGATGCGAGCGCTTGCCTGTGAGAGCTTGCGTGCGTTTTCCAATATCAACTCGTTTGGCACCCCGACCACGCGAAGGTGCAGCTCGGGATTAAGACTCTTGATGTCGAGCAGGAAGAGATCGGTGCGGTCAAGCACCTTCTCGATATGGGCCCAGGGGACAAAGCCGCTCGTATCGACGGCGGTTGTAAGGTCGGCGCCTTTGGCGAGTCCAAGCAGGTCGCGGCAGAAGTCGGGCTGACAGAGCGGCTCGCCGCCAGAGATGGTCATGCCCCCACCGGACTTCTCATAATACTCGCGATCCCTTAAAACCTCTTCGAGCACGTCTTCGGGCGCGCGCTCCTCACCGCAGACATACAGTGCGCCCGGGGGGCAGACCTCTGCGCAGTCGAAGCAGGAGGTGCAAAGGGCTGTGTCGATGTCGGGGATGCGAAGCTCACGCGGCTCGCCTTCCACATACTTTGTGAACGGTATCGTCCTCATCGCGTCCGCCTTGCAGACAGGCAGGCAGAGGCCGCAGGAATCCGTGCCCCGGCAGCTCATGCGCTTCAGGGCAATCTGAGGCTTGAAATCCTGCGATTCGGGGCTGTGGCACCAGGGGCAGCGCAGAGGGCAGCCCTTGAGAAAGACCGTGGTCCTGATGCCAGGCCCATCGTTTACCGAGTATCGTTGGATGTCGAACACCACGCCGTCTGTCATCGTTCACCCCATTCTGCCCGCAGATGTGTACTCCTATTTTAGCGGATAGCTCACGTCGCCGCCCGCGTTTATGGCCCAGAGTCACGTAAAGTCGGTCGTTTTCGAGCTGGCGGCAGCGCTGCGCTGACGTGCCTCACGGAGGGTCTGCAAACTGCGTTGCACCGTCTCGTATTCGCTGTTATGGCCAAAGAAATGTTCGGTCAGGGCCGCAGAGCGTTCCAGGGCGGCCTCGGCGGCATCAAACTCGCCGCGCCTGAAAAGCAGGGCTGCCTCAGTGGAAAGTGCCGCCGCGTGATGTACGTTTTCCCTTGGCATACGCGCATAGATGGCCAGGGCCTCCTCGACGGCCTCCTCAGCCTCCTCAAAGCGATTCAACTTGAGATAGACGCTTGCAAGGTTGTTGAAGGTTGTGGCAAGTTCATGGTCGTCTCCCACGCCGCCACCAATCATCTCGGCCGCCTGTTCGGCGTACTCGAGGGCCTGGTCGTAGTTGCCAAGGTCGTTGTAGAGCAGCGAGATGTTGTTCAGGACGCTGGCGGTGAGATAGGCAAGGCGTTCGCGTTCGGCATCGCTCAGGGCGCCGGGTCTCTCCGTTTCGCCTTCGGCATCGCTCAGGGCTCCCTGTGCGCGCTCGTCCTGCGCTTTCAGGGCGCACAGGCCCTCCTGAGCAGCGGCGTAGCGCGACAGAGCCGCCTCGGCCCTGCCCATCAGGCGATAGCAGCCTGCGAGATTGATTTGAACTGCCACAAAGGCAAGGCTCAGTTTCTGGCCCGTATCCTGCAAAATGTCCTCAACGCGCAAAAACGCCGCCTCGGCCTCTTCAAGACGACTGGTGCCACGATAGAGGGAGGCAAGTTCGTTGAGAAGGGAGAGAGAAGCTCCGCTTGATGCCTCACCGCGCAGCTCCAATTCTGCAAGGGTCTCCTTCAAAAATGCTTCGGCGGCCCCAAGCTTGCCAGATGAGAGCAGTTCGTCGAGTTGCTCAAGCCACTGTTCAAGCATCGAGGCTCGCCTCCGCGGTGCCCTTCTGTGCCGCAGACGCCGCCGCGGCAGCAGGCGAAGCGTCGTCGCCCACTGTTGCAACCGCGCCCGCGCCGCCGATGCCCGGTTCGCTCTCGCCAGCGTCGCCCACGCCAGCGTCGCCCACGCCAGCGTCGCCCTCATCCTGCCACTGTGCCATCTTCTCGGCCTGTTCCAGAGAGTCATAGCCGTAGAAGCGCATCTCGTTTGCAAGTATCTCCTCGGCGGTCGATCCGCCCTTTTCCTCAACGTCTTGCAGATGGCGCAGCAGGGCGAACAGGGTTGTCTCAGAATACGTGAGCAGCTCTCCAAGCTGATAGGTCTGAATCGAGGTGACGCCCGGTGTCGCGTCGCGCGCGAAGAGGGGCCGGCCCCGTCTCCCGAGGCGAGGATAGCGCAGCCTGAGCTCCTCGGTCTGGCGCAGCACGATGTCAAGAATCATCTCGCAGAGCGTGTAGGTGTTCTCGCTGGGCATGGGTACCGCCCTGAGGTACTCCTCGTCGAGGATGGGGGTATCGACGAGCATCATGTAGAGGTATTTCTCGGCCAGGAGGTTGCGTTCGGCCTCATCGGCCTCCTTCAGATCCGCCAGATAGGCCACCGCTGCCTCTTCGGACCAGGCGGCGAACTGGCTGCGTCGCATGCCGGCGAAGGAGGCCTTGTCCTCCTGGCAGGAGGCGCGGATGCCACTCTTCTCGTTGACCGTCTCAAACATCTGCCATTCCCGCTCGACGAGCTCATCGAGTGTTGCCTCACGTGCTCGAATTTGCACATCTGTGTCCATGAAGTCCTTCCTCCCGTCGTCATGTTGCCCTGGTGGCCGCCTCGCGTTGGCCGCCTGCGTAACCGCCACGCGCTGGCCCGCCCGCGCTGGCCGCCTCGCTCAGAAGTACCCAGAGAGGCCCAAAAAGGCACCTTTGAGAGTATACCTTCTCCAAATGGCGTGACAAATGACAAATGACATGATAAATGCCCTCCAAATCTGCCCCACGGCCCTATCGCGGTGCTATACTGGATACATCTTTGATAAAGCGGTGTGCAGGAGTAGCAATGACCAGATGACGCGCGTCGGACGGGAGCAACTTTTGCCAACTGCCCATCAGGCTCCCAGGGGCTCGGGGCGAACCGCTTTGCTTCGCGACGACACGGAGGCAACCCAACAGGAAGGAGAGATTCATGTATGAATTCCGATCGGTGACGGACAGAGTGCAGATCATCAAGCAGAGGGTGCGCGACCGCGTCGTCCGCTTTGATTCCGAGCGCGCTGTAATCGTCACAAAGTCCTATCAGGAATCCGAGCACATGCCCTGGATCCTGCGCATCGCGATGGCCACGCGCGATATTCTCAAGAACAAGACCGTGCGCGTCGAGGACCATGACCTGTTCGTTGGCAACGACGGCCAGACGATTTTTGGCGCCGGTGGCTATCCGGAGTGGCAGGGGAGTATCAGCTGGGTTCACGAGGAGATTTCTCGCAACGACGGCACCTGGACGATTTGGGACGATGGCCTGTGGCATCGCAATGCCGAGGGTGGCGACAAGGTCTGCATCCACCCCGACGACCTCAAGGTGCTCGAAGAGCTCAGCCCCTGGTGGGAGGATCGCAAGGTATCGGCGACCACCAACGCGTCTCTGCCGGATTACATGCACTACATGGCGACTTTGGGCATCGGCCACATGAACCCCAAGATGGACACCGTTACCCTGTCCTATGGGCATCTGACCCCAAACCACTCCAAGATTATCAACACCGGTTACGGCGCTCTTCGCCAGCAGGCGCTCGATTGGCTTGCGGCACACGAGGACAACCTCCAGGGCGATGATACGCGCAAGTATTTCTTCTATCAATCTATCGCCATCGCCCTTGAGGGCATGATCGACATGATCAAGCGCTATGGCAGGCTCTGTCTGGAGAAGGCCCGGGAGACAGATGATCCCAAACGCAGGGCCGAACTGGAGATGATGGCCGACGGGCTGGAGTGGATCTCAGAAAACCCGGCTCGCAACACCTGGGAAGCCCTGCAGGCGACGCTGCTCTATCAGCTTTTCATCCGCATCGAGGCGGTTGAGCCGGCCATCGCTCTTGGTCGCGTTGACCAGTACATCTGGCCCTTCATGGAAAAGGATCTCGCCGAGGGTGTCTTTACCGAAGATGAGGCTCAGGAGATGATTGACTGCTTCTTCCTCAAGGCCAACTGCTTCTACTCCGCAGGCCCTCCCTTCATCACTGCGGTCACCGGGGTGGGCAATACCTATCAGCACACGACTATCGGCGGCGTGAAGCCCTCCGATGGCTCAGATGCCACCAATCTTGTGACCTACATGGTGCTTGAGACCATGGGGCGCCTGTCCATGCACGACCCGACTGTCTCGATGCGCGTGCACCCCGGTACGCCGGATACACTCTGGGACTGCGCGCTGCAGACTTCGCGTCTGGTAGGCGGCCTGCCACTGTTCCAAAACGACGAGACCATCGTCAAGGGTCTGCAAAAGGAACTCGGCTTCAGCCTTGAGGACGCCCGCGACTACAGCATCATCGGCTGCCAGGAGATTGTCGGCTCAGGCTGCGATTATCCGGCGCCTAACGGCACCCCGCCACCCTTTGGCGACTTCTGGTCCAGTGTCGTGTTGGTCATGGCCCTGAATAATGGCTATAACCCCGTTAACGGCGGACAGTCCAAGATACGCTCGGGCTATCTCTATGAGATGAAGAGCATTGAGGAGGTTCGCGAGGCTCTCCGTAAGCAGATTGAGCATATGTTGGTGCTCGTAACCACCGCCTGCAACCACATGGAATACATGCTGAAGGGCCGCGTCTATTACGCCTCTCTCAGCTGTGGGACGCTGGATTGCATGGAGCGCGGCATGGACATCGCCGATGGCGGAGCTCGCTATAACTCCTACGGCGCGACGGTCACCGGACTTGCCACGACGGCGGACTCGCTGAGCGCCATCAAGTATATGTGCTTTGATCACGATTACTGTACGACCCGTGAGCTCTACGACGCGATGATGGCCAACTGGGAAGGGTATGAGGATCTGCGCGAGCGCATCTTAAACGAGGTTCCGCACTACGGCAACGACGACCCATATGTGGATGAGGAGATGAAGTGGATCATCGACATGATTCATGAGATCAGTGTCCCCTGCCACAACGAGCGGGCTAAGACCTTTAAGACCGGTCTTTACGGTGCCTCCGACCATATCTTCCAGGGCATGGAGACCTGGGCGACCCCCGATGGCCGCAAGGCCCACGCGCCTTTGGCAGATGCCACTTCGCCGGCCCAGGGACGTGACCAGCATGGCCCGACGGCAATCTTCAACTCGTCGGTATGCTTTGACCACTCAAAGATCATGGACGGCATCGCGCTGAACATCAAGATTCATCCGGCCTCGGTTCGTACCGACGAGGGCGTGGGCAAGCTGCGCGACATGACCAAGGCCTACTTTGACAAGGGCGGCATGGAGGTTCAGTACAACATCGTCAGCGGAGATACGCTGCGTGCCGCGCAGGAAAACCCTGATGAGTACAAGGATCTTGTTGTTCGCATCGCAGGCTTTTCTGCCTACTTTGTTGACATGGCGCCCGAATTGCAAAACGACATCATCAGTCGTAACGAGGTCGTGGTGTAAGGCGACAGCTTCTTCATGCCCGCACGCAATGAGTTTGCGGCGCGCGGCAGCTGCTTTTCTGCAACGCAACGCGTGTGCACACAGGCCCGAGGGAAACCTCGGGCCTGTTGTTTGTGCGCTTTGCCGGGTGGGTAGCGACGGCGGGGGGGGGCAAACGATTCGTTTTCGGATGGCGATGAAGCGGAGTCTTGCCAATGAGATTTCATTATGATATCATATTGAAATCTAATCGACAGGCTAGATGAAAGGACGAAAGATGACGACCGAAAACGTCAGGAAGGCAAAAAGCGGCTGGCTGTTCCTCGGCCTTGAGATTGTGGCAGTTGTGCTGGCAATTATCACCGTGCTGTTCAGTTTCAGTATCTTTTATCTGTATCAGGTAGTTGGCGCGATTGTCTTTTTCGTTCTTTTTCTGGGGACGATATTGCTCGGCAGGGGCTTTTTTACCATCCAGCCAAATGAGGCCCGCGTACTCATACTCTTTGGTAAATACCACGGTACGGTGCGCGAAGAGGGATTTCACTGGGCAAACCCCTTTTACAGCAAACAGAAGATATCGCTGCGCGCCCGTACCTACAACAGCGAGACCCTGAAGGTAAACGACAAGAATGGTAACCCTGTGGAGATAGCCGATGTTGTGGTCTGGCGCGTAACGGATACCGCCAAGGCCATCTTTGACGTGGACGATTATCGCAACTATGTGCATACCCAAAGCGAGACTGCCCTTCGTCATGTGGCGACCGCGTATTCCTATGACCGCATGGGGCAAAGCGACGAGGAGAGTGCTGAGATAACCCTGCGGAGCAATATCGAGGAGGTCTCCGCAGCACTGCGTGAGGAGTTGGCCGTGCGCCTCGAACCGGCCGGTGTGGTGGTAAGCGACGCACGCCTGACGCATCTTGCCTACGCCCCCGAGATTGCTCAGGCGATGCTGCGCCGTCAGCAGGCAGACGCCGTTATTGCCGCTCGCACCCGAATTGTTGAGGGCGCCGTGTCGATGGTCGAGTTGGCTCTCGCGCAGCTTGCCGACAAGAAGGTAGTGGAACTTGACGATGAGCGACGTGCTGCCATGGTGTCCAATCTGATGGTCGTGCTGTGCAGCGATTCCGATGCGCAACCGGTTCTCAACGCAGGTACCCTGTATCAGTAGACAGAAAGGCATAGCTAAAAGCATGGCGCAGAAAAAACAATACCCCCTGCGCATCGATTCTCGTCTTTGGCAGGCCCTGGAGAAGTGGGCAGCCGACGATCTGCGAAGCGTCAATGCACAGATGGAGTTTATCGTGCGCAAGGCGCTCAGGGATGCCGGACGTCTGCCAAAAGAGCAGGAAGAAGGAGGTGCGTCGTGACGCTCCTTGTGCAGATTGAACTCCCGTTCTGGCTCCAGCAGCTCCTCCCGCTTCTTGCTTTTCTGTTCTTCATCCCGCTCTTAATTTACCTTCTTACGCACGGTGAGGACAGGACGTCGGCTGGACACTGGTTAAGGCGGAACTATCGTGCGGAGGAGATCGCGTATCTGGAGGATCAGGTGCGTCGATGGGTGAACAGCTTTCCTTCCATTGCCCGCCAGAGAGGCAGCGTTCCGCAGCCATTTCCTACGTTGAACCCGGCAGCCTACTATAGTCTGCTCGCGCCTTTTACCAGCAGTAGGGAGGGTGTGGGCTGGCTGGTTTTATGCGCATCCTCAGGCTATGCCTTCTGGATTTCTGATGGAGGAAACCTGGTTCTCCAGAGGCCAGCAGATAGCACGAGGCGTCCTCCCCGGGGTCTGAGGACGCCCGATTCCATCGCCAGAAGATTTCTGGCCTGCGTCGCCGTTGTTCCGCAGGCTGCTTCGGTGGAGGGGGCCTTGCAGGTCATACTCGAACGGGCGCTGGCGCATGACGTGCTTACCGTTGACGATAGCGCCATTGGCCGGTAAAAGGCAAAGCCCCCACCCCCTCAGCAGCAAACTGCACGCACAACAGGAAAGGCCCCGGCATGCCGGGGCCTTTCCTGTTGTGCGTGCAGTGCAAAGCGTACCTGCCGAGATGCGTGCTGAGGCGCACTCTCCTCAGAGCTATTCGGCAGCACCCTCCTCAACAGCTGCAACGGCAGGCGCATACTTCGCCCAGGGATTCGGGATCGTCCCGTCCTCCCAGACGACCTTCTTGGCGAACAGGAACGCGATAATGAAGAGAAGGCCGATGACGAGGCACAGACCGATAGCCATCCACAACGTTGCGGTATAGGTACCGGCAGCCACAGCGACCATGCCGATGACCGGTGCGCCAAAGCCGCCCACTCCACCGACCGCGATCTGGAAGTAGGAATTAATCTTGGTAAAGTTCCTCGCCCCAAAGATGCTGCGTATGAGGATTCCGCCGGTACCGAGCATGATACCGTTGATGTCAGCAAACAGGAAGACGAAGATAACGAGCGCCACCCAGCTGGAATGCAGATAGAGCATGCCAAGGGCAGCGAGAATCTGAATCACCAGGATGATGAAACTGGCGTATGCCGCGCCTATCTTATCGATGACCAGGCCCAAAAGCGGCATGACGAGGTTAAACAGGCCAGTTGCTGAGATCATGTAGGAGGAGACCACAAGAGGATCAATATCTCCCCACCAATGCTGGCCCTCAGGTCCAACGGAGAACTCGATGGCAAAACTGCCCCAGAGGTTCTGATAGCCGCCGAACAGCGCCATGAGACCCATACCGATGAACATGGCGATGAAGGTGACGGAGAGCAGGCTCTTCTTGATGCTTGCGCCGGGGGAGTCCACGTCGCCGGCGGTGAGCTTCACCGTGCCGGGCTTCCAGCCGTAGGGGCGCACACCCTTATCCTCAGGACGGAAGCGCAGGACGAAGATGATCCACGGAAGGCCAAGAAGGCAACCGAGGGCAGCGCCCATTGGATAAGCCATACGCCATCCGAACTCAGCGATGAAGAACTGATGGATGGGACTTAAAACCGCCTGTCCGATACCGGAAAGAACGGCCGCGATGCTCATGGAGACCGCGACGTTTTTCGCGAACCAGTTGAACAGGATGTTCGCGCCGGCAAGCATGTAGATGCAGCCGCCGAAGATTCCGATGATAAAGAAGCTCAGCCACCACTGCCACAGCTGGGTGTAGGTACCCATCAGAGCCAGGCAGATCATCGGTACGGTAAAGCAGACGAACATCAGGATGGGCGTCTTGACCTTGAGCCAGATGTGTCCGGCGACGAACTGGACGAGCAACATGCCGATGGCATAGAAGGTCATCATCAGCACGAACTGGGGAATCTGATCGGGCGTGAACGCCGGTGCGTCAAGGTTTGGCGCCGCGCCGCAGACCACGGGGACATAGTTACCAACCATGCCGAGGATTGACAGGATGCCGCCCATACCGACGAAACCCATACCGATGACCTGCAACCACGGCCAAATCGTATTCTCGCGTAAAGGTTTTGCTTCATCTGCGCTCATATGCGCACTCCCTTCCCTGTGACGTTCCCTCGTCGGGGAACCTGGCAGAAAAACACTGCGACCGATTGTCTCCCAACCACCTCCAATCACTCTCTTCGCGTCGCAAAATCCCTCCCGAATAGCATTCACTTAGAATAATCCGACGCTTTTACGGAGATATTAGCCTTTTGGAGTGAATGTAGGAAAACCTATCGGGAGAAAGGTATGAAATCGAAGAGGTGGGCGTATGATATAGTGCCCTGAGCGGTACATGAACGCTTCCGAAGGCTCGAGGATTTTTGACGGAAAGGGAGAGTGAGTGGTATGGGTACGCTGTTCAAGGACAAGGTCGTTATCGTAACAGGTTCCGGCCAGGGTATCGGCAGGGCCATCGCCATCGCGTTTGGCGCTGAGGGAGCCAGGGTCGTCACCAATAACCGTAAGCCGGGCAGCACGGGCTACATCGTTTTGCCTCCCGAGTTGCACGACGCGCTTCCTGCGGAGAAACGCAGGGAGTTTGACGGCATCATCGACGAAATCAAGGGCGACGCCGAGAGCACGGCTCGCACCATCATCGAGGCCGGTGGCCTGGCGACCCCCGTGTATGGCGATCTGGCCATCGAGGAGGACTGCAAAAAGATTGTCGATGCGGCTGCGAAGGCCTACGGTACCGTAGACATTGTCATCAACGTCGCCGGGGCCTTTGGCGGCGGCGCGCTTGAGGAGATGAGCCTTGCGGATTGGGATCGCGTCTGCAACGTCAAGCCACGCGGCTACTTCTCCGTTGTCAAATACGCCGTGCCCTACATGGTCGAGAAAGGCTGGGGGCGCATCATCAACAGCACTTCGAAGGCCTTTATGGGCGACATCGTCAAGATGGCCAACTACTGCACGGCAAACGCCGGGTCGGTTGGCCTGACCCAGGCTTTGGCCTGCGAGTTTTTTGCCGACGGCATTACGGCAAACGCCTTTGCGCCCTTTGCGCGCACCCGCGCCTCCTACGGCGGCGACTATATCGGCGCCATGGGCGATTCGGTCTCCGGCGAAGACGACTTTCCCAAGGCTGCCGACACCCCCGACCCCGAGGCGCTCTGCCCCTTTATCGAGTATCTGTGCACGGACGCGGCCAAAGACGTTACCGGAACGGTCTTTACGCTCGCCGGTAACCAGGTTCTCATGCATCAGTTCCCAATCATCGCCAAATCCATCACGAAGGCCGGATCGGATTACTGGACGGTCGAGGAGCTTGCACAGATTGCCCCCGGCACCCTGTTTCGCGGCTACAACAACATCACCGCCTACCAGTAGGCGTCCACGCGACAGCTGCCCGGTGCCTATTCCGTACCCGGCAGCTGCCCCACCCACACAGGCAACACGCAGCACGGAAGGAGAAACCGCATGGCGCACCAGAAGGTCCTGGAACGGATGGAGATACGCGAGCACTGGCATGGCCCTGAGAAGCTCTGGACGCTTTCCTGCACCTCAAACGACGACGGCTTTCGGGTCGTCTCGGTCATCGTCATGGGCAGGGAGGAATGCGTCGTCTGGGATACGCAGTGGACACTTTCCAACGCCCACCGGGTCGTCGCTGAGATATACGAGCACGGACGCAGGCCAAAGGCGCTGATGATCTCGCACGCGCATCCGGATCACTACTTTGGCACCGAGGTCTTCCTGGCCGCGTTTCCCGACACGCCGGTCTACGCGCTTGCCGAGGATATTCCCATCATCGAGGAGCAGTTTTTGCCCAAACTCGACCACTGGAAATCCGAGATCGGCGCGTTTAACTGCGCCAGCAAGCCGCTTTTGCTGCTCCCCTACGAAAAGGGAGTGCTTGACCTCGATGGCTTTGAGATTGAGGTCATCGACCACATCTGGGGCGACGTCAAGTACAACTCCATCATGTGGATACCCTCCATCAAAACCGTCGCCTGCTCAGATGTCGTCTTTAACATGGCGCACCCCTTTACCTGCGAGCTGACTGACGCCGGACGCCAGCACTGGATTGAGGATCTGGAGAAGGTGCGTGCGCTGGGCGCCGAGGTCGTTATCCCGGGGCATACGATGTTCAATCTGGGCTTTGATGAGCGGGCCATCGACTTTACCAGCGACTACCTGAAAAAGACCGTCGAGGCGCTGGACGCTGGACGGCAGGCCATGAAAGGTGGCCTGTCAGGCGATGTGGTTGCCAGGCAGTTTTACTACGAGTTGGACAACTACGTTTTTGACGCACAGCTCAAACGCTCAAACGAGATGAACGCGAACGTCTTTTTTGCTGGGCGGGAGTGGAACGACCTGTGGAACGAGAACATGGGTGGCGCTGACGAGTGAGAGCTCTCGTCAAAGCGTTGCCCGGAAGACGAGTCAAAGCGATGCTCGAAACGAAGCCTGGGCCAATGGCAGAAACGAGGATCGAAGTGAGGATACCGAAAAGAGGAGAGGCAGATGGCGCAGAGACTTGAAGGTAAGGTCGCAATCATCACGGGCGGTGGCATCGGCATCGGCGCGGCCATCGCCGCAGGATTTATCGCCGAGGGCGCCCGCGTGCTCATATCGGGGCGCAACGCACAACGTCTGGAGGGCTTTGCGGCAACGCAGCCGGCCGAGAGCATCGCGTATTTTGCGGGGGACATCACGAAGCCCGAGGATGCCGAGGCCATGGTGGATGCCGCCATCGAGCGCTTCGGCGCACTGCATGTCCTCGTCAACAACGCCGGCATCGACCCGGCGGGCACCGTAACGGAGATTCCCATCGAGCAGTGGCAGCAGATCCTGGACACGAACCTCAACGGGGCTTTTCTCATGACGCGCTTCTCAATCCCCAGGATGATTGCCTCCGGCGGCGGCAGCATCATCAATGTTGCCTCGCTTGCCGGCTTTCGCTCCATCCCGGCCATGCCGGCATACAGCGCGACGAAGGCGGGTCTTCTGGGCTTTACTCAGGCCTGTGCGCTTGACTTTGGCCCCAGGGGTATCCGGGTGAACATGATAAGCCCCGGCGCAACGGCAACCGATATGCTCAAAAACCAGATGAAGCCGCTGGCAGAGTCGCAGGGTACCGATGTCGAGGGTGCGCTTGGCATTCTCACGCGCTTCTGCCCCATCCCACGGGCCGCCAGACCTGAGGAAATGGCACCCGCGGCCATCTTCTTTGCAAGCGACGAGTCCGCCTACATCACCGGGCAAAACCTGCTCATTGACGGCGGCGCCTCGATCGTTGACCCCAATGGCGCGTCCACCTCCTCGCTCGGAGCGGGCTGGGGCGGCAAGAAGTAAGGGCACGCACGCGGGCAGACAGCTAGGTGAAGGCAGGTTTACCATTTGGTATTGCCCCTTGTTTTGCGGTGAAATGCGAGTAAGATGGTGACAGAAAAAAGGATTGACAGTTGAGGGAAAGGAGCGTGTTGATATGAGCACGGTTGTGGAGAAGAAACAGGAAGTACCAGGCGCAGGCGCCGCCTTCTGGAAAGGGCGGAAGTACGAGGTCGCGCCCGTCAGCCCGCGCATTAAGAAGATTAAGCAACGCCGTGAGTATCATGACAACGGACACGTCGTCCTGTGCGCCGAGCGCACGAAAATCTACACCGATTACTACAAGGCTCACGAAGATGAGCTGCCGGTTCTCAAGCGCGCCGGCGCCCTGTACGACTGGTGCGCCAAAAAGACGGTGCGTCTCGAGGAAGACGAGATGTTCGTTGGCAACATGGCCTCGGACTGGCGCGCCGCCCAGATCTATGTCGAGTGGGGCATCGGCTGGCTCAAGGACGCCCTTGAGCTTCCCGAGGAGGACTGGACCCGGGAATGGGGGACGATGGGCGTGTTTGCCTACGTCTCGCCCGAGGATAAGAAGGTCTATCGCGAGGCCGTGGACTACTGGAAAGACCGCTGCATTCAGGCGCATGTGCTTTCCACCTTCCCCGACGAGCTTTGGGACCTCAAAGGCGATAACTGCACCTCCTTTGGCAATCGCGACAAGGCCGGTACCGCGTTTTTGCCCGCGGGTCACTTCATCGGCAACCATCGCAAGGTCATCGAGGTTGGCTGGGGCGGCATCCGCGAGGAGGCCGAAGGACATATCCAGGCCCTGATGGGCAAGGTCTTTGGAGACGACGCGCGTCGCTTTACCTTCTGGCGTGCGATGAAAAAGGTCGCAGAAGGCGCCATCCTGCTCACCAACCGCTATGCCGAGCTGGTTCATGCGGCCTGGGAAAATGAGCCTGAAGGCGAGCGCAAGGACGAGTTGAAGATGATGGCCGAAGGACTTGCCTG
>JAISLY010000009.1 GCA_031277035.1 Coriobacteriales bacterium | reverse complement strand
TCCCAGTTCAGCCAGATAACCGCCCCGCAGATGCTCAGCTCCAAGACTGCCTCTAAGATGACAATGACCGGAGTGATCTCGACATGCATCGGCATGACCACGCGCACCAGCGTTATCAGTGCTGTTCCCAGAACAAGCGTTAGAAGAGCCCGTGTCCTGTCGTTGAGCCTGTTAATCTTTTCCATGTATCTCCCCTTGCTTTCCCCGATGTTTCTTGCATACTATATGATACCTTGCAGGTAACATATTCTAACCCAGAGTCAACGATATGTCGAGCACTTATTCAATTTGTCGGCATAATTCTTCTGAGGGCATCCGACACAGAACCCATTCCGGCCAGAACGCGAAGGCTGCAAGCCAGAACGCGAAGGCTGCCAACGGCAGGCGAAGGCTGCCAACCAGAACGCGAAGGCTGCCAACGGCCCTCTGCCCTCTGGGAACGGGGGCACATGAAGCGGCCCTCTGCCCTCTGGGAACGGGGGCACATGAATCGGTCCTCCGTCCTCAAAACTATGAGATGACTTTCGCGCCGCCCATGTAGCCGACGAGGGCATCGGGGATGCGCACGGAGCCGTCGGGCTGCTGGTAGTTCTCGAGGATGGCGGCCATCGTGCGGCCGACGGCAAGCCCCGAGCCGTTGAGCGTGTGGGCAAAGCGCGCGCCCTTGAAGCCCTCGGGGTCGCGATAGCGGATGTTGGCCCGTCGCGCCTGAAAGTCGGCGCAGTTGGAACAGGAGGATATTTCCTTGTATCCGTCATAGGAGGGCAGCCAAACCTCAAGATCGAGGGTACGCGCGGCGGCAAAGCCCAGGTCGCCCGTGCAGAGTTCGAGCACCCGGTAGGGCAGGCCGAGCAGCCTGAGAATGTTCTCGGCGTCGGCAACCATCGCCTCCAGCTCCTCGGCGGAGGTCTCCGGCGTGGCGAACTTGACCATCTCCACCTTGTCAAACTGATGCACGCGGATAAGGCCGCGGGTGTCGCGCCCGGCGCTGCCCGCCTCCCGCCGAAAACACGGCGTAAAGCCGCAGTAGCGCAGGGGCAGTTCGGCGGCCTCAAGCACCTCGTCGCGATGGATGTTCGTCAGGGCAACCTCGGCGGTGGGGATGAGGTACAGGCCATCGACGGTCTTGAACAGGTCGTCTTCAAACTTGGGCAACTGGCCGGTGCCGGTCAGCGCATCGGCGTTGCCGAGCACCGGGGCCCACCACTCCCTGTAGCCGCGCGAAACGTGCGTGTCCACCATGAAGTTGATAAGCGCACGCTCGAGCCGCGCACCGAGACCTTTGAGCAGTGCGAAGCGGGCGCGCGCCAGCTTAACCGCACGCTCGAAGTCGATAATCCCAAGGTCAGGGCCAATATCCCAATGCGCCTTGGGCTCAAAACCCTCCGCCTTAAAGTCGCGCGGCACGCCCCAGCGGCGCAGCTCCACATTGTCCTGTTCGCCCGCGCCGTGGGGTACGCGCTCATCCGGCGGATTTGGCAGCGTCAGCAGCAAGGCCCGCAAGGCCTCCTCGACCGTCGCCTTCTGGCGCTCGAAGTCCTCGATGCGCACATTCAGTTCGCGGACCTCCTCCTTGCCTGCCTCGACGGTGGCCGCAGTCGCAGCCTCGCCTTCGCCTTTGGCCTCACGCATCAGCACGGCTATCCGCTTTGAGGCCGCATTGCGTCCGGCCTGCAGCTCCTCAAGCTGGCCGATGAGGCTGCGTCGCTGTTCGTCGAGGGACAGAAGGCCGTCGCGGTCCCAGATAAAGCCGCGCGAACGCATGGCGGCGTCCACCACATCGACGTTCTCCCGCACGAACCTGATGTCGAGCATGTCGTCTCCCAAGAATCGTTGTACTATGGTTACGGGCTCAGCGCTGGTGCCCTAAGCGGCATGTGGTCGGCCCTGGCTCAGAGCCCCTGCCGGCTCAGCGCTGATACCGGTGCCGCTGTTGTGTCGGCGTCGGTATCGAGCCACTGTCAGTATAGGGTATCGGATGGGAAGCAGTCATGGGAGAGTTCTTTACCTGGTTGACCTCAAACCCCTGGGGAGTGGGCGCACTGGTCGTCGGCCTCATCGCTCTGTTTGTGCTCTTCGCCCTCATCTCCGAGCGGCGGATTCGCCGCCTTTATCCCGACCAGGATAGACGAGGCACCAGGGCCGTCGCCCGCGCAAAGGCGAAAAAGGCCGCGGCGAAGAGCGCGGCAGCGGGTGCGGCGGACGCGGCGGGGGCGGGCGGAGGTGCGAAGGGTGCGGGCGGAGGCGTAAAGGGTGCGAAGGGCACCGGCTCGGTGAAAAAGGCTGCTTCGGCCTCCTCCTCAGACGCCAGCAAACCAAAAGCCGCGCCAAAAAAGGGTTCCACTGCACAAAGCGATGAGGATGCGGAGGAGAATCTGAGCCTGGAGGGCTTCTTTACCGCGCTTTGGGGAGACGAAGAGAGCGGGCAGAAGGGTCTCATCGAATCGCTTTGGGAAAGCGACGATGACGACGAGGCCGAGCAGTAAGTCGCTACTTTGACGCCTTGCGGTATTCGTCACGAAAGGCCTTGAACATCCCTTTGGTGCGCTTCATCTGTGTGCCGACGGCGCGTGAGCCGGCACCGAGGCCCCTGCCCAGAGCCTTTGACCCTGCGTCAAGCGCTTCGGTTGCCGCCTGACCTGCCTTCCTGGTCACCTCACGAGCACCTTTCCGCATCTTGGCGGAGCCCTTCGCAAGAGCATCGCCAGCGCGAGCCGCGCCCTCCCCCGCCTTTGCGGCAAGACCGCCTTCGGTCTGAACCCCCAGGGCCTCGCGTCGCACAATGAGCTGCGCGTCGCGGCACTCTGTTACGTATTCGATGGGGATACGGGAGACGCCGAGAAGCGCGCGCGCGGCAAGGTTATCCGTCACCTCAAGCGCGAGGGTCTTCCCGTTGCGTTCATCGTAATCGACGGCGTCAACGCGTCCGAGCGCCTCCCCGTCGCTGGTCAAAACCGGCATGCCTTCAAGCAGCAGACAGGCGTCCCAATCGAGCCCAAGCCGCCGACAGGCCGCCGCGTCCCAGGAATCGCGATCGACGGTCGCAACCATGCGTCCATCAAGGATGCGAAAGGCGTCGTAGGCGATAAAGCGATCCGGGCGCTTGAACATGAACAGCAGGTCGGGCCGCGAGACCAGATAGCCAACCAGGCGATAATCCTTTGGCCTGAAGACCGCTCGGAGCACCTTGCCAATTCTGCGCGTCCCTCGAGGCCCACCGAGTACGCGGACGCCGATCAACTCTTTTGTACTGCGCATGCTGCTAGTTCTCGGAAGATCCCTTGGCCTTGGCCGAATCCGTCGAAGCTGCCGCGCCCTCCGAAGCTGGCTCGATCTTGTCCGGCGCCGAGGAGGCTCCTGCAGCAACCGGAGGCGCTTCGGCCGCGTCCGCTGCCGCGGTCGCCTTTGAGCGCAGGGCGCTGGCCGCGTTGTCCAGTTGACCGCGCACCACATCGACCGCCTGGCTGATCTTATCGGCTGCAACCGGCACCTTGTCGTTGATGGCATCGCGAGCGGCCTCAGCGTTTTTGGCCACCTGCTCGGCAATCAGGGTACGGGCGTTGTCAATCTTCTCACGCAACTCGTCGCCCTTCTTGCTGATGGCGGGCTGGACGTTGGCAACGCCTTCCTGAACACGGGCCTTGCTCTGGTCATAGAAGACTACGCCTCTGCCCCAGTACTCATCGGCCTTCTCGGCAATTTGGGCACGGGTCTCCTCGCCAGAACGAGGGGCGAAGAGGATGCCGAGAGCGGCTCCGACGGCACCACCAATGACAAATGATACAAACTTACCCATGACGACCTCCCTTTCTTTGGCGCATGTGGTCTAACGGGTGTACGCGCAGAGTCGACACCCTTCTCATGAGGATACCACAGTTAGCCGGGCTCGCACGACTGACACACGGAAAATCCGGAGGAAATCCACTCCCTGCCGAATGAAATCCTTAGCGCAAATCCCCTTGCACTTAGTCTGTCGCACACTAATGCCTCCCAACGTGGGCAAAATCCCCTATCCTTGACTGCCTGTCCTCTTGGCAGGCAGGCGGCT
>JAISLY010000059.1 GCA_031277035.1 Coriobacteriales bacterium | reverse complement strand
GCATTGAGGAACGATCTCACAGACCCCATCGCCAGAACCGTTAGCGCCACCAATCCAACACCCACCGCCTCGGTAGCCAGACTGGGCGATGTGAGGATAAAAATGCTGATCAGCACCAGGACGGCGAGCTTGGTGCGTGGGTCAAGGGCCAGCCTCACAGCAGTTCCGTCCCTACCTGCATTATCTACCTTTCTCATTGGCTGTGGTCTATGTGAATGGTAAATCGCACATTTGCTAAGTTAACTTTATCTAACTGGACTCCTCCCAGTCTAGGACTTTTGTTAGACAAATGCAACTCCAAAGGAAAGTAGTGTCCTGCTCGGCGCCTGCTCGGTAGCAGGGCAATCGCTTGCGAGATTCATCTAGAAGGCGACCGACAGATACTCGCCAGCAGCTCGGCACATCCGCGCACCAGTTCTCGTATGTCACGCACACAAACCCCGGCGAGAACCTGCTGTTCTGCGAACGTACGGTGATCCCCTTCGCCGATCGCTTTCCCAAGGACACAGAACTCTACCGCATGATGGCGACCCACCCGGATGAGGCGGATGCGTGATGGTTGATATTGCCACTCGGATGCACCCGTCTCCATGCCCCCACTCTACTGTCGTCTGCGGCGATAGAGCACTGCGCCAAGCGTCACGCCGACAACCAGAACCGCAGCGATCGCGAGAAGCCACCACGGGAAGCCTCTGGCGGCATCGACGTCCTCGCTCTGTTCCGTGAGCCCTCCCGTTTCGGTTGCGGTCGTGCTTTCCGCAGGACTCGCCCCGCCGCCTGTTCCGGCCCCATTCGTGCTGCTCTCGGCTGTCGACCTGTCCTCATCGATGCTCTCATCCGCATCGCCATCGCCATACGAGTTCCACCCCCAGCCCCAACCGCTTCCACCGCCACCGCCACTTTCGGGATAATTATTGGGCCGAGTCGTCCGGACGATAATCAGACTTTCCGTGGTGGCATTGCCTGCCAGATCAGCTGCCGTGATGAACACGTCTTCCTGTCCTGCTCCTGCACTGATGGAGCCCTGCAGCTTAAAGCGTCCGTCCGCATCACCCGTTGCGCTCTGCCCCGTGCTGCTCAGCACCCGTGCCCAGGGCTCTGTGGAGCCCGTAATCGTAAAGTTGCCGTTCAGTGCGTTGCGTCGTGACGAGGTAAGATTGTCGATGAGAAGGAAGGGCGCCGTCGTGTCGATGACAATGTTCACGAGTTCCATCGTCGTATCGCCCGCGGCGTTCTTCGCAGTGATTGCAAACAATCCGGAAGATATGACCTCATCTGCCGTATCTGCGAAATCCGTCTGTGACAGACGCAGCGTAGTGGTAGCGGTCGCCGACTTCAGCGCGGGTGCATCCGGTGCTGCGGAGTACTTTCGCACTGCAATATCGGATGTCTGATCCGCCGTGATGTCCAGATAGGCGCCTGTGGAAAGGTAGTAGGCAGCTGTGCCGTTCAGCGTATCTCTTGAGCCTGCGAAGACATCAATGGAAAGCTGCGGTGGATTGGCTGTCGGAACGCTGAGGTGCCTGATAACCGGTATACCCTTTTGTTGCAGGTCCATGCTGCTTTTGCCAAAACCCTCGGCACTGGTACTCAGCGTACCAGAGGTCTCGCCACTTTCTGCAAAGGCGCCCAAAGTCATCGCCTGCTGCAACTCGCCTGCTATCTCGTACTGTGCGGCAAATACCGGCGTCACCTCCACGGTGTACTCGTGGCCACCTGGGATGCCCGCCAGCAGCACGTCAAAGCTACCATCAGCGCCCTCGGCCTCGTTGATGACGTAGGACAGGGGCGTTTCAGTCTGCAGAGCTCCCTCGTCTACCGCGCTCATCGCCAGTTGGCCGGTCTCGTCGTAGAAATCAACCTGATAGGAGACAGGATGCCAGTCTGCAACCAACTCATCGATACCGCCGATGTCCTCAGGCTCGCCAAAGCCAGAGGCGACCGTCGCTTCGGTAAAGTGCAGGCTGACGGTCTCGTTGCCTGCCGCCGTGACCACAAGATCGCTGAGTGCGCCTGGCGAGATGCTTGCGGCAAGCGTGTTTGTCACCTCAAGGGGCGTGTAAATCTCACCCACGGAGATCAGCTCGCGCACTTCCTCATCCACCTCTGTTGTCGACGGGTTATCCGGCGTCGTCACCTCATAGAGCAGGACGGTGGGGATATACGTGCCGCTTTCCAGCGTGTCGTCCAGGCTGTAGTCTGCGAGACCAAGCGTCGTGGTCTTTACGGCAGAGCCTGCCGTAAAGTAGTCCTCATGCAGAACCAACGCGCTTTGTGCGTCGCCGTTATAGACATCCTTTTGTTCCAGCATGACCTTGTAGAAATACTGCGCACCGACGGTCAGGTTCTCCGCCTTGAACGACACCGTACCCGACGTACCTGGCGTCAGTGTGCTCTCAGTGATTTCGGGCTGGGGGTCAGCCTCCATAAGCCAGCTTCTGAATTCGCTGTTTGAGGTCAGTTTATACTCGCTTGTTGCGCCGCCTCCTGTTGTGTCCAGGCGGATCATCAGTCCAAAGCCGTCCTCGCTACGCAGGGCGTTGTAGCCGTGCTCCCCCTGCTCCGCCGTGCTCTGCGCGTTGGAGGGGATGGGCCTTAAAGCAATGGCTTTGCCGTCCGGCCCGTAGAGGGTCAAATCCAGATTGGTGTCCGCCGCGCCCGCAACGAGCCGTGCCGCCTGTACCCAGTGACTCTTGCCGTCGTTGGGTACGGTGAGGGTATGGATAAAACTGCCCCTGTCGCCGTATACGCTGATAGCTGCATCGGTGCTCAGGCTCGTACCCACACTTGGCGCATCCAGAAGGATCAGCCCTTCCGTCGACACGCCTGCTCCAGCCCCAGCAGTCCCCTGTGCCGTCAGGCCACCAAAGCTATCCGCCACAAGGCGCATGCCCTCGCCGATGACAAGTGTGCCGCCGGAACTCTCGTCGCCAAAGGTCTGGACACATATCGCACCCTGCGCACCCTCGCCGCCCTGCCCCGAGAACAGTTCAAAGGAGAAGTCGGGCGGAGTTGCGGGCTGCATGAAGTCGTATTCCACCTCTATCCCCACAGGGCCCCAGCTTATGTTTCCGCCCACCCGAAAGCAGGTCGTGTAAATTCTTGAGCTCAGTGGGATACGAGCATCAAACCACGCGCCCGCTTCTGCGATCTTAAACGGGCCATACCGCTTGCCAAAGAGGGTGAATTGTGGCACCTGAAGGATGCCATCGATGTTTCCGCTCGCGTTAAAGCGCGCGTTGATGTCGTTGAGCATCGTAAGAACATCCGTGTACGTCTCCTGTTTTGCAAGCCAGTAGGCGGGATGATCCATGCTGGCGCTGACGTTCAGGTTGCCCTCTGCGATAAAGATGTCCGAGATGATGCCTTTGAGCAGGTTTGCCCGTAGACGACCGTTGTACTGGAATCCCACCCTGCTGCGCTGGCCGGAAACATGCTCCTCAAAGGTGCCAATCTCCATCGTCAACTCTTCGATAATCTGGAAGTTCACGCCTTTGAGATTGATATACATATCGTGCATCGACTGCTTGTAATAGGCCGCCCCTGCGGTCAGCTCGACCCAGAACTCCAACAGCTCAAGCAGTTGAAAACGTGCACCACCCGCGATACGCAACGGCGGCAGGATTGGCTTGCTCGGATCCGTTGGGTCGTAGTCCAGCGTGGAGGCAAGCCCGTAGACGCCGCCTTCAAAGCCGTTGAGGTAGCCGACAGTCACCGGCGGTACGAGCGGTATGCCCTTGTCGCCAGCCACCTGCATGTGGAACTCCTCCAACATGGGAATCTTAAAGCGCGCCGACTCCCTCAGCTCAAGGTAGCCCCGTGCCTCAAAGACGGGTATCTCCACCTCGCCCTCAAAGCGGTAATAGTTGTTAAAGGTATCGACCTCGCCCTTGCCCTGAAGCGTGATAATAGCAAATGAGCCCCCTACCTCTCCGACGGCCCTGATACCGTCAAAGCCGAGGCTCGGATTCTCCAGATTCAATTGGAGATTCTCGAGCTCAAGCCCCGCCAGAGGCATCTCGATGCCGGGAACCTGCAGGAGCAGACTGCCCGCGAGCTGTAGCTTCGTCGGCAGCAGCTTGATGCTGTCGTACTGGGCAAAAAAACCGTTGTAGCCCAGTACGTCTACGGTGATTGTGCCCTGTGGTACGAAGGTCGGCAGAAACCTTCCCTTGACCTGTGGAGTCTCCGGGGTTTCCTCTGTGGCCGAGTAGTAGGTGCCGCTTTCGAAATCCATCCGCAGGGTACCCATGCTGCCAACGGGTGAGTAGAGCGTCGTGCCCTTTGCGACAAGTCTCTGATTCGTGCTCAGCACGACGTTATAGAGGCCACCCGGGTCGCGCGACTGCATCAGCATAAAGGGCGTACCAGCAGCGCCCGAGGGTTCCAGGGTCAGCATGCCATTTATCAGCACGGGGCTTTTGGGGTCCTTCAGGGTGAGCTGCGTCGCCCCGTTTGTTGTGGTAATGCTAAAGCCGCCCTTGCATTCAAGAGTCAGGTAGGTCTCGCTAAAGGCGCTGTTTTTCAAAACAGCGTCCATCGTCTCGCCGGCCACGATGCCATAGGAGAATTGAAAGCTGTGCAAAAGCCCCACGGCAGCGTAGCAGTACTCGGCGTTGGGCTTGAAATCAAAAGAGGCGTCGTTAAGCGTCCAGCTCGTGCGGGCAACGTCGCTTAAAGTCATGGGCCCGAGCTCTCTTCCCCAATACCACTCGATTTGCACATCGTAATCGCAGTCGGTGGTAAAGGTCGGCTTGGCGGGCGCGGTGCTCGGTTCTACGAGGGCAAGGTCGGCCCAGCGCAGGGCAAGCGTTGCCTCGGTTCCCGCAGCGTTTGGTTGGAGCGCCGTGCGGGGTACCTGGTAGAGAGCCGGGGCGCCGGTTGGCCCAATCTGCCTGAGGAAGATATTGGGACTGTAGTCGTACGGAAGCGTCTGCGTGAAGTTGCGCAGGTTCTTGCCGGTGAGAACGAGGTTGTTGAACCTGTCCTTGTTCGTGTGGTTCACACTCATGCCTGTGATGACCGGGCGTGCCGTGTAGTCCGACTTCTCAACGTAGAGTTCTATGGGTACCTGCGCCTGCGTGGCACTGACGGTCAGCCTATAGCGAGCGTAGCCGTCTTGGTATTCCAGCAAATCCAGCAGGATGTCATCTGCGCCATACCCTGGGTTCGCGCCTTTGCTGAGGGTATAGACGTAGTCGCCGATGCGCTCGTCGATGGTCTTGAGCTCGATGATTGTGCTGGCAACGTTCAGGCCGCGCTCGGTGGCGTTGGGGTCGTATATCTGGGCAAAGGACAGGGTGCGGCTGCGCTCGCCAATGAATTCAAGCCCGGTGTCGTTCTCGTAGCCCATGATGAGAACCGTGGCCGTGTTGCTTACCTCGTAGAGCGCCGTAACCCTGAAGACGCTTCCGCGCATCGCCGTAAATGAGTAGACATCAGTGTTGAGCTGTTCGTTCCAGCTGCCGCTTCCCTTGATGTCCAAAGGTGCGTAGCCCTCCTGTTCCACCGTGAGAGACTTGAGGGCACCGCCCAGCATCGGGTAGGCGGCAATGAATGCCTGCTCGCCGACAAGAAGACCGTCGGCCTTCTCCAGGCTGCCCCCGTTAAGCCGGTAGGCCTGGAGGTTGCCCGCGCCGGATTGCTCGGTGTAGGGGTACTCCTCGCCGCCCACCAGCACTCTGGTTTCGGTGACGATCTGCCCTGTTGTGCTTGCCTTGTGCCCTTCGGCCGCAATGGTCACGGGGGCATCCGGCATGGTGAAGGTGTAGGCATCGCCGTTCGCGCTGATAAAGTCATCCTCGCCAAACACGTGCTCCACCGCATCCTCGCCCTCACCGACGATGACCGAGACACGCCTGAGCTCCCATGCCTCCAAACCCATGCCGCCGCTGGGCTTTGAGGCGTAGAACATGATTGGGCTGCCTACAGCGGCCTTCATGGTCTTGCCTGCCTCGTCGAGGGCGGTGCCTGCCTTGAATTGCTCGTTTGCTGCATCAATTGCGGCAGAGCCACTTTTTGACACCCAGTAGTTGATGTCAAAGATCGTCTGTCCCTCGCCGACAAAGGGCATGGTCGCGATGGCCTGCAGGGCGGGTGGAGCGGGAACCTTCTCCAGGGGAAGCTCTATTGTCACAGCCTCGTTTGGCATGGTGAAGGTGTAGGACTGCTTATAGGTGAGAGGGGCGGCTATCTCGTTTTGCGACCCATCAGCGCTTTTGTATACCTTCAGGGGAATCGAGTCGTTGAGCTTATAGCCGCTGCCAAACAGGTTTATGTTGACCGTCACCGTGTCGCCCGCGCTGGGGTTGGTCGGTGAGAGCGCAAGCGACGCGCCGGAGTCGGGGTCGCCATCTGCCGGATACTGGATAAGCGTCGTCACACGCGGCTTCGCCGTGAGGTTGAGCACCAGCTCCACGTTGGCAGCAGGCATGGTGAAGGCGAAATCGCTGGCGTCCTGCTTGAGGTCCTGTGTGGCTATCTGTGCGCCGGTCGACAGGTTGTAGGCGGTCAGGGCCACGATGCTTTGCGCGGCAAACCACGCAGCGTTCGCTATGGGTGCAGCGGGTACCTTGACCACATCGCCGCCTTTCGCGCGCAGCAGGCCCGCGTCGGGTGCAAGCGGGACAAAAGCAGCATCGGCTGCGCCCTTTGCCTCCAGCGCAATGTCAAGACCGGACACAGGGCTGGCACCCTGCACAATCTTCTTGTTGATGACGTAGGGGCTGCGGTCAGTGGAGCCAAACTCAATGTGAAGGCCGACGTTGCCGGTATAGGCCGGAACGACCCAGGTATAGGTGTCACTCCCAGCAGACGTTGGGCTCAGAGGCGTCTCCGTGTTGGTGTCGTAGTTCATCATTGAGAACTTCTCCAGCACCGGCATGTAGTCTGGCCGCGTGCGCTCCAGCACGAGGCTCACCGTATCGCCCGCAATCGCGGCCCTGCTGTGACCGACATCGACGCCTCCGGAGGAGACGCGTATGGCCTCCTGAACGGTGTATGCCTGTACAGAGTCGCCGACAAAGCTGCGATTCTCCGTCAATATCCTCATCGCGCCCGGGGCAGTTTCTGTGAATATACCGATGCCCACCTGCCCGTTATTGCTCGGGTCATCCGGCTCATCTGTGCTCACGTAAATATCCGCCGGCACGGTAAAGCGATAGATGCCGCTCTCATCGGGGGTCAGGTTCACGACCGTCTGCTCCTGCTCGCCGTCTACATCCTTGCCGTAGGACAGCTCAAGCCTTGAGGCGACGCGGCCGTCGTTTACCAGGTTGGCACTGAAGGCTATTTCGTCGCCGATGTTGACCCAGGTCTCACCGCTCTCATCTTCTGTCAGCTGCGTGAGCATCGTGATGCGGTTGGGCTCTGCCGCTTCATGGTAGACGCGGTGCGCTCCCTGTCCGGTGGCAAGGGCGTTCAGGTTTGGTGTTGGAGTGGGAGTGGGGGCGGTGGCAGGGGCGGTGGGCGCAGGGGCAGGCGCAGGGGCAGGCGCAGGGTCGGGCGCAGGGGCAGCTTCAAGCGACAGCTTTGCTGGGGCAAGGCCGTAGAAACCATAGTTTGTGTTAAAGATTGCGATGTCGTTTTGTGTCGAAGCCTCGTTTTCGCCGTACACGCCATCTACCATGACGGGCTCAAAGCGCAGTTTAACCGCGCTATCTGTGACAGGCATCCCGGACTGTGCCGTATCGCCGGCAAGCCATGCGAGGTCGCCAAACTCAACGGTGACAGGCGCGGTGCCGTTTTCCTCACGCAGCACGAGGAACGCCTTGGCACCCGAAGCGTCCTGTGGCACTGAGAGAGAATCGGGGGCGGGGGCAAGCTCCGTATCCGCCGTCAGCGCCGTACCGTCCTCGGCATACAGCGCCAGATTGTCGTCTGTGCCCAGCAGCGTGTCGAGCAGAATCTCGCCGGAGATTGTGGATGGCTGCGCACCAAAGTACTCCGCGCCGTAACCAATCTTGAGGGCGTAGCCGTTCTCGTGGCCGGCCTCCTCGGTAATCGCCAGATACTGCGAAACCACGTAGTCGCCGATGGCGTAGTGCGCCACAACCATGTCCTTTTCTACCACGGGTGGAATGAATATCGTCCCGTCACCCGCCTCGATGGTGCCGCGAATCTCGCCAAAAGCAGAAGGCTCACCGTCGATGGTAAGGCGTGCGTGCGATGCGGGCTTGTCCGGATTAAAGGGAGTCGCCGTAGGCAGAACGGTAAAGCTTGCGTCATCGAGCGAGACATAGCAGGCGAGATAGTCGTTGTGAATGACCTTGTAGTCCTTTTCGCCAAAGCGCCAGGTTTCGTTGCTCTGCTCCACGTTACCCTGACCGGGCTCTGCGGCTGTTGCGCTCAATTCGTCGAGCAGCGCCTGCTCCTCGGCAAAGGGCTCCTGTGCCTGCTGCCCATCCTCCGGGCCTTCGGTTTCGCTGCCAACGCCCGCTGCGGAGGCGCTGGGCGCTATCCCGAGCGTCAGAACCAATGCGAGCAGGCAGGACAGCAGCCTGTTCCCGAGTTGTGATTTCGATTTGCTTCCACCTTGTGGCTTCATTGTGCCGCCCATCCTCCTGACCCCCTCCTGACGTATCCGTGCAAACGCGTCGAACGCCCCTTTGCAGCAGAGCAAAAAACCCGCATGAGCGGGAGTTTTGTCCGTGGCTTACCAACCGCTTTCATTGTGCGCTTTTGCCAGGGAAAAGAGAGAAGAAAAGGCGAACCTTAACAAGAATTAAGGAAGGGCATCGACGGCATAAGGGTGCCCGTCAGCTCCGTTCAAAGAGGTAGCCTTTGTTGCGTGATGCCGTTATGTCAAAGCCCGCCGGGCCTATCTTTCTGCGCAGTTTAGAAATCGTCACCTGCAGGGTGTTCTTATCTCCCAGCATCGGGCGGCCCCAGACCTTTTCGTAGAGGGAATCCATGTCCAGCGTTGTTCCTTCGTTTTGCACCAATACAAGGAGCAGTGAGAACTCCTTTTGCGTCAACAGCAGATCCGTATCGTCTATGAAGGCCTGGTTTGCCACAATGTCCAAAGTCAGCGCACCCTTTGTGAGCAACTGCGCCAGATGTTTGTCCATGCGCCTTCTGCGAAGAGCCGCCTCCACCCGCGCCAGTAGTTCCTCATGGTGATATGGCTTCACAATGTAATCGTCACCGCCCGAGACCAGACCTCGGATCCGATCCGCGTGCTCGGTCTTTGAGGTGAGAAACAGGATATGAGCCGAGGTCTTACTTCGAATCTCATCGCAGAAGTCAAAGCCGTCACCGTCTGGTAGCATCACGTCAAGCAAGATGATATCCGGTTCCATCCTGGTGAGATGTTCGCGCGCGTCAGCAAGCGTCAGGACCGCATGGACGGCATAGCCTCGCAGCGTCAGCAGACGCCGGTTCGATCGGTTCAGATCCCGGTTGTCCTCCACCAGCAACACGATGCCTTTGGGTTTTTGCAATGCCTCCGCGTGCTCCGCGTGTGGCGCAAAGTGCCTCACTCGTCCCCCGCTTTCTCTCGATATTCCGGCAGCGCGAAGGTGACCTGTGTTCCTTTGCCAGGTTCGCTTTCGATACTGATTGTGCCGCCGTTGGCTTCGATGATCTCCTTGCTGACCGCGAGCCCCAGGCCAGAGCCGCCTGTCACACCCGAGACACCTCGCTCAAACACGCGGGGCAGCAGCTGTGGTGCGATGCCCGTTCCCGTGTCGGCTACCGTGACACAGATCATGCCCTCTGCGGAACTCGCAGATACCCGAATCTGGCCCTGCTCGGTGTGGTTCTTCGCGTTTTGCAGAAGGTTGAACAACACCTGTGTCAACTCTTCTGGATGGGCAAAGACAGGTGGCAGGTCGTCGGGAACATCGATTGCCGCTTCCACGCCGCCGCGCTCCAAGATCGGCTGATACAGATGGGCTGTCTGTCGAACCACCTCGCCAAGGTCGAGGCGTATCCGTTTTGCTGCCCCTTCGCCGCCCAGCGTCAGCTTTCGCATGCCATCAATCAGATCGGCTATGCGGCGTGCCTCAAGCTCAATCTTCTCAAGGTCGGCAGTAACCTGTCCGCTGATACCAAGGCTTTGTAACTCCACCGAGACCAGGCCAGCGTAACTCGCAAGCACCGCGAGAGGCGTCCGTGTTTCGTGAGAGATGGTCGCTATGAGTTCGGTCTTCAGGCCGTTCATGCGGTCCAGCACGGCGTTTTCGATTGAGAGGGCCTCCTGTCTGCGCTGTGCCTCAGCATAGTTTCTGGCGAGCACGGCACACTGGCTCATAATCAAAAACAGGTTGGACGCAATACCCGGCATGAACAGATGATCGCCGAGAATCACCTTGGTCAGTGGTGCCCATACGGTGAATATGCACAGCGCCACCAGAAAGAGTGAGAGATAGGGGTCGCGAGCTTTTTGCCACGCTCGAAAGCCCTGCACGATGACCGCTCCCATCGGCAGCAGACAAAGGAAGGTGAGCTGCATCATGGGCGGCATGACGAACTGGAGCACCACCGAGGCCACCGTTGGTACGCAGTACAGCGCCAACAACAACAGCCGGGGTACCCTGCGTCTGGGTAGGCGGATGTCCAGCGCGGCAAAGGTGAACAGGACGAGCGTGCCGACCAGCAGGCCGAACATCGACAGATAGACGCGAACCCAGAATGCATCCAGGCCGTTTGGCAGGAAGAACTGCACGAAGCCGTTTGTCTCAAGGGCAAAGCGCAACAGGCAGATCAACGTGAATGCCGCGAATATCAGGTACACCTTTTCTTTACGGTAATACAGGAAGAGAAACAGGTGGTACAGACCCATCATCAAGATGGCGCCAAGGGCGAGGGTGAGCAGGACGCGCTGGCCGATGATCTCCCGCAGCAATTCTGCGGGGCGTCCGACCTCAAAGACGTAGCACATTCCGCTTTCGCCTGGCATTGCATGGCTGGAGGCCTGCACGATAATCTCAACACTGCCCTGCTCGGGAGAGAAGGGGATAAAGTCGTTGCGGGCCGACAGGACGGTTTCATCTGGGCCGACGACACCTGCCGCGAACACCAGGCTTCCGTTGAGATAGACGCGGCTCGCATCTATGACCTCCGGCACGCGCAACATAAGTGAACGTTCGGTGCCGGTGTGGATAGTCAGGCGATAGGTCGCTGCGCCGTAATCCGGCCAGCCGGCAGCCTCCCATCCGCCGGGTGCGTTGATGAGTGTTGGCTGCTCTGGCTGCGTGGTGCCCGGCTGCGTGGTGTCCGGCTGCGTGGTGTCCGGCTGCGTGGTGCCCGGCTGCGTGGTGCCCGGCCTGTCTTCCAGCGTGTCCGTTGGCTGCTCTGGCACGTGCGCGCCGCTCGTGAAATCTTCTGGCTCCCAGAGATGGCCCCAGTAAAACTCCCACTCACCCGCAAGAGGAAACAGCGTATCCGAAAAATCCGCATCCGACAGATCCAGCATACCCGCAACGGCGACGCGATCCGATTGTTTGTGGGGGAGAGAAATGAAAAAGAACGATGCGGCGCTGATGGCCAACAGACAACAGAGCGTCAAAACGAATCGCCACGGAAGTCGCCAAGCTTGCGAAGGTTGCGAGGATTGCGAGGATTGCAAAGGTTGCGCAGACCGCAAAGCGTACCCCTTTCTCCAGATGCCGATGATGGTAGCAAACCACCCGCAAGAATGGAAGTTGACCAACAATAAGGGAAGTTGACCAACAATGAGGGAAGTTGACCAAAAGAACCAATCCAAACTGCTGTCATGTGACACCGTCTCTGGTCGAGGCGTGGCTCTGGTCAAGGCGTGATACCGTCTCAAGTACGGCACTGCCTCAGGTTTCAATATCAAGTGAAACATGGAGCGCAAAGTGTTATACTGCATGGGCATCTAAAAAACCGACCAGTCGCAGCAAAGAGATGCACAAAAGATGCAGGAAGGGTGCGGGCGTATGAACACCTCACAACATGAGAGAACCTCATCGGGCAGCGACAGGCAACTGCTGCTCAATGGCGGGTCAGTGCCGCAGGGCAACGGGACATTGTCGCTGGGCACCGGGCAGGTGCCGCAGGGCAACAGGCAACTTGGCCAATCCGGCCACGGTGGCCACGGTGGACACGGCGGCCACGGTGGCCGACTCCCTCAAATCAGACGGGGGGGGGGCTCAATGAGCAAACGGTTGCGTACCCCGGGGCTTTTGGCACTGACGCTTGCGCTTGCACTTTCGATGCTGCCGATTTCCTCCTTTGGCCAAGGCGTGGATACGGTAGAGACTTTGCAGGTGGGCACAGTCCCTGGAGAGGCAGACGGATCGTCCGCTGCGTCTGATGCCGCATTGGATGGCAGCGCTGAGGCGGCGACTGAGTCGGCAAGCGCCGATGATGCTGCGGCTGGGGCGGACGCGGCAGCAAGCGCTGGGGCGGACGCGGCGGCTGAGGTGGCAAGCGCCGATGCTGCGGCTGGGGCGGACGCGGCGGCTGAGGCGGCAAGCGTTGGGGCGGATACAGACTCCGCCTCCGAATCTGATACGAACGGCGACGACGCAGGCTCCGGAGGCTCTGCGTCCGCAACCGGTACCTCCCTGGCCTCGCCAGAAGACGCTCTGCCGCTGGATGAACAGATACGCTTCTCGCTCAGCCCTTTTAGCACGGCGACCATCAACCTTGGCGAACCAGATCCATCTGCTGGCGGCACAGGCTGGAGTTATGACTCTACCGATGAGGTATTTACGATAGAGGCAGGCGCCAACGTCACGGTGACAGGCACCACCATCACCCGCCGCGTCGTCGTGGCAGGCGATGCGACCGTCACGCTCAACGGCGCAACAATCAACCGCAGCACCACTGCTGCCGTGCCCTTCCGCGTCGACGCTGGGGCTACGGTGAACCTCACGCTTTTGGGCGAAAGCACACTGCAGGGCGGTCTAGGGTTGGACGCTCTGCAGATTGATGGGACCAGTACTTTGAGCATCAATGGCAGCACCGGTGTGCTTGCTGCAACAGGCGGCAAGAGTCCTAACCCTGACGAGGATGAGTCTAACGGCGCAGGTATCAGTGGCGGCACCCTCACCATCACCGGTGGTACGGTTAAGGCTACAAGCGGTGATGATGGCTGGCTTGCCGGAATCTTCTGTGAGACCATTAAAATCTCCGGCGGCACGGTTGAGGCCACAGGCGGCGCGGGCAACGACTCCCCGGGCATCTACGACTCCACTCTCACCATCGAAGGCGGCACGGTTACGGCCACGGGCGGTGCGGGCAGCGATGGCCAGAGCGGCGGCAGCGGCATCGAAAGCGACAACCTCACCATCGCCGGCGGCGCGGTCACAGCCATAGGCGGCGCGGGCGGTTGGGGTACCGGCATCTACAATTACGACGACCTCACCATCACCGACGGCACGGTTACGGCCACGGGCGGCGCGGGCGAGTATGCTGATGGCATCTTCTGCGAGACGACCATTACCATCGAAGACGGTACGGTCACAGCCATAGGCGGCGCAGGCAATTGGGGTGCTGGCATCTACAGTTGCGAAGCCCTCACTATCAAAGGCGGCACGGTTGAGGCCACGGGCGGCGCGGGTACAGAGAGCGAAAGCGGCGGCACGGGCATCGTGGGCGACGGCGACCTCACCATCACCGACGGCACGGTCACGGCCACAGGCGGTGTGGGCGGTTGGGGTGGTGCCGGTATCTCCGGCTACAACCTCACCATCGAAGGCGGCACGGTTGAGGCCACGGGTGGTGTGGGTACAGATGACGGCAGCGGTGGCGCGGGCATCCTTAGCTCCATCGTCAGCATCGAAGGTGGCACGGTCAGAGCGGCTGGCGGCACGGTCACGGGGACTGCCGAGGCAAGTGACTGGGCTGCCGGTATCATCGGTGACGAGATTACCATCACCGACGGCACGGTTACGGCGACCGGTGGTGTGAGCAGCAACGCTGTCGGCATCTTCAGTTACGACACCCTCACCATCGAAGGCGGCACGGTTGAGGCCACAGGCGGCACAGGCGAGTATGCTGATGGCATCTCCTGTGCGACTCTCACCATCACAGGAGGCATGGTCACAGCGACCGGCGGTGCGGGCGCCAACTCCCCCGGCATCTACGGCGACAACCTCACCATCGAAGGCGGCACGGTTGAGGCCACGGGTGGTGTGGACGCAGCGGACATCGCAGGGAGCGAGAGCATCATCATCTCAGGCGGTAGCGTCAGGGCTGCCAAAGTCGAGCCTGCTCCTACAAGCGCCGCCGATGACACCGGCGCTTGGGTCTTTCTCAACACACTGATTGTGGGCGACCCTGTCGTGGCAGAGGGAAAGACACCCTCACAGCTCACCATAGATGGCATCAGTAGCAGCTATGGCCTTGACGATGTGATAACCACAGAGGGCGGCATGCTGTATCTTTGGCTTACCGCACATGGGACAGATGATGCACAGGTGCAGCTTACGGTTGATGGCGTTATCTACGCGGCTTACTATGAGCGCCTCTCTGCAAACACCAATGAAGCGACCCTTTTGCCGCCGATAGTCACGCTTGGAGACATCCCGGGCATCATCGCCCCGCGTGTCGGAGAGAAGCCGACACAGGCCATCGAGACCGCACAGTACACCGGCACGCTTACCTGGTCGCCTGCACTTGCCTCTGATGGCACCTTTACCTGGGATACGGTCTATGAGGCGAGCATCTCACTTGTCGCCAAAAGCGGCTGGACGCTTAGAGGTGTGGGCGAGAACTTCTTTACGGTCACTGGCGCACAAAGTGTCACCAATGCGGCGGACAGCAACATCGTAACGGCGCGCTTTCCCACAACCGCCTCGGCAAAAGAGGCTCTGGGAACGGCCCTTGCAGAGGCCAGAGCCATACCACGCGGTTTTCAAAGCGAGGCCACATGGAATGCCCTGCAAGAGGCGATAGGGCAAGGCGAAAGTATCTATACAAACCCTGCTGCCACCTCAGCACAGGCAGCAGCAGCCCTTGAGGTGCTGAAAAGTGCCCTTGATGCCCTTCGCTTTGACTACCCCATCCTTGATGCCTTTGTTGCCTGGTCAGGCAAAGGTGAAGCCAGCGTGCGTATCGATGCGGACCGGGAAAAGTTCGTGCGCCTCATTCTTGCCAGTGCCACCGTCGATTCTGCCAACTATACGGTCACCTCTGGCTCCACCATCATCACCTTACACGAAGCCTACCTCAAAACCCTTGCTCCTGGCAGCTATGACTTCTATGCCGAGTTTAGCGATGGCAGCGCAGGACCTCTCACCTTGACCGTGAAAGCCTCGGGTGGTGGTGGCGGTGGAGGTACTTCGGGAGGCGCTGGCTCGGGCAGTGTGCTGCCCGCAACAGGTGACAGCGCTGCTGCGTTCATCGCGCTTGTTCTCGCACTTCTGGCAGCGGCCACAGCCCTGCTTGCGACACGCAGCGTCCGACTGAGACGACTGCGCAGTTGACAAAGGGGACAGGGTTGAGGCGACCGGGTTGACAGGGGCGGGTTGACAGGGGGACGTTTCTGCTGTCAACATTTCCATGAAATGTTGACAGCAGAAACGTCCCCCTGTCAACCCCTGTCAACCCGGTCGTCCCCCTGTCCCCTGGCTTCGGTTGGTGACGCCTCAGTGTCCGGCGCCAGCAGTCATCTGGACAGCGTGCTCAAGCTGCTCATAGATGGCATCGAAGCATTCGGTTGCTGCTTTGAGGCTGCCGGGCAGATTTATCACCAGTGTCGTGCCACGCTGCATGCAGACGGCGCGTGAAAGCATGGCGCGGCCGGTAATCCTGAGCGAGCTGGCGCGCATGGCCTCGGCGATACCGGGCACCTTGCGCTCGCAGACATCAGCAGTTGCCTCGGGCGTCACGTCAGAAAGCGAGAGCCCGCTTCCTCCGCAGGTGAGCACGATGTCCGCCTTGTCGGCCGCCGCCTCGATGATGGCATCCCCGATAGCTACGCGGTCATCGGGTACCACGATGCGCCCAAGCAGCGTCCAGCCGTTGGCCCGTATGCGCTCCTCAAGGGCCGCGCCAGCGGTGTCCTCATCATAACTCCGTGTGCTCGAACAGGTGATTATCGCGAAGGTGATGCTCATGTCAGGCACCTCTCACTTTCTCGCTTCTCGTTGCGTTCGGTTTGTTCCCTGTCAAATATGAGGCAATACGCAGTTTGTGTCTATCCCTTATCCTGTGCGGGTCGCCGTTCGTTTCGTCGCGCATTTTAAGAAAACCGTAAGACTTTTATGCGTTTGATTGTAAGGAATGCCCGGTATGATGAAAGCATGTCGGGGCAACGGGTGTCCCGAGGAAGGCTGAGGGTCACATGAAGGATGCTGTGGACACAAGGGGGACGGCCTCTGACACAAAGGGGACGGTCTCTTTTGTGTCGAAGGACACAAAAGAGACCGTCCCCTTTGTGTCACCCCTTGTGTCAGACGACGCGCAACCGCTGGGCACGCAGAAGCTGCCGTCAGCGCGAAAGATACTGGTGGCGGATGATGATGTTGCCATTGCGGACGCGGTCGAGATTTGGCTTGTTGGCGAGGGCTACGAGGTGCTCAAGGCCACGGATGGCCTTCAGGCGGTGCGCATCGCCTCGACTGAGGACGTGGCGCTTGTCATCATGGACGTGATGATGCCGGGCATCGACGGTCTGCGCGCCACCATGCAGGTGCGTGAGCGCAAGGACATCCCAATCCTGATGCTTTCCGCAAAATCTGAGGACGTGGACAAGGTCGCCGGGCTTTCCATCGGCGCGGACGATTACGTGACCAAGCCCTTCTCGCCCATCGAGCTTCTGGCGCGGGTCAAGGCGCTGCTGCGCCGGGCTGACCGGGC
>JAISLY010000040.1 GCA_031277035.1 Coriobacteriales bacterium | reverse complement strand
TCCTGTAAGGCATCCATAATGACGTTAGTGTTGAGCAGCACTTTCACTTCGACAGTCTTTCTGTCCTGACATCTTCAGGGTCGATGCCCTCTGGAAGCGTTCCAAACAGTTGTTCGACGGAGGTAATTTCCTCCGGCATACGCTTCAAGTACCAGGGCTCTTTATCAAAGCGGATAATCTTGGCAGTGGGCTTGCCATACTTTGTAATGACTACGTCTTCTACAGAGGCCAGGTCAACATAGTGTCCAACATTCACTTTCAGGTCGGTCAATGTTACCTGCATAACGCAACCCCTTTCATCGTTTCTGCGCTCAGTTTATCATGTCGCTGCGATTCTGTCGGTAAAACAGCCGCTACTTTTCTTCAGGCGTTGGCGATCCAGAGGGGCGGGTCTAAAGAAGCGCCCCTCTGAGCTGCCGAGGCTGCCGAGGCTGCCGAGACTGCCTCAGAATACAAAGGTCAAAGGGACGGCGGCGACGATTATCAGGTAGCGTAGCAGGAAGCCGCCGACGAGGACGCCGACGTCACCTGCGGCTTCCATGGTGCGGATGCCGCTCGAGGTCCGGCCCCGGCCCCCACCCCCGGCCCCACCCCTGCCCGAGGCCCTGGCCCCGTCGGCTCCATCGGTGTCGCTTCCGCGCCCACCAGGGTTGCCTCCGGCCCCAATCCCGATGCCGCCTGAGAACAGGGGGACGATCAGGCCGGCGACAACCAGGCCGAGCCAGAAGGTCAGGGCCAGGTCGCCCGAGACGAGGCGCTCGACGGAAGCCTGGGCTGCCGGGGCCGTCGATGAGGCCACGTACAGCAGCGCGACAAGCAGCAGGAGCTCGGTTGGCAGCAGCGCGAAGTGCAGCTTCTTCAGTATGCCGAGACCTTCCAACTCGCGAGGGGCGATGAGGGCGGAGAGTATGAAGGTGGCCGCCATACCGGCACTCAGGGCTGAGACGAGGAACAGCACCGGCAGCAGGGCCGTATTCCAGAGCGGATAGGTCTTGATGACGCCGATGAGCACGCCGGTATAGGCGGCGGTGCAGGCAGCCGCGGCGATACCGAGCCCATCGAGCCAGTAGGGGACGTGCTTTTTGAGCAGCGACAGGAGCAGCGTGACGAGGCTGACGCAGCCAAACACGCCGAGAATGACGACGCCCCAGGTCATGACGGAGGCAAAGTTCGTCAGCAGATAGAAGAAGCGCAGGGGGTTCTTAAAACCCGCCTCGGCATCAAATATCAGCAAAAACAGCCCGATGGCAAGTGCCAGAAGCGCGACAATGCGCCCAACAAGTTGAACCTTAACAAAGGCTTTGCGCCCCCTGTCCTTAAACGAGACGAGGGCGGCGGTGGCAAAGGCGCCTGCTGCCAGACCGGCAAGGAACAGGTACCAGGCGATAATGCTTCCCCAAATCATCATTCATCACCTCACATAGTAGATCTTCGCCCTGGTGAGACCGGCGGCGATAGGTTTGGCATTATGGGAAACGATGGCTTGCGAGACCTCGCTTGTGGGGTCGTCGAGGTCGCCAAAGATGCGGGCGCCGGTGACGCAGGTGTCCACACAGGCCGGCTCGGGCACGGAGCCGTCGTCATGCCAGACGCAAAAGCGGCACTTCTCCACCTCACCGGTTCTGTGATCCTGGATACGGGCGTTATAGGGGCAGGCGGTCATGCAGTATTTGCAGCCGATGCAGCGCTCCTGGTTGACGAGCACGATGCCCTCGTTGTTGATGTAGCTGGCACCGGTGGGGCAGACGCTGACGCAGGGCGCGTCCTCGCAGTGCTGGCATTGCAGCGGCACCTGCTCCGCGTAGACCACCGGGTAGCTGCCGCTTTCCTGCTCTTCGTAGCGGATGAACGAGTCGCTGGCGGGCAGGCTGTTCTGCGTCTGGCAGGCGACCCGGCAGGCGAAGCAGCCTACGCATCTGGTCGTGTGTATCAGCATTGCATAGCGTGTCATTATGCGCTCACCTTCCTTATGGTGACGAGGGCCTCGTGGGTCATGGCGGAACCGACGTCGGGCTCGATGTCAAAGGGGACGTATTCCATGTGGGGGATGCCCACGCCAAAGCCCTGCCGAAGCTCCGGCGAGCTGCCGCCGTAATGCGTGGGAATCCAGAGGGCAGTGGGGTTGAGGCGCTCGGTGACGCGGGCACGCACCGTTGCCGTGAACAGCTCGTTGCGAACCTCTATCGTGTCGCCGTCGGCGATGCCAAGCTCAGCGGCTCGGGCGGCATTGATCCAGGCGCGCTCCAGCGCATATTCGCGGGTGATGTTCATCAGCGATTCGATGGAGGTGGTCATGGTGTGGCTGTGGATGGACTGTTTGCCACCGATGAGACGGAAGGTATCCGCGCCGGGGCTCACCTTGGGCTCCACCCACGTGATGAGCGGTGTGTAAAGCTTCAGTCCCTCGGTTGCGGCAATTTTTTGGGAGACAAACTCAAATTTTCCGGAAGGGGTCTTCCAGGTGGGAGGCTCGTCGTAGGCGAAGGGTTCTCCCAGGTTGACCACGCCCTTCTCTCTGAGTTCATCGTAGGAGACGCTCACGCTTTCAAGCTGAGCGCGGGCAAGTTCTTCGCAGCTGAAGCGGAAGTACTCGCCCACCCCACAGGCCTCGGCCAGCTCCGCATAGATGACGTCGCTCGCTCGGGTCTCGGGGTGCACCTTCTCCACCGCCTTGAAGCGTCCGGCCACGCAGCCCTGTTTGCCTCCCAGAAACTCCGGCAGCTCGTCACGCTCAAGATAGCTGCATTCGGGCAGCACGTAGTCGCACTGGTGAGCCGTCTCAGACATCTGTACGTCGATGCAGACCGTAAGCTCCATCTTGGCCAGGGCATCCTTCCAGTCCCTGGGATTGGCGTAGGCCTTCACCGCATTGGAGTTGTAAAAGAACACGCCCTTCATCTTGCCCTCGATGCCTTGTTTCACGACGATGAGGTTGGTTCCGTTGTCCTGGGTTTGCAGGGGGTATTCGGTGACGCCTGCCTTCTGCGGTCCCTGGACAGGTGTGGGGAACTTCCCGGCGTCCAGGGCACCGGCCTTGGGGGTATGCGTGATGAGCGCGCCACCCTTCCTGTTCCAATTGCCGAGCAGTGCGTTGATGGCCGCGATGGCGCGCGCCGTATTGAAGGAGTTGCGGTACTGGCAGCCAAAAGCTCCGCGCCAGCCCTGCTCAATGACGCCTTTGGGCCCTGCGGCGCCAAGCTCTCTGGCGAGGGCCGTCATGGTGTCGGCGGGGATACCGGTAATGCCTTCGGCCCATTCGGGCGGGTACTTTGCCAGTTCGACAGCCCACTCGTCAAAGCCGGTGGTCTGCTCGGCGACAAAGGTTTTGTCGTAGAGCCCCTCGGCGACCAACACGTTGGCGATGGCAAGCAGGAGGGCGAGGTCGGTTCCGGGGTTGACGGGAAGCCACTGGCTGGCAAAGATACCGGTGTTGTTCAGGCGTGGGTCCACGAGTACGATCTTCACGCCGCTCTCCGCTGCCCTGGCCAGGGTCGCCGCACTGCTGGGACGCATACCGTCACCATAGCTGCGGCCGATGAACACCACAAGCTTTGACGAGGCGATGTCTGCTGAGAAGTTCGTGCCGCCAAAGGTTGCCTGGTATCCGCTGGAAAGCGACAGGTTGCAGGTTGCGTTATGCGTGTAGTAATTGTTTGAGCCCAGCGCGTTGATGAAGCGTTTGCTGTAGTACTTGCCGTTGGGCCGTGGGTCCTCGACGATGGCCAGGGCCTCGGGGCCGTCCTTGGCAAGAATGGCCCTTACGCGCTCGCCTATCTCGCGGTAGGCGTTCTCCCAGCTTATCGCCGAGTAGCTGCCGTCCCTGTTGCGCTTGAGCGGCTCGGTGAGGCGATCCGCCGAATAGAGTATCTGTGCGTATCCGTGGCCACGGGCGCAGACCGTCCCCTTTGAATAGGGATGGGCCGCATTGCCCTTGAGCTTCCAGAGCCGACCGTCCTTGACGTAGGCGATGACGCCACATTTGTTGGTGCAGGCGTTACAACTGGTCGCGACCGTTACGTAGCCCGTCCCTTCTTTGGCATGGGCCCTGGAGGTCAACCAGGAATCCAACGTGGTGACGCCGCTCATCAGCAGCGCAGCGGTGGCTGCCGAGCCTTTCAGGAGCGTCCGTCTCGATAACATCCTCTGTTTCATATGATCTTCTTTCGTCGGTTTTCCACTTTCGTCTATGTTCTGCTTTCGCCATCCTACCTGGCTGACGTGCAGGTTCGCTTTTTGGCCGTGTTTCCCTGAGCCTCTCAAGGCAGGCATTCAGCAGGATGGTGATGGCGATAAAAGCCTGAGAAGTGTCGATTGGTCGGTGCTTTCCCTGGCTGGGAGGTATTCGGTCAAGCAGGGTATCAATATAGCTGGGAAGCCAACTGAGGTGATCGTCGATGAATATGCGGATGTCCGCGTTGCTTCCGTGCCGGAGAAGTACGGCCAGGAAGCTCAGCTCGATGGCCAGATGGTCGGGCGGAAGCAGGGCATCCCCTGTGACGGTCAGCTCGAAGCGCTCAAGCAGGCTTGTCATATGCGCTGCCGCGTCACTGTGGTACAGGCCCCTCTGATGGGCGAAGGCAAGTGAGGTCGAGTCCTGGTGTGTCCAACAGCGATAGAACGATTCGATGGGCAGCACACTGGTGGGCAGGCCGCCGACGAGGTGTCTGCGCGCGAAGTCCATCTGCGCCTCAAAGCGGGGCGCCTGTGAGAGGACGCCGAGGTCAAACGTGAACCCTGCTTTCTCAGACAGGCGCTGCAACAACGGGTTTTTGGACGCCTGCGTATCTGTGAGCAGCTGGCGTATCGTGTCGATGAAACACCGCCAGGTGCCTGCGTCTTCAAATCTCGCCCAACTCTCAGGCTCTGGACGCAGATAAAACAGGGAGAAACAGTCGAGCAGCTCTCCGGTTTTCAGGGGCTGTCTCTGCGCTCTGGCAACTCGCTCGACGCCTCTGCCCCCCTGCCCTGTGCTCATCCGTACTCCTTTATCCCGGGCTGGCGAATGCCCTGCGCTGTGCGCGCCTCGATCTGCTTGCATGGTGGCTGGGTGGTATGCCTTTGCTCAAAACCATCAAAACCATCGCGTGTCAGACAGGTGAGGTATGCGCTGGTGTACAATCTCTGCTGACGGGCAGCATAAAAGGATGTCAACGGCGGCGCTTCATCAGGAACTGATGAAATGGGCCGAGCGCGCCCCGCGCCCCCTTGTGTTTCCCCCTTGTGTCCGTGTCCGCGGCGCTTTCTTGGGAATGTGGTATACTTCTTCAGTTTGTCCCTGCACCCTGTCTTGGTCGGAAACCAAGGCGTATAAAGGAGATTTGAGCAATGAAAAAAGGAATTCATCCCGATTACGTCGAATGTACCGTGCACTGTTCGTGTGGCAACACCTTTATAACTCGCGCGACCAAACCCCAGCTGAGGGTCGAGCTTTGCAACGAATGCCATCCGTTCTTCACCGGGCAACAGAAGTTCGTCGATACCGGTGGGCGCGTCCAGCGCTTTACCGACAAGTTCGGCTCCGCCTCCACCACGCTTGCCGAGCGCGAGGCCGCCAGGCGCGAGGAGCGACAGAGGGTCGCGGCTGAGGCCGAAGCCGCAGCCAGAGCTGCCCGCGAGGAAAAGGCCGCTGCCAAAGCCGCCAAGGCCGCGCAGTATGCCGAGAAAGGCGAGAGGGCTGAGAAGGCCGCTGCTGAGAAGTCGACTGAGGAGGCTGCTGCTGTTGAGGCAGATGGGGCCGATGTCGCACTCGATGCCGCCGAGCCCGCTGCCGCCGAGCCCGCTGAGCAGCCCGCCGCCACTGAACCCACCGAAGCCGCGGAAGCCGTCGCCGAGCAGCCAGCCGCCGCGGAAGCCACTGCCGAGTAGGGCTAATTTCTGTTAGTTGAAATCTACTGATATATTTGTTAATCTGTCCTATATGAATAGATATGTGAGCATAGGAACAGCAGCCAAGACTCTAGGCGTCTCAATTACAACGCTTCGC
>JAISLY010000025.1 GCA_031277035.1 Coriobacteriales bacterium | reverse complement strand
GGACATCGGCGCGGAATGCGGCCGCGAGAGTTGCCAAAGGGGACGGGTTGAGAGGGCCTGCGAGTTGCCAACGGGGACGGTTCCAAATTGTCAACTTTTTTCGAATGACGTTTCGAGTTCGTGACCCTTGGCAAAAAGTTGACAATTTGGAACCGTCCCCGTTGGCAACTCGCAGGCCCTCTCAACCCGTCCCCTTTGGCAACTCTCGCGGCCGCATTCCGCGCCGATTTCCTGGAGGATCTCAAGTGCGTGGCGAAGGGTATAATACCTGAATATACGGAATCGGACGGGAGGCATCATGCTCTTCTCAAACATCGACTATCTGACGCCTGACTTTGGGATTGCACACGGCTTTGTTGGTACCGAAGGCGCGTCCATCACCTACCTTGGCGACACGCTGCCTGAGCAGCCGGAGCGCTTTGGCGAGTGCTACGACGGTAGGGGCAAGGTGCTCATGCCCGGTCTGTATAATACGCACACACATGCGCCCATGACGCTCCTGCGGGGCTACGGCGAGAATCTCACGCTGCAGGACTGGTTGTATAAGCGCGTCTTTCCCTTTGAGGCCAAGATTACAGACGCCTCCACATATCCAGCCACCCTGCTCGCCATCGCTGAGATGCTGCGTTTTGGCACGGTGAGCTTTACGGATATGTACTTTTACAGCGCGGCCCGAATCCGGGCAATCGAGGAAAGCGGTATCAAATGCAACCTCTGTGACGGCATTATGGTATTTGACCCAGAAACCCGTTTTGAGGATTTGCCCGCCTCTGAGGAGAACAGGACACTCATCCGCGATTACCACGGGGCCTTTGACGGGCGTCTGCGCATCGACCTGAACATCCACTCCGAGTACATCTCAAATCCTTTTGTCGTGCGTTCTGTTGGCGAGTTGGCCGCTGAGTTGGGCGTGCACACCCACACCCACATCAGTGAGACGAGGCTTGAGCATGAGGAATGCAAGGAGCGCCGTGGCGGCCTGACGCCGGTCGCCTATTTTGACTCGCTGGATTTTTTCCGAGCGCCCTGCACTGCGGCGCATTGCGTGTGGACCGAGCCTGAAGACTGGGAGATACTGGCCGAGCGCGAGGTCTTTGTGGCGGCAAACCCGGCCAGCAACATGAAGTTGGCCAGCGGATTTGCTCCCGTGCCACAGATGCTTGACGCGGGCGTGAACGTCGCGCTTGGTACCGATGGCATGGCCTCAAACAACAACCACAACCTCTTTAAGGACCTCTACCTGCTTGCGACAATCTACAAGGGCTCGACGGGAGACCCTACGGTGGTCACGCCGGCACAGGCCCTGGCAGCGGCGACGGTCGTTGGCGCGCGGTCGCAGGGGCGTCCAAAAAGCGGTGCGATTGAGCTTGAGTATCGCGCAGACCTTGTGGTAGTGGATGTGCAGACGCCCTGGATGCAGCCGGTTCACGATCAGGTGAGTAATCTCGTTTTTGCTGCACAGGGCTCCGATGTCGTATTGACGATGGTGGACGGCACGGTGCTCTACCGTGAGGGAACATGGCCGACCATAGATGTGGAGAAGGCCCTGGTCGCTACCCAACAGGCCTCGGATGCCATCCTCGCGTCCCTGCTCCCGTCTCGCTGAACGCGCCTGTCTGAGCGTGCCTGAGTGTATGGCTTCCCACGCTGCCAGATTTGACGAGCAGGGCATCGACGCCCCGGCTTTGCCTGCGACTCACGCGGCGCCTCGCGTCCTTGTCGCCATGAGTGGCGGAGTGGATAGCAGCATCGCCGCCTATCTGCTCAAAGAGCAGGGATTTGACTGCACGGGGGCAACCATGCGGCTTTTTGGCGATGAACTTCTCGGCGACAGGCTTGTTGATGAGAGCCCTGTTGGCAGGGACCCTGTTGGCAGGGATTGCGGTGGCGAGAAGTTCGCCGCCCGCGCGTCTGGCGCTGAGAGTGGCTGCTGTTCCCTTGCCGACGTTGAGGACGCGCGCGCGGTCTGTGTGCGGCTGGGCATCCCGCACTACACCCTGAATCTCTCCTCCGAATTTCGCGCACAGGTCGTCGAACCCTTTGTGGCGGCCTATGAGCGTGGTGAGACTCCGAATCCCTGCATCGACTGCAACCGCTTTCTCAAGTTTGAGTATCTGCTGGCACGCGCCCTGGCCCTCGGCTTTGATTATCTTGCCACGGGTCATTACGCCCGGCGTCTCGGCAGAGCTTGCGGCGCCCCCAACGATGCCGCCGCTGCCGCCTCCTGCGAGGGCAGTAGCGGGGATGTCGCCGCCGCTTCCTGTGAGGGCAGCAGCGGCTCCTTTCGCCTTCTGCGCGGCCTTGATGCGGACAAGGATCAGAGCTACGTACTGTATACGCTTACCCAGGCGCAGCTTGCGCACACGCTCTTTCCTCTTGGCGAGTTAACGAAGGGCGAGGTTCGTGCCCTCGCCTCCAGACTTGGCCTGGCAACGGCAGAAAAGCCTGAAAGTCAGGACATCTGTTTTATCCCGGATGGAGACTACCGGGCCTTTATTCGCCGCATGAGCAGAGACGCCTCAAGACCGGGCCCGATTGTCGACGGCAGCGGACGGCGTATCGGGACGCACGGGGGCCTGATCGATTTCACCATTGGGCAGCGCAAGGGGATTGGGGTGGCCGTGGGTCACCCCCTGTTTGTGCAGCGCATCGATGTCTCGTCAAACACGCTTGTCGTCACGGAGGAAGCGGGGCTGTACGCGCGCCATGTCAGGCTTCGTGAGGCGAACCTTATCACGGAGCATCTGGTCGATGGGGCATCCGATGGGGCATCCGATGGGGCACCGAGCGCCTCTCTGCGCGTGACGGCCAAGTATCGCTATCGTTCGCCCGAGCAGCCGGCCACTCTGACGCAGTGTGGGCCGGATGCCTTTGAGCTGCTTTTTGACGAACCGCAAAAGGCCATCGCGCCGGGGCAGGCGCTCGTCTTCTACCGCGGCGACGAAGTGCTTGGCGGCGGTGTCATCGCCGAAAGCATGTAAAGATGACCCGCCCCGCCCCGCCCCGCCCCGCACGCCCCGCCCCGCCCCGCCCTGCGCGCCCCGCACGCGACCATGCGCCTTGTTGACAAGACGGCTGAAGCTGCTACTGTTAGACCTCATCATCTAGATGCGTTAAACAAGTAGTGGTTCCCAACGGATGGAGCAGCCGTGGACGCAGGCCAGATACGGGTCTTTGAGATCGTGGAGCGCGCTTTGGAGGGCAAGGGGCTTCCTGATGAGGATATTGAGACACTCTACGGCGTTGATCCGCACTCCCGACAGGCGCGTTACATCAATTGGGCGGGCAACGAGCTCTCACGCAGGGCCTCCAATGGCAAAGCTGAGATCCACGCGCAAATCGGCCTGAACGGCACGCCCTGTCCGAAAAATTGCCAGTTTTGCTCCTTTGCCATCTGCAATGGGGTGCGCAAGGGCAAGCTGGAGATGTCCAGAGCGTATGTGGTGGAACGTGCCAAACTCTACGAGGACCAGGGGGCAAACGCCATACTCATGCTGTCCACGGCGTCGTATCGTTTTGAGAAATTCCTGGAGATGGCAGCTGCCGTGCGCGAGGTCATTGACAGGAATATGCCGCTGCTTGCAAATGTTGAGGATATGTCTCTGGAGCAGACCCGCTTACTGAAGGCCGCTGGCGTCAATGGCTGCTATCACGCCGTGCGGATGGGGGAGGGTGTGGTAACTGGCATCTCCGTTCAGACCCGCCTTGAGACCATCGCGAACATCCATGCCGCCGGGCTGACGCTGTCTACCTGTGTGGAGCCTATCGGCCCCGAGCACACACCGGCAGAACTCACCGAGAAGACGCGAATATGTATCGCGTCTGAGGCGCTCTCGGCTGGCTGTGGGCGGCGGGTTGGTGTGCCGGGCACCTCACTGTATGACTTTGGGATGCTGACGGCCCTGGATAATGCCCTGTACGTTGCCGTGTATCGTCTGGCGACCGGCCTTAATCCCCGCCTGAACTGTGCCGCCGGTACCGATCTGATAGCTTCGGCGGGAGCGAACCTCGCCTGGGCCGAGGTCGGGGTCAATCCGCGCGACACCGAAAACCTCACCGAGCAGGGCGGCCGTGGGCGAGACATCGATTTTTACCGAGAGATGTACCGCAATGCTGACTGGGAGGTTCTTGAGGGACCGTCGCCGGGGTGGATTATCTAAGCTGATGGGGGGGGGCCTTGAGGGAACGCGTGACCTGCTGCCCGGACCGCGCGACGCGTTTAAAGAGGCGCTTAAAGAGTCGTCTCGTTAGTAGACAGATTCATCTATAAGACATACTCTAATATATGATATACTTTACTAGTAACTCTGACGTTATGGGCAGAGAGGATTTCGATACGAACAGGAGGAAGCGGGATGTCAAGGAACAAGGAGAGTTTTGTGCCCAGGTCGTCAAACGAGAATTTGTCTCGTAGACGATTCTTGCAGGGGATGGGAGTACTTGCCGTCGGGGCGTTGGGAAGTTCGGCTCTGACGGCCTGTAGCGGTGGTGGCGATGAGCCCGCAGCCGGGGCAGATACGCAAACAGATGTGCAGGAGCCAGGCAAAAGCGTGGACAGCGCCCTTGCCGATATGAGCTGGGAAGAGATTCTGGCTGAGGCCAACGGCGACAAAGTGACCTTCTGCGCCTGGGGCTCCGGTGGGGCCGATGCGATGGTTGAGCAGTATTGGGCTGAGGTCAAGGTTCGCGCGCAGCAGGACTTCGGTTTGGAAATCGAATATGTCGAGGATACCGCTGAGTTTGAGGAACGTTTCATTTCGGATTACACCGATGGCATCGATGCCACCATTGATATGTTCTGGGGTGCTTCGGCCTCTATCGGCGCACAGTTGGCTGCAGGAGCGCTCTGGGGAGACGATGGCAACCAGTGGGTCAAGAAACTTCCCAATAACCAGTACCTGGACTGGACCTCATCCGATACCAACCTGAACGGCACGATTCCAAACGACTACTATCAGTCGCCCTTCATGAAGGTCACGCCGGCCATGGTCTTTGCGGCGGATCGCTACGACGGCTCCCTGGCGTGGGATGCCACGAGCGAAGACGGACGCCCGGGCCTTTTCCACAACCTTTCGGAACTCTATCAGTGGGTGCAGAAATACCCCGGCAAGTTTACGTATCTGGATCTGTTGGGCAAGGGGGGCTTTCACGGTACGCAGTTTGTTACCTCGGTGCTCTATGAGCTTACTGACGATGGCTCGGGCGGCTGGAAGCCAGTCTATGACGAGGGAGACACAACGGAGGCCCGTTCAGCGAAGATACAGGCGCATGCTGAGGAATGGTTTGCATGGGCGACCAGTGATGCGGCAACAGAGGAGGAGTTTTTGAGCAAATCCGGCTATGTCTGGAAGTATCTCAATGACCTCAAACCCTATCTCTTCCAGTTGGATGGTGCGGTGCACTACGGGGCTGACGCCTACGAGATGGTCAGCTACGTCAACTCCGGCGACATCGCCACCTCCTTCACGACCTGCGTCTCCATTTTCCCCAAGACGCAGTCCGACCCTTCCTACCTGCCAAATGCCCAGCTCTTCTTGATGGAGACCTCCGTGGGCTATCCCGACTTTATCACCATTGCCAAGAACTCCACTCATAAGGCCGCTGCAATGGTGCTCAGTAACCTGTTGTTGGAGCCGGACATGAACGCCAGGGTCACGGCTCTTACGGGCAATGCCTATAACCTGGACATCAGCAAACTTGACGACGCGGATGCAAAGATATTTACTGATATGATGGCCGACTTCCCCAAGGGAACCGCAGCACCGCCCGAACAGCTGGTCACCTCTGCTCACAATGTCTCAAGCGGCGCCATCAGCAAGTGGCTGGGTACCGTCTGGGATGCTCAGGTCGTTCAGGCCTGAGAGGCTCCCGCTCATGACGAGAGGACTGTCGGGCAAAGCGCTTCTGCCTGGGCCGGGCGGTCCTCTCGTATTCAGCTGATTGGTCGTGGTTCGGTAAAGGGTTTCTTACATGCGTTCACGTCTGTCTCTCATAGGCTCGTTTTTGCCTCTTGCCCTGTTGATGGCTCTGGCCTATCTCTGGCCGGTACTTGTCACAGTCCAGGCCAGTTTTGCCGATGACGCGGGCGTCTTTGTCGGGGCGCAGAACTACGAGGACACCCTGACGTCGTATTACTTTATCGACTCGTTGCTGTTCTCCCTGAAGGTCTCGTTGGTCTCAACACTCGTCTCGATGATTCTTGCCGTCGTCTTGGCCCTGGCTTTGCGCGAGACCTTCGTGGGCAAGAAGCTGGCACTGTTTATCTGTCAGTACAACCTCTCTGTGCCGCGCATGGCGGCGGCGATGATCATGGTCTTTCTGATTTCGCAGACCGGCTGGCTTTCCTCGCTTGCCCATGAGATGGGCATCTACGACAGTGCCGCTCAGTTTCCCTTCTGGGTGTATGACGCGGGTGGCGTCGGGCTGATAACGGTCTTTGTCTGGAAATTCACCCCCTATATCTGCATGAGCGTGCTGGGCATTTTGCAGGGGGCTTCCCTGGAATACGAGCATCAGGCGGCCACTCTGGGGATTGGCAGGGTCAAGCGTTTCGTGCATGTCGTCTTACCGAGCATCATCCCGGCGACTGCGGTAGCATCAATCCTCGTCTTCGCCGCGTCCTTTGGCGACTATGAGGTGCCGGCCATTCTTGGCTCCGCTCAATCCAGGCCGCTTTCGGTGATGGTTTACCTGAAATACCTCGATCCGCATCTGCGCGACCGTCCAGAAGCCTTTGTGATTATGGTGATAATGACACTTGTTCTGATGGCGATTATCGTCACGTACTGGTTGTGCGCCACCCGCTCTGAAAGGAATGCGTCATGAGGCGGACGAGTCGAACGGTGATAGTGCTGATAGCTTCCCTGGTGCTGTTGCTGCCCCTGATACCCCTGCTCTTGTGGTCCTTTGCCTCGCGCTGGCGTTATCCAGAGGTGCTGCCGAGCTTCGATGGCGGCTATTGGCTGAGCCTTGGCAGCGATACCCGCGTTCTTGAGGCATTCGGAGCCAGCCTGATTCTGAGCACTCTGGTGGTGCTGAGTTCTCTGACCCTGTCCTTTTTTGCCGCCAAGAATCTCGGCACGCGCACCTTCAGAGGAAAACGGGCCATTGAGATAGCCCTGCTGGTACCGACCTTCTTTCCGCCGATAGCAATCGTCTTTGGTATGCAGCGGGTCTTCGTGCAGCTGCACCTGTACTCCAGCTTGCTGGGGCTGTTCATCGCTCAACTGGTCTTTTATGTACCCTACATGACCCTTTTGCTTTCGGTGATGTTTGAAAACTATGATATCGCGCTGGAACAACAGGCGGCCACCCTTGGTGTCGGTCCGCTCAAGCGCCTCTTCTCGGTGACCTTGCCCGAGGTACGCTCGGGAGTCATCGTCTCCTGCATCTTCTGCTTCATCGGCTCCTGGTCGGTCTACCTGCTCACCAACGTCATCGCACCACCGGGCTTTAAGACGCTGCCGACCCTGCTCTTTCCGATGATGTCGGTTGGCAACAACAGCTATTCGATGGTTGCCGTAACGATTATTCTGTTCATCGCGCCCATCCTGCTGGTCATTGCCTTGGGGTCCAATATGTTGGCAAAAAACCGTCTGGATGCCAAGAAGGCTGGATTACTGTGAAGCGGTCGATGGAGAGAGGGTTGTCGGGTCTGCGAACGCCAGCGCGGCCCATGCGTCTGGTGGGGCCCATGCGTCTGGTGGGGCCGGTGGATCTGGTGGAGCTCATGTGTCTGGTGGGGACAGTATGAGCTTCTTGACGATAGATGGTCTGACCAAGACCTATCGCGGCAACGCCGAGCCGACAATCTGCGAGCTCGATCTTGAGGTGGAGCAGGGCGAGATCGTCGTTTTGCTCGGCGCTTCTGGCTGTGGCAAGACGACCACGCTGAGGCTCATTGCCGGCCTGGAGCAGCAGGATCGCGGCTCCATCAGCATCGATGGCGATTGTGTGGATGGCCTCAGGGCGGAGAAGCGACCGATTGCCATGGTCTTTCAGAAGGCTCTGCTCTTTAAAAACATGACTGTGGCAGAAAACATTGGCTTTACCCCACGCCTGAATCGCAGCATGAGTAGACAGGAGCTGGCCCGCAGAATCGATGAGATGCTGGCTCTGATGCGTCTGGAGGGGCTGGGGGAGCGCAAGGTCACGCAGATATCCGGAGGACAGGAACAGCGGGTCTCTCTGGCTCGGGCGCTTATGACCAATCCGAAGCTGCTGCTTTTAGATGAGCCGCTGTCTGCCCTTGACGCTGAACTGCGCGTCTCCATGCGTGAGCACATTCGTCTGGTCAACAGGAAACTGGGAACAACCATGCTCTTTGTCACCCATGACCAGGAAGAGGCGCTGGCTCTGGGCGATCGAATCGCGATGATGTTCGATGGGAGACTTGCTCAATACGGCGCACCCGAAGAGTTCTTCACGCGTCCCGCATCCCGGCAGGTGGCCTCATTTTTTGGTTGGAAGAACTTTGTGAAAGCCGAGTGCCGCCTCAAAGTGGCTTCTTGTGCGTTTGGCAGGTTTGCGCTGGATTGCCCGGATGGCGTCGGGGTGCTCGCTATTCGTCCCGAGGCGGCTTGCAACATCGGTACCGGCGTTTTGCAGGGCGTGGTGCTCTCCGCCACCTTCAAAGGCACCAGCTTCTCGTATCGAGTGCGCATCGACGAGCGAACATTGGAGCAGACGTCAAACGACTGTGAACCAGGTGAACTGGAGCTGGAGCTGGAGCTGGACTCTCGCGAGGTATTCAGCCCCGGCGAGTTGCTGCGCTTCGATTTGGACGCGCGGCGGATGTGGATGCTTGTATGACGTTGGACGCGAGGATTGCCGCCCTGGTGGATAAGGCCGTGGCTGACGAAGGCCTGAGCCGCGATGAGATGGAGCTGCTCTATGCTCAGGATGAGCATTCTCCAGAAGCCTTCTATCTGCGATGGGGAGCCCATCAGATTGCCCGGCAGGCGTCTGGCGGACGCGCTCTGATCTATGCTCAACTGGGCATAGACGCCAAACCCTGTCCGGGCGATTGCGCCTACTGCTCCTTTGCGCTCAGCTCTTCGAGCGTTTTGCCGGGGCAGGATGAGATGCCCCGGGAGCTGATTTTTGCGTATTGCAGCGCTTATGCGGCAAACGGCGTGCACCTGATCTCCCTGATGTCAACCGATAGCTACGACTTTGAGAGCTTCTGCGAGATTGTCTCCGCAGTTCGGAAGCTTGTTGGGGAGAGGGTTTTGCTGATGGCCAACATCGGCGACTTTGACCTTGCCGGAGCGCATGCGTTAAAAGCGGCGGGAGCCGACGCAGCCTATCATGCCCTGCGGCTGGGGGAAGGCCGGATTACCGCCATTTCCGAGCAGCGTCGACGGCAGACCATTGAGGCAATCCTGCAGTCGGGCTTAAAGTTGATGAGCGGCGTGGAGCCGATTTATACCGGGCAGGATGCGCACGAGTTGCTCGACCGTATGGAGGAGGTTGCCTCCTGGCCGCAGATATGTTCCGGGCTTTGCCAGCTGCGTCGCGTTGCCGGAACGCCTATGGAGAAGACGCCCCTGTTGAGCACTTTGCGCTATCAGCAACTCGGTGCGCTGTTCAGGCTCATTGCGGGCAGACGTATCGCCTATGGCTCTCTCAACACCGCCTGGTGCAGCGCTGGCACCAACCCCCGCGATACTCGGATGTTTCCAGGGGCAGAATCGATGGCCAGGGAGGTCGCCGGAGAGGTTGCCGCGGAGTGTGCTGCTCGCCGAGCGGAACTCGAGAGCGACGGCTGGCAGGTCCGGTGATGTTCGGCGTGGCTTCTCAGCGGTCTACGAGCTTTCTTCTGCGGGCGTAGGCGACAGATTCCTCGAGGGCCGCCAAAGTCAGCGTTACCTCACTTTTTTTGGTAAAGTAGCCGGGGGAGAGGCGTATCGTGCCCTTCGGAAAGGTGCCCAGGCTGCGATTTGCCCACGGAGCGCAATGGAGACCGCAGCGCGTGATGACGCGATGTTTGCTGTCCAGGCGATAGGCGATAGCTCCGATATCCAATCCAGGTACCTCAATGGCCAGTACGCACAGTGAGCTGTCGGCGTCCTGGGTGCCGACGATGCGCAGCCCTTTAATCTGCTGCATTCCCGCCAGGAAGCTGCGGTAGGTCTCCTGCTCCTTTTTATGGATACGTTCGATGCCTTGTCTGTTCAACCATTTGAGCGAGGCGCAAAGGCCGTAAAACCCCATGAGGTTCGGTGTGCCCGACTCAAAGTGCATCGGCAGGGCATCCGGCACTTCGTCCTGCTCGCTTTCCACCCCTGTGCCCCCCACTACCAGGGGTCTGATGCGGGCGGCCAGCTCGGGCGCGAGGATAAAGCCGCCGATGCCGGGAGGGCCGAGGAGGGCCTTGTGTCCGGCAAAACAAAGCACGTCGATATTATCCGCCTGCATATCCAGGGGCAATACGCCGGCCGACTGGGCGCTATCAACCACATAGAGCAGCTCCTTTTCCCGGCAGATGGCGCCAATCTCACGAATCGGTAGGATGGTTCCGCAAACGTTGGAGGCATGGGTGGTTACGACCATCCTGGTGTTGGGACGGATGCGAGGCGCGATGCTCGCCGGATCAAGGCGCCCAGCGCTATCACCGGGGATGAAGTCAAATTCGATACCGAACTCTCTCAGTTGGAAGAGCGGGCGGGTAACGGCGTTGTGCTCCATGCCACTGACCAGAGCGTGGTCGCCCGATGAGAGGAGGCCTTTTATCACCGTATTCAGGGCGAACGTGATGGAGGGTGTGGTGACGACATGCATGAAATTCGGGTAGTTGAACAGGGCTGCCAGCTGTTCACGACAGCTGCGCGCCTTCCTGTTGAGTACGCAGGTCGTACCAAAACCGCTCCTGTTAAGGTTGCAACCGACATCTTCGATGTACTCGCTGACCGCCTTTGCTACGCCGGGCGGTTTGGGCCACGAGGTCGAATTGTTATCCATGTATATCTTATCTGCCATTTTGAGAGTCCTTCTTCGCTGAACTTTGCGGGGCTGACAGGCAAGACCAACTGCGCTCCGCACAGCGCCCTGCTGCGCGTCGTCCGCATATACTTGATGAAGTCCTATATTAGCGCTACACTACTAATGTCGCAAGTATTCGCATCCCTCAGCAGACAGGGGAATCAGGTGGCCCGTAAGCAGATGGCAGAAGTTGGCGCCGCCACGCTTTCGCAAAGTCAGAGGCGCATCCGTGAGCATTACGGTGCGGTTGCCGGCAATGCTGAGGCGCTGGATAACAGCCAAATTCATCACTACTCGCGCTCTGAGCAGCAGCGCCTGCCGTATTCGGCCTGTTCCGTGTCTCGTGGTTGCGGAAACCCGCTCTCCCGTGCCGCACTCAAACCCGGTGAACGGGTGCTTGATTTGGGTTGTGGCGGCGGTATCGATGTGTTGCTGGCCGCCGAACAGGTGGGCAGGAGCGGTTGTATCTACGGTCTGGATATGACGTCGGAAATGCTGGAGCTGGCCCGGCGCAATGCGGCGCAGGCCGGCGTCAAAAATGTCAGCTTCATCCAGGGCCTTATCGAAGACATCCCCCTGGCAAACGGCGCGGTGGACGTCGTTATCTCAAACTGCGTCATCAATCTGAGCGACGAGAAGGCTTCCGTTCTGCGTGAGGCTTGGCGGGTATTGGCGCCAGGCGGGCGCTTTGTGGTCGCAGATGTGGTACTGGTCAGGCCAGAACTGCCCCCTGCGATGCGTACTGCCGCTGCCATCATCCTCGGCTGCACGAATGGAGTCCTGACGGTTGGCGAATACGAAGCCCTGATGACTGAGATTGGTTTTGAAGGCGTTCTGGTCGAAGCGCACCATTCGACGCCGTGGCAGCGTTTGGAAGATAAGGCGAAGAGACAGGGACAGAACGATCTTCTGGCAGACCTCGACCCTCAGCTTGCGCATGAGGCTTTGGCCGCCGCCTATATCTTTGGCGAAAAGCCCTGAGTAAGCCCGTCGCATCCGACGGCATGCTGGATGCACGCGGGGCGTACTGAGGCAGCACGCGACTTTTGCGCAGCGCGCTTTAATCAAGCGATGCGCCGTGTGCTCCCCCTACCTTCGGTCGAGGATGAGCTCCTGATACAGGTCGATGGTTTTTTGTGAGGGTGACAGGCCAAGTTCCTCACTGAGGTAGCGTTTGCAGTCAAAATAGGTTCGCAGTGCAGAGGTTCGTTGGCCGGCACGGTCCTGCATGTCCATCAGGACGCGATAGACGTCCTCGCGGCCCGGGTCGAGGTCGTAGGCGTAGCGCGCAAACCAGACAGCCGTTGTCGCGTTTCCGATCTCTGAGAACAATTGAGCGGCGATGAGCATCGCGTCGACCTGCAACGAGCGGTAGCGCGTCTGGAGTGCCTGAGCGTGTCGATCAAGGGGGACGGCAGCCAACAGATCACCGCGATAGAGGCGTTCCATTCGGTAGATGGCGTCGATACGCTCTTCTGGCTTTCCCTGGCAGAACAGCACGATTCTTGCAAGATTCTCAAACTGGGTCAGATCGAGATTGACATAGGCGGCCTGAAGACGACAGACCTGTCGGTCATAGCTCAGATAGGGAGCTGCCTTCGCGCCTCCACCGAGCAGCGCTTTCAGGCGCGACCAGGTGGTATAGAAGTTCTCAACCGCCGCGTCATAGCTTTTCTCGGGCCAGAGGCGAGAAAGCAGGCTGTCGCGCGCCACGCCCCGTTCGAGATTCAATGCAAGATGGATGAACAGTGCCTGAACTTTGCTGCGCCGTGCGAGCAGGGCATCTATGCGCTCGCTGCCCTTCCAAACGGCAAATCCGCCAAAGAACTGCACCTCAAGCGGCTCAAAGTGCTCATCGGAGGCAACTGCGTACGTCTCGGGCGGGACGATGACGGAGAGATTTTGAGCCGGACTGGCACTCGGGCCATCCGAGCCTCCTGAGGTCTTTGAGCTCGCCAGGGCGCTTGAGGTGGTCGGGATAGGCGCCTCAGGAGACAGGAGTGGATTATTGGGAGCCTGCCGTCCTGCAAGATGTTCAGCTTCAATCAGCAGACGATCCGACTGGAGTTCGTCATAGCAATCATTCTCAGGTGCGCAGATGACGATAAGCTGCCTGCCCTGTTCGACCAGATCGTCGATGCAATCCGAAAAGCAGGCAGCTTCGACAGTATCCAGCCGGGCAAGGTCGTCAATCACAAACAACCGTCGAGGACTCGCATCCGGCGTCTGCTCGCCTTTGAGATAGGCCTGAAGGGCACCGCGTTTCAGCTCATCGCCGAAGTCTTTTACGGAGCCGTTTACCCAAAGCACCTCATCAAGGGCATAGTGGCTTTGCGCGAAGGTCATGGCAAGAGTCGTCTTACCGGTTCGTGCGGGAGCGACAATGAAGCAGGGGACATCCGCCCGCCTTGCAATCATCTCCACCAAAGGTTCATGCAACACAGTCATAACCCTTACCTCCCTGACTTCTTGCCCTTAAAATGGATATGCTAGCATAAGGTAGTATGGTGTTGTCAATAGAAGTTCAAACTTTTTTTAGAAAAAAGTAGCAATGAACCGCAAAGTATTTACAATTCCCTTCAAATTAAAGTCGCTGACGAGTTTCCTCAATCACTCGGCGCGAGGATGCGCGCGACGGTGCGTTTCCTTGAGATGCCCGATGGAGAGGTGTGTGTATATTTGCGTGGTTGCAAGACTTGCGTGGCCGAGCATCTCCTGGACAGAGCGGAGATCAGCTCCCCCGTCCAGAAGATCAGTGGCAAAGCTGTGGCGCATATCGTGCGGCGAAAAGGCACTATCCAGGCCTGCCTTCCTGGTGCAGCTCTTGAAGGTCTTTCTCAGGGAATCTGCGCTCATCGGCTTTCCTCGTGATGAGAGGAACAGCGCGTCTGTCTGCTGCGCAAAGCTCTTCGTCTGCTGCGTGGAGCCCTTCGTCTGCTGCCGCGTTGCGTGCATCAGTTGCGGGCGAGCCCAGCTCAGATACTCTTTGAGGGTGCGAAGCGCCAGGCGGTACAGGGGGATGATACGTTGCTTTGCGCCCTTCCCGGTCACCTTTACCTGGCCCTGCTCAAAGTCCACATCGCTTACGGTAAGGCCGGCTATCTCTGAGATACGCGCGCCGCTTGCGTAGAGCAGCTCGAGGAATGCCTGGTTGCGTAAGCCCTCGGGGGTCTCCGGGTCATTTACCGTGAGCAGGCTCGTCAAATCCTCCCTGTTGAACACACGGGGAAGACTCTTGGGTTGTCTGGGCCCCAGGATGGCGCTCGCGGTGTTCGTTGGCAGTTCACCGGTCTCTACAAGCCAGTTAAGAAAGCTCCTGATGACAGAGAGGCGGCGGTTTATGGTGGTGTGCGCATACGAGGCTTGGTCAAGCTCGACGAGGTAGCGCCGCATGGCGCGATGGTCGATGTCTTTGAGGTCGAGATTCTGACGCGTGAACCAGGCTGAGAAATCTGCAAGGTCGGTGGCATAGGCGCGCAGGGTATGAGGCGAGAGATTGCGTTCGAACCGCAATGTTGCAAGAAAGCTGTCAATCAAATGCTGCATCGCCTCATGGTAGCAGAGGATACGAGGGCAGAAACTCCAGGAAGCCATTTTGCGAACGAAAACGGTGCATAGATTCGACGGCCCTCCTGCTGAAGGCGGTGTAGCGCTCCCGCTTCTTTCTGACCGAGGGTTCCAACGGCAGCATGATGCCATAATTGACGTGCATCGGTTGATACTCGACGACCTGCGGGTCGGTCGCGTAAGAGAGCAGCGAACCGAGGGTGCTCTCGGGCGGCAACACCGGCGCCGGTCTTCCCTGTAGTGCGGCGTAGCTTGCCAATGCGGCATACAAACCACTGCCGATTGCTTCGCAGTATCCCTCGGTTCCCGTAATCTGTCCGGCGAAGCGAAGCCGCGAATCGGCTTTGAGCGAGAGGTCGTGGGCAAGCAGTCGGGGCGCGTCGATAAAGGTATTGCGGTGCATGACGCCAAAGCGACTGAATTCGGCCTGTTCAAGGCCCGGAATGAGGCGAAAGACACGCTGCTGCTCGCCAAAACTCAGGTTGGTCTGAAAGCCGACCAGATTGTAGGCGCTCCGGGCGCGGTTCTCAGCCCGCAGCTGCACAACCGCCCAGGGGCGCAGCTGCGTGTGCGGGTCATAGAGGCCCACCGGTTTGAGCGCACCGTGTCGTAAGGTGTCAAGTCCCTTACGAGCCACCTCCTCAATCGGCTGGCAGGCCTGGAAGAGCTCGGCAGTCTCAAAGGAGCGTTTGAGCGTCAGGCGAGCGGTAATCAGTTCGGAGATGAAGTGTTCATACTGCGCGCGATTCAGGGGCGCGTTGAGGTAGTCGGCGCTGCCTTTGTCGTAACGCGACTGGGCAAAGAGCAGGTCGTGGTTGAGTGAGGCGGCCTCGACGATGGGCGCGGCGGCATCGTAGAAGGCAAGGTGCTGTTTGCCGAGAAGCCTGGTGAGACAGGCCTCAAAAGCCGACGAGGTCAAAGGGCCGGTCGCTACGATGATGGGCGTTCTGTGTTTGAGGGCATCGTCGAGGTCGCCCAGCTCTTCGCGAATGAGCTCGATGTGAGGGTGTGCCTCGATGCGTGCGGTGACTTCAGCGGCAAAGACCTCGCGATCGACCGCCAGCGCTCCACCGGCCTGAACCTTTGCGGCAAGAGCGCAGGAGATGAGAAAGGAGCCCAGCAGGGCAAGTTCCTGCTTGAGTGTGCCGGCGGCGGTACTCGGATCCAGACTCTTCAGGGAGTTTGAACAGACGAGTTCGGCAAGCTGTGCGCTGTGATGTGCCGGAGTGCTCCGTGTCGGACGCATCTCATACAGGCGGACGGCCACGCCGCGCTCGGCAAGCTGCCAGGCTGCCTCTGAGCCGGCAAGACCGCCTCCTACGATGAGCACATCCGCCATCGATTCATCCCTTCCTACAGGGGCCGTAAAGCGTAGCGTCCATCCCGCAGACGCACGACCTGGCCCGAAAGCTCTCTTGATGTCAAACAGCGTATCACCTCAATGACATCCTCGCCACACACGCCGATAAGCTCCTCAGGCGTGTACGGCTGTTGGCCCAAGGCCGCGAGCAGCGGATCTGATGGAGCAGTGCGGGGGCTGTGGGGGTTGTGCGAGGTGTGGGGGTTGTGCGAGGTGTGGTGGCTGTACGAGGTGTGGGCGACTGCGACCTGGGCGACTGCGTCGTTGTCGGCTGCGTTGTCGGCTGCGGCGCCGTGGGATGCGACCTGAGTGGCGGCGCCGTGGGCTGCGGCCTGGGCGGCGGCGACCTGGGCGGCGCCGTGGGCTGCGGGCTCGCCCGCCGCGGACATAGGTGCCGTGGCCCGGCCTGCCCGGCCCTCAAGAGGGAGAGAAGCAAAAATCTCCCTCAAAGCGCACTCAAAACTCGTGTCATCTATAACGGGAAAGGCTCCCTGGGCAATCAGGTGGTTCGCGCCCCGGGATTCTGCGGCGAAGATTGAGCCGGGGATGGCGAGAACCTCCTTACCCTGGGCCAGCGTCGCGTCCGCTGTGCTGAAGGTGCCGCTTGGCAGTCCCGCCTCGACAATCAAAGTCGCCTGAGCCAGCCCCGCTATAAGGCGATTGCGCCGACGAAAGCCCCATTTTGAAGGGGGAGAGCCCCAGGGCGCCTCGGAGAGCATGACGCCGCCCTCCTCAAGTATTCGCCTGAAGAGCACCTGAGCTCCTGCCGGATAGACAACATCGGCTCCACAGCCTAAGACGACAACGGTTTTGCCGCCGGCCTCAAGCGCGCCTCGATGCGCCGCCTGATCGCAGCCGATGGCCCCTCCTGAGACGACGACAAGTCCGTGCAGGGCAGCTATGCGCGCGAATCGTTGCGCAGCCTGCAAACCGTAGGGAGTCGCTTTGCGGGCTCCAACGATGGCCAATGCCGGCTTGGCGAGCACAGAAGGCTCGCCGACTACGTAGATGCGCTCGGGTGGGCTTTCGACGTTAAAGAGACTTTCGGGAAAGTCGGACTGCTCGGCCCCAATTTCGTTTCGCGCCCTGCGTATCATGTAACATCACGCGCCCGAAAGCTGACGGCCTCAAGCAGGTGATCCTGGTGTACCTTCTCGCTTTCCTCCATATCGGCGATAGTGCGCGCGACTGCCAGCGCGCTCATGATTCCGCGACCACTGAGTTGATAGCGTTCGCTCATCAGCTCGAGCCACGAGCGCTCTTTGGTGCCAAGTTGGCAGGCGGCGAGCAGGGCAGCGCCCTGTGCAATCCTTACCTGAGTGCTTCCCGTGTCAGCCTCCGCGCCCGTTGCATCCGCGCCCGCTGTGCCGAACGCCGCCCCGCTCGCGCCTGCTTCAGCGCCAACGCCAGCCGCCGATCCCGCTGCGCCCGCGCCCGCGCCCGCTGTGCCGCACTCCGCCGCGCCCGCGCCTGCGCCTGGCGCCGCTCCTCCAGAATCACGCGCCGCATACCGTGCCCGCCGCCAGAGGGCAAAGGCCTGCGCTGCAAGCACGCCTTCTCTGAGATGGGCGGAGCTGGTTCCGGTTCCCGTGTCGAGCACAAGCGATGGATCACTGCGCCGAACATCGACGATGAGATTGATGCGGTCCATCAAAGGGCCGCCGACCTTTCCCTGATAGCGACTGATCTGCGCAGGTGTGCATCGACAGGAGTGCTTGGGGTCGCCGTAAAAACCGCAGGGGCAGGGGTTGGCTGCAGCCACGAACATGAAGCGCGCGGGGAAGGTGACGGTACCGCCAGCCCGGGCAAGGGCAACGCTTCCCTGCTCCATTGGCTGGCGCAGGAGCTGGAGCACCGCTGCGCCGAATTCGGGCAGCTCGTCCAGAAAGAGGACTCCGTTATGCGCGAGAGAGACCTCTCCGGGCCCTGTCGGCGTGCCGCCACCAATGAGACCGGCTCGTGACGCCCCGTGGTGTGGAGAGCGGAAGGGTCGCTCACCAGCCAGTATGCGTGCGGTCGGCAGTCCGGCGACCGAATGTATCATCGCGGTGCCCAGACGCTCCTCCTCAGGTAAAGGTGGCAGGATGGAGGGCAGGCGTGCCGCCATCATCGACTTTCCCGAGCCTGGGGGGCCCACCAGAAGCAGGCCGTGCCCTCCTGCCGCGGCAATCTGCAGGGCCCGTTTTGCCAGGTCGTTGCCCGCGATGTCGGAATAGTCGGTATGGTTTGTCATCTCTGAGGTCGCTGCCTCCCACGGCTCGACGAAAACGCCCTCTCCCTCCGAATCGCTTTGTTTGAGAGCGGCAAGGTTTTCCAGGCAGCGATGCTCTAATCCCTGACGTTCAAAGACTCCTGCCTCGGTCGGCCCCGTCAGGAGCCTCAAACCCTGCTCCTGGGCGAGTTTCTCGTAGGCAAGCTGCCCCGTGACTGCCTTGACGTCGCCACCGAGGGAAAGTTCGCCGACACAGAGCCTGTCGGCGATCAGGCGTGCGTTGATTTGCCCCGTTGCGACGAGATAGGCAAGTGCGATTGGCAAATCGAAGCCGGAACCCACCTTCTTCAGGCTGCTGGGGGCGAGATTGAAGACAACGTAGTGGTTGCTGATCTCAAAATGGGCCGATTGCAGAGCCTGCCGCACCCTCCGCGTTGCCTCCTTAATCGCCGTATCCGGCATGCCGACGATATGTATCCCCGGCAAGCCTCCATAGCTGACCGAGACTTCGACGATGACCGGTAAGGCCTCGACACCGTGGATAGTTCCCGTCTTCACAAAGCCGAGGCGTGTCTTGAATCCCATGTTCAACCGCCGAATCCAAAGGCGTCGCGATGATGCCGGAGCAGCGCCTGTTGTCCGTTTGCGGAGAGTATCGCAATGACATCAAAGCGCAGACGCGAGGTTGGCGGGCTTTTCTCCGACAGGTAGTACATGGCGATACGTTCATAGCGGTTTCGCTTGGTGGCGGTGACGGCATCCTCGGGAAGCCCCCTGTCGAGATTTGAGCGGGTCTTGACCTCGATGAAGACGATGTCGTCTCCCTCACGCGCGATGATGTCGACCTCGCCCGCTGCGCAGCGCCAGTTGCGCTCGATGATGTTGATGCCCTCTCGTTGAAGATGGGCACAGGCGATGTCCTCACCCTGTTTTCCTAAGCGTTGACGTCTCTCGGTCATCTCGTCTCCCTTGCTCCTGTTGGTGCGAGAAGACCAGTGTGGCAGACGATCCTTACCCGATTCTTACCCAATCTGTGCCCGCATCCGACTGTTCCCTGACGCACAGTCAAGCAGGCTCTGACCGCGACCCGAACCACAGCCGAACGGGTGCTGAACGGAATCCGAACCGCAGTCGAACGGATGTTGAGCAATTGCCGAACCGCAGCCGAACGGATTCTGAACGGAATCCGAACCGCAGCCGAATGGATGCGAACCGCAATCTGAACCCTCAGCAGTCGAAGGTGATTTGCTCCTGGAAAAATCCTCGACAAAAACTGGCACGGTGAAAGGTCGTCAGACCCTTTTCGCGTATGGCGGCAATGTGTTGTCTGGAGGCGTAGCCTTTGTTCGAAGCGAAGCCATAGCCCGGAAACGACGCGTCCGCCTCACGCATCAGGGCGTCGCGGGCAACCTTTGCGACGATGGACGCGGCGGCGATACAGGCAACCCGGGCATCGCCTTTGACGACACTTCGCTCCTTTGGATGGACGCCAAGCGGTATGCCGTCGATCAGCACAAGATCGGGCTCAAGACACCGGGCGGCACAGCAGGCGTCAAGAGCGGCGCGCATCGCCTTTTTGAGCGAGGCGGCCATTCCGTCGCGATCGATGTCCTCAGGGGGAATATGGGCGATTTCCAGCGCCAGGGCGCTTGCACGTATCCGCAAGTCAAGCTCCTCGCGGCGCTTTGCGGAGAGTTTTTTGGAGTCGTTGAGCCACGCAATCTGTGGGCGGAGCGGCAGGCAGACGGCGCCGACGGTCAGCGGGCCGGCCACCGAACCGCGCCCTACTTCATCGACACCGATGACAAAGGCGTCGATGCCGGCGGCTTCCTGTTCGGCGTAGAGGGCCTCAAGGCGTTTTTGCTCAGAGCGCGGAATATACTCTTCCTGACCGAGACTCGAAGCATCTCGCTCCTGATCGGGACTCGGGGCGTCGCAAGCGTCGCGGATGTCGGTTTTGCGAATCGCCTAAAAGCCCTTCTCGCGCAGGCGCGCTGCCTTTCCGATCTTGTTGCGCAGGTAATAGAGCTTCGCACGGCGTACGGCACCGTGGCGCAGTACCTCGATGCGGTCGATTTTGGGGGAGTGTACGGGGAAGGTGCGCTCGACGCCGATGCCGCTTGAAAGCTTGCGAACCGTGAAAGTCTCGCGATTGCTTGCACCGTGGCGGCGGATAACATCGCCTTCAAACACCTGGATGCGTTCCTTGTTGCCTTCGATGATGCGGTAATGCACCTTTACCCGGTCGCCGACGGCAAAGGCCGGGAGATCCGTACGTATCTGCTGCTGCTCAAGTGCGCGCATGATGTCCATCTTCATCTTCCCTCTTCATATACGGGGACTGGGTAGCGAGGCTCGTACCCTTCAGGTCTCACAGAACTGTGCAGCCTTCCTGTCAAAAAGCTGCGGTTGGATAGTATAGGACAAAGCCATTCCCTTGACAAATGGGCGCAGCGGGAGCTATTTTGAGGACTCTGCGGTGGCCGACCATCAGCACCTGACCGTCAGCGTCCGCCCGGCCCCGTCCGCCCCGCCCTCGCCCGACCCTCAGCGCCCGACGAGAAACAGTTTTGGCCTGAAAGGTGTGAAATACGTGTATGTAGTGCTCCTGGTTGTTCTTATAGCCTATCTCGTCGTGCTGTCCATCGGAGGCATGAACGATATTAAAAAGCTGAAGGGTACCGTTATTACCGAAGCCAGCAGAGTGCAGTTTTATAAAGAAGGCATTCTTGGGGCATGGATTCCGGTAGCAGGCATTCTGCTGATCGGTGCGTTTTCCCTTGTGAATCTCTTAGAAATCGGACTGAGCGGATTCAGCTTTTGGGGTCCGCTTTGGTTTCGCATTGTCACCTTTGCCTTCTGTGGTGGCCTTTTGGTGGTGCTTCTCTACCAGATTATTCAATATTTTGTCAGTGCCGATTTCAGGGAGCAGGTAAAACTGAAGTTCAGCACAACTACCTCTGGAAACTACTACGACTCAGTGGTGGCCAGCATGATACCGCGGACTAAAAAGGAGAAAACCTGGTGGTTTTTCCTATCGGCTTCAGCAGGAATTTGTGAAGAAATCGTATGGCGCGGATTTCTTTATTTTCTTCTGATTGCCGTTTTCCCATCGTGGCCAATTGCGGTCGTCATTGTTGTGGCAAGCATCGTGTTTGGTGCGGGGCATCTCTATCAGGGACCGACAGGCTTTGTCAAAACATCTCTGGTCGGTGTTCTGCTGGGCTGTCTCTATGTGGCAACAGGCAGCCTGTTGCCCGGAATACTTCTGCACTTTATTTCGGATTACTCTTCTGCCTTCCTTCTGTCTGAGGACGCTGAAGAAAGCGCGAGTTGACCATTTGGGGTACCTGCAGAAAAGCCCATGAGGATTTCCCCTGTCTGCCCCCATCCGCCGCCATCCGCCCCATCCGCCCGCGCCCGAACCGCCCTCGCCCGAACCGCCCCCATCCGCCCCCATCAACCCCCGCCCGCGCTGCCCAAAGCCAGCGCTTCTCTGCCCGCGTTTGCACACCGGCCGCCTCCTGTGCGATAATGGATTGCTCAGGACTTCTGAGGGTGGCCTGCACGTGCAAACCGCACGCGGAATCGCAACGGATATGGCGAACAGCCAAAACGTCATCTGTGCGAAAACAGCTCCCTCAAAGGGTAAGGCGGTAGCTCCACAGCATACCAGACGCAGTCGAAACGTAGCAGAGAAAGCAGACATCGACTATGGAGTTCCTCAAGGTATCGTCAAAATCCTCGCCTTCATCGGTCGCTGGCGCCATTGCCGGTATGATTAAGGATGGCGTCCCGGTCGAGCTGCAAAGCGTTGGCGCCGGGGCTGTTAATCAGGCGGTCAAGGCCATCGCCATCGCACGCGGCTTTCTGGCTCCAATCGGCATTGAGATCGTCTGCAGTCCGTCTTTCGCCGACATCAACATCGCCGGCGAGAGTCGCACCGCCATCCGCTTTAAGGTCGAACCCCGCTATCTCCGTGGCATCAAGCAGTCCGAAATTGGCGAGGAGGCCTTCTTCGACTGGGCCGGCTTTGGCGCGAACTTCTCAGATTCGTAATCCCCCTGCCCCAGCCCCAGCCTGTGCTCACCATGACTTCCCTCAACGGCCTCACCTACCAGGTACGCACCTTTGGCTGCCAGATGAACAAGCACGACTCCGAGCGAATCGACGGCATGCTCGAGGCTCTTGGCGCCCTGGCTTCCGATGATGTGGAGAAGGCCGAGGTCGTCATCTTCATGACCTGCTGCGTGCGCGAGGCGGCCGACGTGCGCCTGCTCGGCCAGGTTGCCTCCCTGAAGGGTTCGGGCAAGCTCATCGCTGTGGGCGGTTGTATCGGGCAGCGCGACGGGGCGCGGCTTTTGGAGAAGGCGCCGCATGTGGACGTCGTGTTTGGCACACACAACATCGCTCATCTGCCCGCTCTGCTCGCCGCAGCCCTTGAGGGCCACGGTGCGCAGGTCGAGGTGCTTGACGGCTCTGAAAAATCCGCCGCCCCCTCTGCGATGGCACTGCCTTCTCGCCGCGAGCACAGCTGGCACGCCTGGCTGCCCATCATGACCGGTTGTGATAACTACTGCTCCTATTGCGTCGTGCCCTTTGTGCGCGGCCGCGAACGGAGCCGTCCCCTTGAGGAGATTCGAGACGAGGTTCGTCGCCTTGTGGACGAAGGCGTGCAGGAGATTACCCTGCTTGGGCAAAACGTCAACTCCTATGGGCGCGACCTTTACGGCAGTCCGCGTTTTGCCGAGGTGCTGCGCGAGGTGGGTGCCAGCGGCATCGCGCGGCTCCGCTTTGTGACAAGCCACCCGAAGGACCTCAGCGACGATACCATCGCCGCCTTTGCCGAAACGCCGGCCATCATGCCGCAGCTCCACCTGCCGGTGCAGTCGGGTTCTGACGCGATACTTGCCGCCATGAATCGCCATTACACCGCTGCCCACTATCTGGAGCTGGTGGAGAAGCTGCGGGTCGCCTGCAAAGCCGCCGGCAAGGACGTGGCACTTTCCACCGATCTCATCGTCGGGTTTCCCGGGGAGCGCGAGGAGGATTTTGAGGCTACGCTTGCGCTGGTGCGAGCGGTGGGCTTTGCGCAGGCGTTTACCTTCATCTACTCACGACGCGAGGGAACCCCGGCGGCCGCGCTTGAGGATACGAGCCCGCGAGAGCTGATTCAGGGGCGCTTTGACTCCCTGGTGGAGCTGGTTCAGAAAAGCGCCTGGGAGCAGAATCAGAAGGAGCTTGGAGCCGTGTTGCCGGTGCTCTTTGAGGGGTCCTCGAAGCGAGACGCGCGTGTGCTTGTGGGCCGCAGCCCGAAAAACCAGACCGTACACGCCCCGCTTTCTGAGGGACAATCCGTGGAGAACTTCGTCGGCTGCCTGGGAACGGTTCGTATCGAGGAGGCTCGCACCTGGTACCTTCGGGGCCTTCTGGTGCAGACATGAGCAGAAGCGCGGGCGCGACGCCAGAGGCACCCACCGCTGCACCCTTGGCTGCACCCTTGGCTGCACCCGCGTCCGCACACCCTGACGCACATCCCGCTGCACCCGCGTCCGCACCCACACCTGCACCCTCGGCTGCACCTTCGGCCGCACACCCTGACGCACATCCCGCTGCACCCGCGTCCGCACCCACCGCTGCACCTCCCGCCCCGCCCTCGGTGCTTGCCATCGTTGGCCCGACGGGCACGGGAAAGTCCGCCCTTGCCGATGCCCTCGCCGCCCATCTGGGCGCGGAGGTCATAAACGCCGACTCCATGCAGGTCTATCGCGGCATGGACATCGGCACCGCCAAGCTGCCGGCAAACGAGCGAAGCGTGCCCTACCACTGCATCGACCTCGTCGACCCGGGGCAGCCGTTTACCGCTGCGCTGTATCAACGCGCGGCGCGCGCGGCTCTCGACGCGCTGCTCGCACGCGGTACGATGCCGCTGCTCTGCGGCGGAAGCGGTCTGTACCTGCGCGCTGCCCTTGACGATTTTCGCTTTGATGAGGGCTGGGATGGCACTGGTGAGAATGCCGAGGGTGACGATGGCGCATCCGGCGCCACCAGCCTGCGGGCGCAGCTCATGGAGCAGGCAAACCGTCTCGGCCCAGAGGCCTTTTACGCCCTGCTTGTCGAGCGCGACCCCGCAAGCGCCGCCCTTATCCATCCCCATAACCTGCGGCGCATCGTTCGCGCCTTTGAGCTTCTTGCCCAAAAGACAAGCTACGCGAGACAACAGGCGGGCTTTGCATCGTTTACCTCAGTGTATGCGTCCCGCTTTATCGGACTTACGGTTGAGCCCGCGGTGCTCTACGAGGGGATTGAGCGACGTGTGGACGACATGATGCAGCGTGGCCTTCTGGAGGAGGTGCGCGGTCTTTTGGAGAGGGGCTTTCGCGAGGCGGCGACGGCACAGCAGGCAATCGGCTATAAGGAGCTTGTGCCGGTGCTTGAAGGCACGTCTTCTCTGGAAGATGCCATTGCGGAGATAAAACAGGCAACGAGGCGCTATGCCAAGCGCCAGCGCACCTGGTTTAAGCGCGACGCACGCATCGAGTGGCTCGACATTACCGATCTGCACCGCGCCTCGCTTGTCGGCACCCTCAACACGTTTGAGTTTGCCCAGAGCCTCCTTGAGCGCACGCTTATTCTGCTTCGGTAGCATTCTCTGGTCGAATGTCGCTGCCGCAGGGTGTGCGGCACGCCCTGTGGCACGCCGCGCGTGGGTACACGTCAGCATGCCGCCGTGCAGCCAGTAGGTCGCACGCCGTGCGCGTGGCACGCCGCGCGCGTGCGGCACGCCCTGCGTGTGAAATGCCTGCGCGGCAAAGTGGCGGTATAATGGGGCAGGGGAGCCTGACCGCCGCCCGCACTCGCGCACTCGCGCGCCTGCACCCGCGCACTCGCGACTGCACACCTGCGCCTGCGCATTCCCGTGACGGACGGCTGCGTGCTCATATCGATAGCATGAAACGACAACACGGCCCAAGGCTGTGGGACAGGAAACGCACCATGACTGACGTATTCGTTTTTGGCGACGTATCGTATGACTATGCCCTCAAGCATGAGGCCATGGAGGACAGGAGGGACCCTTACGGGGCGCGGGCACAGCACCATCGCCGCTGGGATGTCGAGGAGTCCTTTACGCTCAAAGGGGGCGCGCATCTGCTTGAGCGGCTGCTTGAGCACCTGATGCAGCCAATGGAGGCAGACGTCCGCCTCCTCTCAATGACCGCTGACCCGCGTCATCGCGCCATATCGGCGTGGGAGGGGATACCGCGTGTCGTCGCTCCGTCGAGCCTGTCTGAAAGCGAGGTCTTTCTCGACGCGGATAACGGCGAGCACATCTTTGATCCCGCCTATGACGATGGTAAGCCCAAGAAAGTTCGACGTTTTTTCCTGAAGGACTACTACGGCAGGGTGCTTGACGATCGCATTACCCGTGAGGATGAGTCGGGGAGGGCGGAGCGCTTCGTGGTACGCACCAGTGACGAGGACCTCCTCTGCACAAGCCACACCATCGTTGGGTATAACACGGATCGCGACAACCGGTATTTCTCGGGGCTCGACGCGGCTGAGGCAGCTCGCAGGTCCGCCCGTTTCTGCGCCACACGGCTTCCTGAAGGCGACAGCGCACACTCGTCAGCGGCGACCACACCAGGCGCGGCGTCTGTGTCGGCCGCGGCAAGCACGCCGCCCGCCTCCTCGACTGGCACGCAGGAGGGTGCGAAGGTGGATGCTCTGCTTGCGGCACAGATGACCGCAGTGCAGGGGATACCTGCGCTCGAGCGGCTCGACGCGAGCGAAGACCTTGAGAACCGGGTCATCGTCCTGCGCACCACCTTTGAGCGCACACAGGCTCCCACGGCGTTTCTGCGCGAGCTTCAGGGCTACCCCCGCCTTATCGACCGCACGGTGCTCGTCTTGAATATCGACGAGCTGCGACACGCCGGTTTTCCCATTGAGCAGGGCATTTCCTGGGAACGGCTCGTCCAGCAGACCGTCGTGGCCCTGGAACGCCTGTGTGAGAAGGCCGGCGATTTTCTTGCTGTCGTCGTCTGCTTTAACCACAACGGCTGCCTGGTGTCCTCCAGGGAAGAGCACCGACTGTTTTTCTACAGCAGTGAGATTGAAGGCGATTTTCAGCCGGGAGCACATCAGACCTTTGGCGAGGTCATCACCTTGCAGGCGGCTCTTGTCAAAGAGCTGTCTGCGGTCAGCAGGGCAGCCCAGGCTGCGGCAGACGTGGCGGGCGTGGCAGACGCGGCAGACGCGGCGGGCGTGGCGGGCGTGGCGGGCGTGCCTACTGCGGCAGACGTGGCGGGCGTGGCAGGTGCGGCAGACGCGGCGGGCGCCCCTTCCGCTCCCGACACATCCGCAGACGCCCGCCTGGATGCCCTGCGAAACGCGTTGTATCGGGCAGTGCGAAGTGGACTTGTGGGGATTCGCAAGCTCAAAGAAACCGGCTTTCTCCTCAAGGACTACCGCTGTGGCAACGAGCAGTGGAAGCGCTCCATCAATCGCTGTGTCCTCGAGTTTCCCTATCGGATTGTCACCGAGGCGATGTGTGCCGCGCGGCAGGCACAGGAGGGGGAGAGTGTGGCGGGCCTGCGTCTGCCGGCCGAGGTGACGATACCTCGGGAGATCCTTGGAGAGGAGGACTTCAGCATTCTGCATATGAGCACCCGCACCATTCAGGAGCTGCGCAAATACTGCCAGGACATCGTTCAGCACGGCTTTATCAAGCGGGAACGGCGACGGATACCCCATCTGACCTTTGGCGGTTCGCTGGTCTATACGCGGCGCGAGATAGAGGAGCTGCGCGTGGTGCGCAATGCGTTTTGGACCTATATACGGGATACGGCCACAAGCCATCCCATCTCCTTTTGCGTCTTTGGCCCTCCGGGAGCGGGAAAATCCTTCGTGGTGAAGCAGATTGAGCGCGAGGTGCGCCGTGAGGTTGCGACCGAGTTTATCGAGTGCAACCTCTCGCAGATGGACAGCGAGCATGACCTTGTCAACATCTACCACCATGTGCGCGACACCGGCCTGCAGGGACGGCTGCCCATCGTGTTCTTCGACGAGTTTGACGCGCAGAAAAACGGCCAGCCCTACTATTGGCTCAAGCAGTTTCTCGCGCCGATGCAGGACGGGAAGTTCTACGAGAACGGCGTGACACACTATCTGGGGCGGGCGATATTTGTCTTTGCCGGCGGCATTAACAAGAACTGGGAGCATTTTCGCAGGCAGGCGGAGCGTGACCGGGAGGCGAAGGGCCTCGACTTCCTGAGTCGGATACGGGGCTATATCGACGTGCTCGGGCTGAACCCCGAGCTCGACGAGGTGGCAGGATGTGCCGCCGCCGCGCCCGCCTCGCCCGCGGCCGGTGCCCCCGCAGCACCCGCACCCGCGCCTGCTGCCGAGGCATCTGTGCGCTTCCCCTTCGACGCCAGCGGCGAGTTTGACAAGGCGGCGCTGGAGGTGTGCATCAGACGCGCACTCCTTCTGCGAGCGGTGCTCGAGGCCAAGTGCGGCATCGGCAAGGGGGATGATCGCTATCTGCCGGTTGACGACGCGGTGGTCGACGCCTTTGTCTTTGTACGGGAGTACCGCCACGGCTCGCGCTCGCTTCAGACCATCATTGAGATGAGCAGCATCACGCGTCAGCAGAAAAGCATCGATGCGTTGTGCATCATGAGCAACTGGCAAGACCTCCACGTCTCCGAGGACTTTGGCCATCTCCTTCAAAACGGCTATCCCGTCTGAGCCCGTGGCCTTCGGAGGCGCCCCCGGCTCCCGTCCGATCTGTGTCCAAGCAGAGTACCTGCCAGCTTGCAAGCGATTGAAGTCGCTTACAAAAGGTGCGCCCAATTTCTTCTTCCGTAAAGTATTCTGGAAACCATCACGGTTTTGCTGTTCTCGTCGATAACAAAGAAAACGAGGTAGTTCTTTGCTTTAATCCAACGGTGGCCAGAATCGGCCAGGCGCTTGTCGCGGGCAAGGGCGCATCTGGCTGGATTTTCCTCAAGGTTTTTAACTGCCCGCTCGATTTCATCCAGCAGTCTTTTTGCCGCCGCTGGTGCTTTAAGGTTCTCCGAGATGTAGTGCATGGTTTCCCGGAGATCCAACTCGGCACTTTTGGACAGTTCGACGCTATAATGTGTCATTGTCCAAGTCGGCTCTCAGCGCGGCAAAGACTTTCCCGGCAGGTTGTGTTCTGCCAGCGCTAATATCCCGTAAGCCGCTGTCAAGCAATTCGTGAAGCTCCCGTTGTGCGACCAAATCCTCGTAGAGATCGATGCTCATGACCGCCAGGTCGCCTCGTCCGTTTTTTGTGATGAAAACCGGCTCAGCGCTTTCGTGACAGAATATCGAGATGTCGTTGTAGTTGTTCCTCAAGTCGGTGCTGCTCTTGATTTGTGGCATGGGGCATTCCCTTCGACGTTCAATACGCTGAAGATATTCTATCAGTATTCTTGATGTTTTCATACATTATTCGGTGACAGGATGTTCTTCTGAGCGCCGTCACGACTGAGAGCAACCGAGTCAAACGCCGACCAGAACCAGAGTAAGGCACGACCGATACATACGCGCCTTCACTTGAGGCGGGCGTTTGCCTTTTTTACCCAGTTCCGCCAGTACAGGGTCATGCTTGTCCAGATGACGAGGTAGACGAGGGCGGCAATCGCCAGGTAGAGGAGTGTGCCCTCGAAGCTGAAGCCGGCGGGAGAGGTCCAGCCACAGACGCTTGCGACGGTGATGAGGACGCTCATGAGCACCAGGAAATGGACGACGGTCTGACGCGTCAGGCTCCAGTGTCCGATCTCGAAAATGGGGGAGGAGCCCGAGCAGGCTGCGCCGAGGATGCCGCAGAGGACAAACTGCCAGAAGGATGCGGTCAGCTCGTCGGGCATCCATGCGAGCATGGCAGGTGTCACCGGATGCAGCCTGCCGTCGCCAGCGGCAAACGACACGCCGAGCAGGATGACAACGCCTATCGCTATCCCCAGTGGAAAGCCCAGCAACGTCCGCGTGATGATGGCCTTCCTGATGTTGGTAGCGCCCCTGTCGGCACTGCGAGCTTTGGCGATGCGACTGTTGCCGCCGCCGTTGCCGTTGCTGTTGTTGCTATTGTTGTTGCTGCTGCTATTGTCGTTGTTGCTGTGGGCGGTTGTTTTCATGATGTTCCTCGATTCCTCGATAGTTCCTCAACGGTGTTCCCATAATCACGCGATAGCTCTATAACCCTCAGATACCCAGGTACTCCTTGATGGCCTTGACGTTGCGGCGCGAGACATAGGAGCACGAGCCGTCGCTCAGGCGCAGACTGATGGTGCCAGCGATACTGAGCTCAAAGCTACGTACCTTCTTAAAGTTCACAATCTCGGCGTTTGAGATGCGGATAAAGGACGTGCCCGCAAGCATTTCTTCCAGCTCGTAGAGGCGGTGCTTGACCCGGACGGTGCTCCCCTTGATGCGCGCCTGCACGGTCTGACCCTGCGTGAAGAAGCTGTACACCTCGTCCGGCTCAAGGAGCACCACATCTTCCTCGCGGTAGCCGAGCAGCCGGTCGCAACCTTTTGCGCCCGCGCCGAGCCGCCGTGCCAGCTGTTGCACCTCGTCGGTGAGCCAGGCGGTGTAGATGACAAGGCGCGGCACCTTCGCCTGCTCGTCGATAACTATCTCCAGTGTGTAATCCATGCTCGCTCCGTACTGCGCTCATCTGCGCTCATCTGCGGATAACCCTGTTGTGCACACAAGCAGTATAGGCAAGGCTACCGCAAGGATGCTGCCGCTGATACAACTGGTCAAATCAGATATATAACTGGCTGCCTGTCTGTAAAGACTCCGTCCATGACCTCGCCTGGCGGGTGCAGTATAATTGCCAGGTGAGGCGTAATGTGGTATAAGAGAGGCTGTGTTTCTCCGCGGGGATGAAGCGCGGGGTTCCTTGCGGGCTTTTGGGATATGTGGCCGATGCTGGCCGACCTCGAGGAAGTGGGATTTATCCCGCTTTCTTTTGTTAGGGAGGCGGGCGGGGCCAGGCACGCCGGACACGGCGGGCACGAAGGCTCGCGGAGCGGTGTTGGTACAGGGCAGTCGGGGATGGAAAGCTGGCTGGAACAGGGATGCGCACGAAGAAGGAACAGGCCTTGTTGGAGATACTCGAGAGCGTTGCGGCTGCGCATGGCTTCGAGCTCGTGGATCTCCAGATTAGCGGCGCTCAGGGCGCTCGTGTCGTGCGCGTCTTTCTTGACCGCGCCCCCGAGGCCGGCGGCCTTGGAATCGATGCGCTTGCTGAGGCGAACGCCTGGGTAGGCCCGGTGGTCGAGGAGCTTGACCCCGTATCGGGTCGCTACACCCTGGAGGTCTCCTCGCCCGGCATCGACCGCCCGCTGCGCACGACGGCTCACTTTGCGCGCTTTGTGGGCGAGACCGTGCACCTCGCGACTGAGTCTTTCGAGGGGCGGAGAAGCTGGACGGGCGAGCTTGTGGGCCTCGAGGATGTTCCTGTTCGGCCTGCGGGCGCAGAGGATGCCCGCGAGGGGGAGGCGCTCATCCTGCTCAACATCGCAGGGACCGTGCACCGCATACCGTACGGGAAGATAAGGAAGGCACACGTAAAGGGGCGTGTCGACTTCAAAGAAAGGGACCAGGATGTCATCTGAGCTCATGTCCGCGCTTGAAGCGCTGGCCGCCGAGAAGAATATTGACGAGATGTACCTGCTCGAACGCCTGGAGCAGTCACTTGCGAAGAGTTACGAGAGCATTCTTAAACTCGAATGGGACGCCCGCGTAACCATCGATCGCGCGACCGGCGCCATCTATGTGTATGAGATTGTCCCCGTTGGCGAGCCCGACGAGGAGACCGGCGAGTACAGCGCCTTTGAGGAGCGCGATGTGACACCGGGCGATGTCAGCCGTATTGCGGCGCAAAACGCCAAGAACGTCATCATGTCCATCGTGCGCGACGCGGCACGGCAGGCGATTTTCTCGGAGTTTTCTGACCGCAAGGGCGAGCTGGTAACCGGCACGGTGCTGCAATCCACGCCCGACTTCACCATCATCAAAATCCGCGAGGGCGTGGAGGCCGAGCTGCCGCATTTTGACACCAAACGCCACTCCTCTGAGCGTAATGAGAAGCCCACGAACGAACACTACCGCCACAACCAGCGGCTCAAGTCGCTTATCATCGAGGTTCGCGACCCCAATATCATGGAGAGCAGCGGGCGCTCGGAAAACACGCGGCCCTCTATCGTCGTGAGTCGCACACATCCCGACCTGATCCGTCGGCTCTTTGAAATCGAGGTGCCGGAGATATACGACGGGATTGTTGAGATCAAGTCGATTGCCCGAGAGGCCGGGGCGCGCTCAAAGGTCGCGGTCTCTTCGCGTGAGAGCAACCTCGATCCGGTGGGTGCCTGCGTAGGCCCGAAGGGTTCGCGCGTGCGCATGGTCGTCGAGGAGCTGCGTAACGAGCGCGTAGACGTTATCCAGTGGGACGAGAGCCCCTCCGCCTTTGTTGCCAATGCGCTTTCGCCGGCCAAGGTGACCAATGTCATCGTCGATGAGGCGACGCATTATGCGACCGTCATCGTGCCTGACGACCAACTCTCACTGGCCATCGGCAAGGAGGGCCAAAACGCCCGTCTCGCCGCGCGCCTGACCGGCTGGCACATCGACATCAAGAGCGCTTCGCTGCTCAGCGATCTGCCCTCGGTGGTGCATACGCTTTTTGATGAGGAGGAGCCAAACGAGAGCGAGGACGGGCGCTGCGAGTACATCTCCCCTGATGGCATCCGCTGCCGCAACCACGCGCGGGAGGGCTCGCGTTTTTGTCGTATCCATGAAAACGCTGCGCTTGGAGCTGCGAACGATGCGGTGGAGGAGGCCGAGAACGTGGCTGCCGCGAAGGACGCCGCGAAGGACGCTGCCGCAGAGGCCGCGCCCGCAGAGGCCGCGCCCGACGCCGCCGCAGCCGACGCCGCCGCGCCCACCGATGGAGAAGAGGAGCTCATCTAGTGTCTGCCGAGCGTACCTATTCGGCTCCGGCCCCCACGAAGGCGCGGCGCAACCGCATCGCGCAGCGCAGCTGCATCGCCTGTCGACGCACTGCGGAAAAGACTGCGCTGGTGCGCTTCGTGCGCGATGCGCAGGGCATCGTGGGTATCGATGCGACCAGACGCAGGGCCGGACGGGGCGCCTATGTCTGTGCCAAGGGGGCCTGTTTTGAGAAGGCGCGTAAGGGCCGTATGTTTGAGCGGGCCCTGCGTGTGGCGATCGGCACTGAAGATTACAAGCGTCTTGAGACTGAGTTTTTGGATTTTCTGACGCTGAAGATGCCTGAGGAGCAGTGAGCTATGGCGAAGACCCGTGTGCATGAACTGGCCAAGGAACTCAACATCGACTCCAAGGAGTTCCTCGAACTTCTAATCGAGATGAAGGTTCCCGTCAAAAACCACGCCTCGACCCTTGAGGACGCCTACGTCGACCGCATCAAGAAAAAGCTCGCCCCGATAATTGCCGAGCGCACCGCGCAACTTGAGGCAAAGCGCATCGAGGAGGAGGCGCGGCTGGTCGAAGAGGAGCAGAAAGCGCGCGAGATTGAGGAGGCTGAGCGCAAGGCCGCGGTGCAAAAGGAGCGGGCTTTGCGTGAGCAGGAACGGCTTGCCCGTGAGGCCCAGGCTGCCGAGGACAGTGCCGATGCCGCTGCGACAGATGAGGCCGAGGCTTCCGATTCTGCACGCGAGGAGGAGCCTGAGAAGAAAGTTATCAAACCCTTTGCCGGGCTGCTCTCCCAAATAGAGGCGGAACATAACCGCCTTGAAGCCGAGAAGACCGAGCAGGTGACCAGGGCAACAACCCGTTCTGCGGGCCAGAAGGGCCGTGGTGAAGCAGCCGCCTCAGACGCGCTGTCCCCGGATGCGGGCGACGTTCAGATTGGCGTTGAGGGCGGCGCCGGAGCAGGTGCCGGAGCAGGCGCCGAAGCAGGTGCAGGCACGGGCACGGGCGTCGAGGCGGCGCGCACTGCAGGCACCGGAGCAGGCGCGGGCGTCGAGGCGGCGCGCACTGCAGGCGCGGCACGTCTGTCTGTGGAGACGGACGAGACGCCGCGCGGCCGAGCCGCCCGTAAGGCAGCTGGCGCGGAAGGTCGACAGGAAGAGGGCGAGGCCGGCGATCTTTCCTCTCGCCAGAAAAGTCGTAAGGGGAAGGGTCGTGCGAGCAACCGCAGCCTTGAGGGCCTTGAGGACTTTGATGCCTTTGCCAGCAGCGATGAAGATGGTGCGGTCGGCGTCGACCGCTATCGGAAGATGGCCGAGGTAGCGGAGAAACTCCAGCGCGACCGCGTGCTGGCCGATGCGCGCGCCGCGGTGGCAGCCGCGACGGGCGAGGGCGAGGGTCGCCGCCAGAAGCGTAAGAAGAAGCGTGAGGACGAGGCGCGGGAGAAGGCCGAGGCGGAGGCCATCGAGAAGGGCATCGACCCCGAACTTCTCCTCGACGACTCGTTTGTGCAGGTAACAACTGGTGTGACGGTTCAGGAATTTGCCGATTTGCTGAAGGTCTCAGCGAATGACATTGTCAAACGACTGTTTTTGCTGAGCGCCCCGCTTACGGTGACACAGACGATGACCGACGATCTTGTGGAACTGATTGCCGAGGATATGGGCCGTACGGTGCGCATTGTCTCGCCCGAGGAGGAGTACGCCATCCACGACGTGGACGCCCCCGAGGATATGTCCCCGCGCCCGCCGGTGGTCACGGTCATGGGCCATGTCGATCACGGCAAGACCTCGCTTCTCGACGCCATCCGTTCGACCGGCGTTGTTGCCACTGAGGCGGGCGGCATCACCCAGCATATCGGCGCTTCGGTCGTCGAGATAAAGGAGCGCCAGATCACCTTCATCGACACGCCGGGCCATGAGGCATTTACGGCCATGCGCGCGCGCGGTGCGAAGGTGACCGACGTCGTTGTTCTGGTCGTTGCCGCCGACGACGGCGTGATGCCTCAGACCGTTGAAGCCATCCACCACGCCGAGGCTGCGGGCGTTCCGATTGTCGTCGCCGTGAACAAGGTTGACAAGCCGGGAGCAAACCCCGAGCGGGTGCGCCAGGAACTCACCGAACATAACATTGTCCCCGAGGAGTGGGGCGGACAGAATATGTTCGTCGAGGTCAGCGCAAAGCAGCGCACCGGCATCGACGATCTGCTTGAGACCATTTTGCTGCAGGCCGATGTGCTGGAGTTGCAGGCCAATCCGCACGCGCTGGCATCTGGCTTTGTCATCGAGGCAAAACTGGACAAGGGCCGCGGGCCAGTCGCTACCGTGCTTGTGCAGCGCGGAACCCTCAAGGGCGGCGACGCGGTGGTCGTCGGTACCGCACATGGTCGGGTGCGCGCACTGGTTGATCCAAAGGGCAATATGGTCGAAAGCGCCCGTCCGGCCGACCCGGTCGAGATACTTGGCCTGGGCAGCGTGCCGGATGCTGGCGACGAGTTTCGCGTCTTTGGCGACGAACGCGACGCCCGCAACCTCGCTGAGGACCGTGCGCTGCGCAAGCGTCTGGCCGAGCAGCAGCAGAAGGGCCACGCCTCGCTTGAGGATCTCTTCGCCCGTATCGGAGAGGGCATAAGCGAACTGAACCTTGTGGTCAAGGCCGACGTCCAGGGCTCCATCGAGGCCCTGCAGGACGCGCTTGACAAGATGGACCAAAGCGAAGTTCGTATCAATGTCATCCATTCGGCCGTTGGCGGCATCACCGAGACCGACGTCGTGCTCGCCGCCGCCTCGGATGCGATTATCATCGGCTTTAACGTCCGACCGCAACCCAAGGCGCGACAGCTTGCGGAGAAGGAGAAGGTCGAAATCAAGACCTACCGGGTCATCTATCAGGCCATCGACGACATCAACGCCGCGCGCGTCGGTCTGCTCAAACCCGAGATTGTGGAGGAGGACACCGGCGCCGCGGAGGTTCGCGAGTTGTTCAAGGTGCCGAAGGTCGGTACCGTCGCGGGCTGCTTTGTTACCGAGGGCGAGATAGGCCGCGAGGATCGCCTGCGTGTTGTGCGCGATGGCGCCATCGTCTTTGAGGGCGCAATCGATTCGCTCAGACGCTTCAAGGAGGATGTCAAGAGTGTCAAGAGTGGGTATGAATGCGGTATCGGTATCGCCGGTTTCTCCGATGTGAAGATAGGTGACACGCTTGAGGGTTACCAGGTGAGGGAAGTCGCGCGGGAGGGATAGGCATGAAGCAGACTCCACAGTCACGCAGGCTCAATGAGGTCGTGCGCGAGGCTTTGGCCGCCATTCTTCTGACCGAGGTTTCCGACCCGCGGCTCGACTTTACCTCGATTACCAGCGTGGAAGTCTCCAGGGATCGCAGCGTCGCAAATGTCTTTGTCACCGCTGACCAGGCTCGATACCAGGAAGTCGAAGCGGGGCTTGCCAGTGCGCGCGGGCGTATTCGCTCGCTTCTGGGGCAGCGGCTCTCATGGCGTGTGACCCCTGAGCTACGTTTCTATCTGGATTCTGCCATCGATACAGCTCAGCGTATCAATGCGGCTTTGGCAACCACGCCGAAGACGCTTGCCATTGCAAAGGATGAGGAGGGCTATCCCCTATGAGTGAGGCAGCTTTGACAGACCGCAGCGGTGAGGAACCCTTGCCAGATTGCAGCGGTGAGGAACCCTTGCCAGATTGCAGCGGCGAGGAACCTTTGCCAGACAGTATCAATCTTGCCGAGGCGCTCGCCTTTCTCGACGGCCCCGGCGAAGCCGTTGTCTGTGGGCACACCAATCCGGATGGCGATGCCCTGGGCTCAAACCTCGCCTTAGCCGCGCTCCTGCGTGCACGGGGGTTTCGGGTAACGAGCCTGCTGGCGCAGGATACGCCTCCGCCGGGCCTGTATACCTTTCTGGAGGGCTACGAATTTGTTTCGGCCTCGTCTTATGAGGGAGCGCCCGACCTGTTTGTCTCCGTCGATGCGCCCAACCTTGAGCGGCTTGGAGATGCGCAGAGCGTCTTCAAACGCTCGAAAAGGACGCTTTGTATCGATCATCACCCCGACTACAACGGCTTTGCCGATGCCTATTTTGGCGATTCTTCCGCCTGTGCGACCGGCATCCTCATCTGGCGCCTGCTGAAGGCCAGCGGCATACCAATCAGCAAGGGGATTGCCGAGTGCTGCTTTGTCGCTCTGGTGACCGATACCGGGCGCTTCTCCTTTCAGAACACGGATGCCGAGACCTTTGCCGCCGCCTCCGAGATGATTTCTGCAGGCGTTGAGCCGTCCTTCATCAACTTGATGGTCTATGACCAAAAGCCCATGGCGGCACTTGAGCTCGACGCACGTCTGATTTCGCGTATCGGCTTTGCCGACGAGGGGCATGTTGTCTATTCCTGGGTTGATGAGAACGATTTTATCGAGCTTGGCCTCAAGCGCGACGAAAGCGAAGGGCTGCCCAACATCCTGCGCTCGGTCAAGGGGATTGATATTGCCATTCTTCTGCGGCAGGAGGGCGATGCCACGCGCGTGAACATGCGTGCGAAGGGAAGCTGCGATGTGGGGGCGATAGCCCGGCGCTTTGGCGGCGGCGGCCACAGGGCCGCAGCGGGCTTTACCGTCAAAAAGCCTCTGAATGAGACGCTGGCCGCCCTGCTTGCGGGCACTTCTCACCTGGCGTGCTATGAGTAACGCGCGACAAAGCGAAAGCGAATCGCAGCGCCCGCGACGACGACCCCGGCGCGGCGCGACCTCTCTCGATGGCGTGTTGGCGGTGGACAAGCCTGCAAAAATGACCTCGCACGATGTTGTTGACCGTGTCCGGCGGATAAGCGGGGAGGGGCGCGTTGGCCATGCCGGAACGCTTGACCCGATGGCGACCGGCCTTCTGTTGGTCTGCGTCGGCCCGGCCTGCAGGCGTTTCGCAACGCTTGCTGGTGCGCGTAAGTCCTATGAGGCGCGTATCATCTTTGGTACGGCGACGCAGAGTGATGACGCGGAAGGGGAGCGTATCGCCACGGCAGCTGTCCCCGAAAAGGTAGGTGAGCCTTCCTTTGCCCGTGAGCTCCTGAGCCGCTTTGAAGGCGAACAGGAGCAGATTCCGCCGCAGGTCTCTGCCATCAAGACCGATGGCGTGGCGGCCTACCGGCGGGTGCGACGCGGCGAGACGGTCGCCGTCAAGCCACGACGGGTGACGATATACGCCCTTGAGCTGCTCGGCATGGGAGTCGTGGAAGCCGCGCGAGTCGCGGGCGTCGCGGGCGCCGACGAGTCTGCCGACGCCGGCAGCGGCGCACATGATGCGCGCTGGTGGGACATTGCCGCTGAGGTCTCAAAGGGAACCTACATCCGCTCCCTGGCACGCGATCTTGGCGAAGCCTGTGGTACGCGGGCACATCTTGGCGCCCTGCGGCGGACGCGTATCGGCACGGTGGGCATCGAGCTGGCGTATACCCTGGAAGCGTTGGAGGGCGCGAAGGGCATCAGCTCATGTTTTCTGCCCGCCTCCCTGCTTGAGCCGCTCCGAATCGAGGTTGAGGCGTAAATGGAGTACCTCGACAAACGGGAACTCACCGATGCCTGGTTGACCGCGGCGCAGCGGGCACGCATCGTTGATCTGAAGGCCGACGTTCCTTTTGGCGAGCCGTGCGTCATCGACGAAGCGGTCTGTGCGATGGGCGTCTTTGACGGTGTGCACGAGGGGCATCGCTATATCATCGGCACCGCTGTCAAACAGGCGGCCTCTCTCGGCCTGCCGGTCGCCGTTATCACATTTGACCACGATCCAGACGAGCTCTTCTTGCCCCTTGAGCGTCAGCGGAAGCTGATGACCAATGAGGATCGTCTCGCCCATCTGGCAACCTTGGAGGTCGCGCACGTCCTGGTCATCCCCTTTGACGAGGCACTCGCTGCCCGCTCACCCCGCGATTTTCTCGACGGTGTGATTGCCGCGCAGGGTACGCCGCGTGCAATCCATGTGGGACGCGACTTTCATTTTGGCAGCAGAGCGCTCGGCACGGTAGACGACCTGCGGCAATGGGGCAGCAAACGCGGCTGCGAAGTTGTTGGGCACGATCTTCTCACCACAGACGGTGCAGCTGTAAGGGCCACACGTATTCGCGATGCGCTTGCAGCGGGCCATCTTGAGGAGGCAAACAACTTGCTCAGAAGGCCGTTTTACCTGCGGGGGCGGGTGGTTCCGGGACGCTATGTTGGTCGTGAGCTGGGCTTTCCGACCGCGAACATCGTGCCTGAGGCCGGCCTGGCACCTTTGGGAGATGGCGTTTACGGAGGCTATGTGCTGGTCGATGACCTGCCCTATAAGGCGGCCATCTCCGTTGGTGTGCCGGTGACCTTCTCGGAGACGAACGCCACCATCGAGGCGCATCTCCTCGACTTTACGGGCGATCTGTATGGTGCGCACGTAAAGCTTGCCTTCGTTGAGTATCTCCGTCCGATGCGCGCGTTTGAAAGCGTTGAGGAACTCGTCCGCACCGTGAACGCCAATATCGCCTGGGTTCAGGAGAACCTGTAGGGGCTTGGCTGCCTGGCGCTCCTGCTGTCTCCGGCCCTCTCTGGCGGTTCTGCCCGATGCGCCCGCTCGCCCCTGCCGCCCCCGCTGTCTCTGCTCCGGCCCTGGCCCGCCCCGGCCCCTGCCGCCCCCGCTGACCCTGCCCCGGCCCTGACCCTGCTCCGGCCCCTGGCCCTGGCCCGACCCTTGGCCCGACCCGGCCCTGGCCCGCCCCGGCCCTGGCCCGCCCCGGCCCCTGACCCTGGCCCGGCCTACGGGGCATCCGGATTTTCGGTAAACGAATCGGCGTAGTGCTCCACGAGGTTTACCAGCTCGGTGTGCGAATGGACAGAAAGTTTGGCGTATATCCTGCCCGTATGGCTTTTCGCGGTCTCCTCGGAGACGTTGAGCTGTTCGCTGACGTAGCGTCTGGTGCGCCCCCGTATCAACAGCAGCAGAACCTCTTTTTCCCGGTCGGACAGGGAAAACTCAACCGCGAGTTTTTCGCAGGCGGAGTTCATGGCCAGGCTGAGGTACTCTGCCGTGCCCAGCCGAACCGATCCCCAGCCGTGGGCAATGTCTGTGCCGCTGAGGACGGTCGCCAAAAGCAGGTAGAGGAATGTCATGACGGTGGCAAATCCAACGCTTGAGATTTCGGAGAGCATACTGCCGGCAAACTCGCCGAGGAGTTGTCCCGCCAACAGGCAGCCAGTACCCAGACCCACGACCCAGATGGCCGACTGCCTGTGTATGCGTGCCAGATATACGCAGAGGCAGCAGATGATGAGGTAGAGGTAGCAGTAGCCCATATAGAACAGGAGGTTGCCCGCCAAAGGTGCGCCCGGGATGAGCGAGATCAGGAAGTAGCCCGATGCCATGATGGGAAACCCCAGCCGAAATATCAGGTTGTTAAAGTTCAGGTCCCGGGGAAGCACCGTCAAAACCAGGATGCCCGTGGCAATCGTGAAGGCAATGAAGTTCGCAAGGTGGTTGGCGGGCAGTCCGAGGCTTCTCAACAGGGCAAACATCCCTCCCATGGCAATCCCCTGTAGCGCGGTTACGATCAAAAATCCACGGGGGATGCTGCGTCGAGGTTCGGGTCGTGCGATATAGAGCCAGGGCTTCGGATATTGACGAAAGCCGCGCCTCTGGCAATACACCATCAGGATGGGGAGAAGCAGCATGGGGCAGGAAGCAAGAAGCGGGGGACTTAAAGTGACGAGATAGGCAAGCGTGCTGCCGCCAAACATCGAGAGAATACCAAGGTACAGGGTCTTTCTGTGTCCGACGGCTCGGAACAGGCGAGCGCCCTCAAGACAGAAAAGGGCCATGCCGCCGCCAATCAGCACCGACCCCGCGATACGTACGGCGAAGCGGGCACCGCTGAAGGCGAGGGAGGGGGCAATCACCTGGCCCAACTGGTAACAGATCATTCCCAGCAGCAGGGCCGTCAGTTGAAGGGGGACAAAGAGCCTGCCGCTCGCAAGCCGGTCGTAGCGCTCACACAGCGCGGCGCTTGCAAAGCAGACGGCGCTTCCCGTAAGGAGTATCGCAAAACCCAGGGGCACATGGTCATCGATTGCCAGACTGCCACCGGCAGAGAAGGAGGGGCCGAGCAAAAAGAGCAGGTTCCAGGTCCAGTACAACCCAAAACTTGCAAGCAGCCAGAGGCTGTCTTTGGCCACTGCGCTGAAGCTTGTCACTACGGAGCGAAGGCCGCCGTCGGCCATGTCCCCGCTGCCTCCCATATTCCCACTCCTTGTCTCAACATCCTCCTACAGTATAGACGTGGGAAGCCTCCATGACATTCCCCCAAAACGGGGCAATCGTCCCAGGAGAGCCGTTTTACCTGTTTTGGGAGTTTCCAGACGCACCAATCTTCCGCAGAATCTTCAGGCGTCAATCTGGTATTGACGCGAGGGAAGGATGCGAGAGAAAGGAGGGAACATGAAGGATACAACGGAAGATATGGAGACAGACATGGACAGCACAGGAATCAACAGGAGGCAGTTTCTTAAAGAAGGCGCGGTTGTCGGTGGGGTTGCCGCACTCGCGGCTCTGGGTCTGGCAGGCTGCACAGATGCTGGTGGTGGGACAGATAATCAAGGCGACACCAGTAACGCGGAAGGCATGGACAGTCAGGAGACCTCTAAAGACGTCTCCGAAACCATCGACTGCGATATTGTTATTGTCGGTGCAGGTATGTCGGGACTTTCTGCTTCTGTCCAGGCGTCAGAAAACGGTGATAACGTGGTAACGCTGGAAGCCGGCGGCCTTGTCGGCGGAGCCGGCAATGGGGTTGAAGGCTGCTTCGGCGTCGACTCTCCCATGCAAATTGAGCAGGGCATACACCTGGACAAGGCTGGCATCTTACGTAATGAAGTCAAAAAGGCTGGCTATGCAGTGAGCGGTTTGATGTGGGATGACCTCATCTCCAACTCAGCGCAAAACATTCAGTGGATGATTGACAACGGAGTTGAGTTCTCGGGAGTCATTGACGGCTATATGCCCGGCGGCGAAGTGACCACGTTTCACTGGTTCAAAGACGGCCACGCCAAGGACGGCTACGTTTCCCAGATGGAGGCAAAGGCCAAGACCAATGGCGTCCAATTCATCTTTAATACCGCCGCGAAAGAGCTCATTACCGATGGAGCTGGTAAGGTTATCGGTCTGTATGCCATCAAAGGTGACGGTACGTACCTTCAGGTAAACGCAAAGGCAGTCATCCTGTGTGCCGGGGGGTATATAGGCAACGAGGATCTCCTGTCGCAGCAGATGAACATCAGCCCAGGCGAGGTTTCGAAAGCGTGTCTGGAAGTGGCCAAGGCGATGAACCGCATGGGAGACGGCATGCTCATGGCGCAGCAAGTCGGCGCAAAGCCCTACCCTCTGACCTGTATCGAAGGAGGCGTGCAGCCGGAAGGCATACCCTGTGGAGACGCCTCGCAAAGTTGGACCTTGATGATTACCGACAAGGTCAACTGGCGAACACTGATGGGTCCGCTCATTTTTATGAATGTTTCGACGGTATGGGTTGAAGAAGGGTGCCAGAGGTTTGTAAATGAGGGCATTGGCGCGGAATCAGCAGACGAGCTTGCTATTGCTCCTCGCAAATTCTGTAAGGAGCAGTATCAGGTCTTTGACCAGAAGTGGGTTGACACCTCCATGTCCACCGATGAGCTCAGGGAAGCCTTTGTCGCATTGATGGAAACCTATCCTGACACGATTGTGAAGGCCGACAGTATCGAGGAGTTAGGAAACGCCAAAGGCCTGGATGGCGCTGCGCTCAAGGCAACGATAGACAAGTACAATGGCTATTGCGCGAATGGTAAAGATGAGGATTTTGGTAAGCAGCCGGAGTTTCTGGTCGCGCTGGATACCTCTCCGTATTACCTGTTCAAGTCAGAGATCATGGGAGATGCGACTCTTGGAGGCGTGTGTACTGACAGGCATTTTCGCCCCCTGACGGCTGCAAAGGAGCCGATTGTCGGTCTCTATGTCGCCGGTGTTGATGGCGCCATGCTCTATAACTGCACCTATACCATCAGTATGCCGGGATCGGCCTGTGCAAACAGCGTAAACAGCGGCCGCACGGCTGCCAACCACGCACACGACTATATCGCCAACGCCTGATGGCCTGCGGCTCGCATCGCAGAAAACGAATGAGGAGGATTGTATGGCAACAACAGACAGGGAGAAGCTGAGCCCCGAGATTGAGCACGTATTGTCCCGGCGCGGCTTTTTGGCTGGTGCGCTTTCGATTGGAACGGTCTCTGCCCTCGGGGCGTTGAGCGGCTGTGCCCCGGCATCACGCGGCGGCACGGACGGCGCGGCGGACGGCGGCGCTGCAGGTGCTGCCGCAGGCGGCGACGCCGCCGGTGCTGCGGGCGCAGGGGGCTCGACAGCCGCCTACGACTGGCTTGGCAGCGAGCCCGAGATAGACGCGGCCGCTATCACGCAGACCCTTGAGACCGAGGTGCTTGTGGTGGGCGGCGGCACCGGCGGCCTGTTCGCCTGCTGTTCAGCGGCAGAAAACGGCGCCAAGGTGCTGGTCATCGACAAGTTTACCTCCGGCGGCATACGCGATGACATGGGGGCTATCGGCTCCCGTTACCAGCAGGAGGCCGGCGTGGACATCGACATTCAGGAGATAGTCCGTGAGGCCTACCGCTACTCAGCTGGCCGCATGCAGCCCGACCTGCATTATGTCTGGGCACGTGAGAGCGGCCAGACGGTCGACTGGTACGCAGACCGCCTGGCGGAGCGGGACGTGCAACTCTGGTTGGAGTATACCCAGGAAAAGGAGACGGTCAATTACAAGCATTTTGTCACCGGACACTCGCCGGCATGGCCGATGGACGAGAACGGCGCTGCTACGCTCAACGGCGCCACGGTGCTCACAGATTACGCCCTTGGTCTGGGCGTGGAGTTTCGCTACAACACGCCAATGGTCAAACTCCTCAAGACCGATGGACGCATCAGCGGCGTTATCGCGCAGCAAAGCGACACCGGCGACTATGTTCAGATTAACGCCAGCAAGGGCGTCATCGTCTGTACCGGTGGCTATGCCGAGAACCATGAGATGCTCAAGGCTCTGCAGCCGGAGACCTACGACCTGCTGGGTTGGGAGATGATTATACCCGGCGCCGCCGGCGATGGCATCAAGGCCTGCATCTGGGCGGGGGCAGACCATGACATCGACCACTGTCTGATGCTTTTTGACCGCTGTGCCCTGCCCGTGGGTACCGAACCTCAGGGGCCGGACAGCGGCGGTGCCTTCTTCTGGCTTGGCGAGCAACCCTTCCTGAAAGTCAACCTCAAGGGCAGGCGCTTTACCAATGAGTCGGGCACCTACGACTTTATCGCCCATGCCGCCAGTAAACAGCCGCAGCGGGTCTACTGCACCATCTGGGATGGCAACTTTAAAGACGACATCGTGCGTTTTGATATGCACGGCTGCTCGCGCACCTTCCCAAATGACAACGGTGCTCAGCCGGACATCCCTCTGGAGATAGCGGCGGGCATGGTAGATGGTCTGATTGAGCAGGGCATCGTGCAGCAGGCCGACAGCATTGAGGAGCTGGCCGAAAAGCTCCAGCTGCCAGCCGATGCCTTCAAGGCGACGATAGAGCGCTATAACGAGCTGTATGACGCAGGAGCCGATGAGGATTACGGCAAGGAGGCGTTCCGACTTTCCGCCGTTCGACAGGCACCGTTTTTTGGGACATGGGCCTGCGCCTACACGCTTGCCACTCTTGACGGCATCCGCATCGATACCGATATGCGTGCCCTGGACGCGCAGGGTGAGCCCATTCCCGGTCTGTATGTGGTGGGCAACGACAGCGGGGGCTATTATGCTAATACGTATTTTAACCTGGCGACCGGCCATGCCTGCGGCCGCACGGTGACCTTTGGTCGGCACGCCGGTAAGGCAGCCGCTACCGCATAAGGAGTCAGTGCCCAGGGAAAGTCCAGGAGAGACCCGGGAAGGCCAGGAAGGGTCGGGAAGGGCCGGGACAGACCTGGAAAGGCCAGGAAGGGTCGGAAAAGACCGGGAAAGATTGGCACCTGTCAGCACGATCCACGAAAGCCTCATCAGGGACGATGATGAGGCTTTCGTGCTGCGCCCCAGCCCGACCTTTGCCTCGGCGCATTGCCTCGGCGCCGACAATCTCGATTTGACAAAAGGAGGAAGAAGTTCCTAGAATGTCTCTCTAACCGAATATCTTAAACCGTTGATGTGGGAATAAAAGCAGGAGATGCGCTTACAGAGAGCCGGGGTGTTGAGAATCCGGCAGTATGCAGTCTGCTAAATGGGCCACGGAGGGCGTGGTGAAAGGGAGTTTTCAGTTTCGACCCAAGCTGGTGACGTGATTGCCGGGGCACGTGTCGAAGAAAACAAACGAGTAGCTGACGACGTAGGATCGACGTTACCGGTCGGGAGTATGACCGTACTCCATGAAGAGCGGGCGTAAGATGCCCGAATCAAGGTGGCACCGCGGATTTTCCATCCGTCCTTGGCAAAGACGCCAGGGGCGGTTTTTTATCCCCTCTGGCCCAAAAGAGAGTCCGAGAAGGGGAAGAAACGCATGGATCAGACCGCACAACAAGACCCACGGCTCCCTGCCGCATCAGCTGCGGCACCAGACGCCTCGCCGTCTGCGGAGCACCGAAGCGTCACCTGCCACCCAAGCCTTGCGACCGCAAAGCTTCTGGCTCGCGGCTTTGCCTCAATGCCCGTCTACGCGATTCTTCCGGGCCAGGGCCGCGATCCGCTCGAACTATTCGCAGTCCTCAAGCGTCTGAGCAGGCACTGCTTTATTCTGGAGAGCCGGGAGGACCCCGACCGATGGGGGCGCTACACCTTTATCGGCTTTGACCCGACAGCCGAAATCAGCTGTCAGAACGGGCGTCTACAGATCAAAAACGGCACGCAGTTCGAAGTTGCCACCCGTGAGCCGGGCAGCTTTATCGACGGCATCCTCGAGGAGTATCGCTGCCCTCGGCTGACCGAACTGCCCCCCTTTACCGGCGGGCTGGTGGGCTACTTTTCCTACGACTATCTCAGCTATTGTGAACCAAGCCTGCGCTTTGCCGATGCGGACGAGGAGGGCTTTAAGGACTTTGACCTGATGCTCTTTGACAAGGTTATAGCCTTTGACCACCATCAACGTCGCATCCTGCTCATCGCCACGGTGCGCACCGACACGTTTGAGGAGAATTACGAGAAGGCCACCCATGAGCTCCGCTCCCTTGCCCGGCTCCTTGCCACAGGAAAGAAGGCCGACTTTCCCCCCCTGTGCCGGGAGGGCCCCTTTGAAGCGTTGTTTGACGAGGCTCGCTATGCTCGTATGGTCCAACGCGCAAAACACTACATCCACGAGGGTGATATATTCCAGGTCGTGCTCTCAAACCGTCTTTCCGCTCCGGCCACGGGCAGCCTCTTTGGCACCTACGAGAGGCTGCGGCGCATCAACCCCTCGCCGTATCTCTTCTACTTCGCCAGCGATGACATCGAGCTGGCCGGTGCGTCGCCCGAGACACTCGTGAAGGTCATCGACGGCGATGTTTTTACCTACCCTCTGGCGGGCACTCGCCCCCGTGGCACGACGCCTGAAGAGGACGCGGCTCTTGAAGCTGAGCTTCTCGCTGATGAGAAGGAGCTCGCCGAGCACAACATGCTCGTTGATCTGGGCCGTAACGATGTGGGCAAGGTCGCGCGTTTTGGCAGTGTGGAGCTTGAGGAGTATCGCACGGTGCTGCGCTTCTCGCACGTCATGCACATCGGCTCGACCGTGCGCGGCGCCCTGCGCCCCGAGGTTTCGCCGAGCGAGGTCATCGATGCGATTCTCCCGGCGGGTACGCTTTCCGGTGCCCCCAAGCTGCGCGCCTGCGAGATTATCAACGAACTTGAGGGCAGCAAGCGCGGCGTTTACGGTGGTGCGGTTGGCTACCTGGCCTTTAACGGCAACCTCGACACCTGCATCGCCATCCGCCTCGCCTTTAAGAAGGAGGGCCGCCTCTTCATACGCAGCGGTGCCGGTATTGTGGCCGACAGCGTGCCGGCACGCGAATATCAGGAATGTCGCGATAAGATGGCCGCGGTGCTCGCGGCTCTTGAAGATGGTGCGGAGGATGTGCCGGGCGCTGGTGCGGTCGGCGAGAGTGGCGCGAAGGGTGTGGCGGGAGTGGGCACGGGCGCGGGCGCGAAGGGCGCGGCGGGAGTGGCGACCGCAGGCGCGGGCGCTGGTGCGGGCGCTGGTGCGGTCGGCGAGAGTGGCGCGAAGGGCGCGGCGGGAGTGGGCACGGGCGCGAAGGGCGGTGCCGCGTGATTCTCATCATTGACAACTACGACAGCTTTACCTATAACCTCTACCAGATGCTGGGCACCTTTGAGCCAGACATCCGCGTGGTGCGAAACGATGCGATAGGGCTGGAGGAGATTGACGCGCTTGCGCCCACGCATATCATTCTCTCACCCGGCCCGGGGCGTCCGGAGGACGCGGGTGTGTGCCCCGAGGTCATCAGGGCCTTCTCCGGACGCATTGCCCTGCTCGGGGTATGCCTTGGACATCAGGCCATCTGCCAGGCCTTTGGCGCACGGATTGTCTACGCCGAGCGCCTGATGCACGGTAAGGCCTCGACCATGCTGCTCGAGCCAGACGCACGACTCTTTGCGGGCCTGAGCCCACAGGGGCAGCTGGAGGGCGCACGCTACCACTCCCTGGTGGCCGACCCCGCGACCATACCCCACGAGCTGCGCGTTACCGCTCAAACGGCCACCGGCGAGGTGATGGCCGTTGAGCATCGCAGTTTTGCGGTCTTTGGCCTGCAGTTTCATCCTGAATCGATACTCACCCCACAGGGAAAGAAGATAATGGGCAACTTCCTGAGCCTTACAGAGGTTTCAGGAGCAAGCGAACAGGGAGGTCAGCAATGATAACCGAGGCGTTGAGAAAGGCGATAAACCGCGAGGACATCGGCTACGACCTGGCTGAGCAGGTGATGGACGAGATCATGAGCGGTGAGGCAAGCGACATCCAGATGGCGGCCTATCTGACAGCGATGGCGGTCAAAGGCGAGACCATCGACGAGATAACCGGCTCGGCGGCGGGCATGCGCTCGCATTGTATCCGTCTGCTGCATGACATGGATGTGCTTGAGATTGTTGGCACCGGTGGTGATGAGGCGCACTCCTTTAACATCTCCACAACCTCGGCCCTCGTTATCAGCGCGGCGGGCATCCCGGTTGCCAAACACGGCAATCGCGCCGCGACCTCGCTTTCCGGCGCAGCGGACGTGCTGGAGGCCCTCGGCGTGGACATCACGGTGTCTCCGGAGAAAAGCCTGGAGCTGCTGCGCTCCATCAAACTCTGCTTCCTTTTCGCGCAGAACTATCACATCGCCATGAAGTATGTTGCGCCCGTGCGTCGCGAACTTGGCATCCGCACAATCTTTAACATCCTTGGGCCCCTGGTAAACCCGGCCGGCGCGAACCGTGAGTTGCTTGGCGTCTACGAGGAGGATTTGGTTGAGCCGCTTGCGCAGGTGCTCAGTAAGCTTGGGGTGCGCGACGCGCTGGTCGTCTACGGGCAGGATGGTCTGGATGAACTTTCGATGAGCGCCGCGACGAGCGTGTGCGAGGTGCGCGATGGACGCTTTAAGAGTTACGATATTCACCCAGAGGATTTTGGCTTTGCGCGCTGTGCCAAATCGGAGTTGGTGGGGGGAACACCCGAGGAGAACGCCGCCATCACCCGCGCTATCCTGAGCGGTGAGCAGGGTGCAAAGCGCAACGCCGTGGTGATGAACTCGGCAGCGGCCATCTTTGTTGCCCGGCCGGAGTTGAGTCTGATGGAGGCAGCCGCAATCGCCGCCGAGCAACTGGACAGCGGGGCTGCCCTGGCGCAGCTCGAGCGCTTTATCGCACTGTCAAACGAGTGAGGACGGAGCAGGTTCATGCACAGCATCCTGGAGAAGATAGTAGCCGATACCTATCGTCGTGTTGAGGCCGCAAAGCAGGCGGGCGAGTTGACAAAGGGGACGGTTCCAAATTGTCAACTTTTTCCAGATGCTTTGCGACTCCATGACCGCACTCAAAAAGTTGACAATTTGTACCCGTCCCCTTTGTCAACTCGCAGCCGCCCTCAGACGCAACCGTCCCCTTTGTCAACTCAACCGCCTGCTTTGCGGCCTTTTGCCGCGGCTCTTGCCGCGCCGGAGCTGTCCTTCATCTGCGAGGTAAAGAAGGCATCGCCATCCAAGGGCATTATCGCCGAGGACTTTGACCATCTCGGCATCGCCCGCTCCTACGAGGAGGCAGGCGCTGCCGCCATCAGTGTGCTCACCGAGCCCAACTTCTTTCAGGGTGCACCGCGCTATCTCGCCGAAATTGCGGCGGCGCTGCGCATACCGGCGCTGCGCAAGGACTTCATCATCGACGCGTACCAGATACACGAGGCGGCCTCGCTCGGGGCGGCGGCGGTGCTGCTCATCGTTGCTCTGCTCAGCGACGAGCAGCTGGCGGCCTTTATCGCCTGCGCCCACAGCCTGGGCATGGACGCGCTTGTGGAGGCGCACACCAGGGAGGAGCTTGAGCGTGCGCTTGCTGCGGGTGCGGGCATTGTGGGCGTGAACAATCGCGACCTTCACAGCTTTGAAGTCGACCTGTCGCTGAGTGTCAGGCTGCGCGAGGTGGTGCCAGGCGATGTGCTCTATGTCGCGGAGAGCGGCATCCGCACCGCTGATGATGTGGCGCTGCTCGCCCGCGCCGGAGTTGACGCGGTGCTCATTGGTGAGACGCTGATGCGCTCAAAGAACCGCGACGCCCTGCTTGCCCAGATGCGTGAGGCCAGCCGATGAGCACGACGCATACGACGCGCATCAAGATATGCGGGATTTTTCGCGAGGCGGATGTCGCGGCGGTCAACCGGGCCTTGCCAGACTACGTGGGCTTTGTCTTTGCCCCCAGCACACGCCGCGTGACGCCCGAGCACGCCGCTTCGCTGCGGGCACAGCTTGACGAGCGCATCGTGTCGGTGGGCGTCTTTGTTGAGGAGGCTCCTGAGCGCATCGCCGAACTCTACGACCGGGGACTCTTTGCGGCGGCGCAGCTACACGGCGCCTGGCAGCCTGAGCAGATAGGCGAACTCAGGCAGCGCTGCGGAGCGAACCTGACCATCATCCGAGCCGTGGCGGTTGAGTTGACAAAGGGGACGGTTCCAAATTGTCAACTTTTTGAGTGCGGTCATGGAGTCGCAAAGCATCTGGAAAAAGTTGACAATTTGGAACCGTCCCCTTTGTCAACTCGCAGCCGCCCTCAGACGCAACCGTCCCCTTTGTCAACTCAACCGTCCCCTTTGTCAACTGACCTTCTCCACATTGCCGACGAGGTCGACTACCCGCTGTTCGACTATCGCGAACCGGGGAGCGGGCGAACTTTTGACTGGAGCTGTCTTGCGGGCATCCGACGCCCCTATTTTCTTGCGGGTGGCATCGGGCTTGGAAACATCGAGGAGGCGCTGGAACTGAAGCCGTACTGCATCGACGTGAGCAGCGGGGCCGAGACGGACGGCGTGAAGGATTCGCAGAAGATAAACGAGCTGGTAAAGAGAGTGAGGCAGGCATGACAAAAGGACGCTTCGGAGACTTTGGGGGCCAGTATATCCCTGAGACCCTGATGAGCGAACTGTATGCGCTGGAGGCCGCCTATGAGGCGTCAAAGCGCGACCCCGACTTCCAGGCAGAGCTCACCACCCTGTTCAACACCTATGCCAACCGGCCCTCGCTGCTTTATTTTGCCGAGAAAATGACGCGTGAGCTCGGTGGCGCGAAGGTGTATCTCAAACGTGAGGACCTCAACCACACGGGCTCGCATAAGATTAACAACGTGCTGGGACAGGCCCTGCTCGCAAAACGACGCAACAAGACACGCGTCATCGCCGAGACGGGCGCTGGTCAGCACGGTGTTGCGGCGGCAACGGCGGCGGCTCTGCTCGGCCTTGAGTGTGAGGTCTTCATGGGTCGTGAGGACACCGAGCGCCAGGCGCTCAACGTCTATCGCATGGAGCTGCTCGGCGCGAAGGTCCACACGGTGACCAGCGGCACCGCAACCCTGAAGGACGCGGTGAACGAAGCCATGCGCGAATGGGTAAGCCGTGTGGACGATACGCATTACGTGCTTGGATCGGTGATGGGGCCGCATCCCTTTCCGACGATGGTGCGCGACTTTCAGGCGGTCATCAGCGCCGAGGCGCGTGCGCAGATTCTTGCGTGCGAAGGCTGCCTGCCCGCCGCGGTGCTCGCCTGCGTCGGCGGTGGGAGCAACGCCATCGGCAGCTTTTATCACTTCATCCCCGATGCGGACGTGCGTCTCATCGGCTGTGAAGCGGCCGGGCGGGGCATCGAGACAGGGCAGCACGCCGCCACCATCGCAACGGGCGCAGAGGGGGTCTTTCATGGCATGAAGTCCTACTTCTGTCAGGATGCGGACGGCCAGATTGCCCCGGTTTACTCCATCTCCGCTGGGCTCGACTATCCGGGCATCGGCCCCGAACACGCCTGGCTGCACCAAAGCGGCCGAGCCGAGTACGTGCCAATCACTGACGAGGAGGCGGTGTGTGCCTTTGAATATCTGGCGCACAGCGAGGGCATCATCTGCGCCATCGAGAGTGCCCACGCGCTTGCCCACGCGCTGACGCTTGTCCCTCGTCTGCCCAAGGATACGAGCGTCATCATCTGTCTGAGCGGACGCGGTGATAAGGATGTGGCGGCGATTGCCCGCTATCGGGGAAGGAGCATTCATGAGTAGTGTGGCAAACGGCACACCAGGCACACCAGGCGCACCAGGCACACCAGACGCCCCAGGCGCAACGGACACACCAGGCACACCAGGCACACCAGGCACACCAGGCGCAACGGGCACACCAGGCGCCCCCGGCGCCCCCGTCACACCAGCATCTTCTCGAATAGCGGGCGCCTTTGCCGAGCACAAGGCGCTCATTGCCTTTCTCACGGCGGGCGACCCCTCGCTTGCGCGTACCGAGGAATATGTAGCCGCTCTGGAGAAGGCCGGCGTCGATCTTATCGAGATTGGCATCCCCTTCTCCGACCCCATTGCCGAGGGGCCTATCATCCAGCAGGCCAGTCTGCGCGCGCTGGCATCGGGCACAACGATAGGCGACTGCATCGCGCTGGCGCGGCGTCTGCGTGCGCGTACCCAGCTGCCCCTGGTCTTCATGACCTATCTCAACCCGGTCTTTCACTACGGCTACGAAGCCTTTTTTGCAGACTGTGAGCAGGCGGGGGTCGATGGCATTATCGTCCCGGATCTGCCCTTTGAGGAGAAGGGGGAGATGGAGCCCTTTGTGCGTGCGCATGGCCTTGAGCTGATCTCCATGCTCGCGCCGACCTCCGAAGCGCGGGTTGCCAGAATAGCCCGCGAGGCGCGCGGCTTTCTCTATCTGGTCTCCTCGCTGGGCGTCACGGGCGTGCGCGAGAGTATCACGACCGATCTCAGGCCGATTATCGCGGCGGTGCGGGCGGTCAGTGACGTGCCGATTGCCGTTGGGTTTGGCGTGCATACGCCCAAGCAGGCCCGTGAGCTGGCTGCGCTGTGCGACGGGGTGATCATCGGCAGCGCCATCGTGCAACGCATCGGCGCTTCGCCCGCCACGGCTGCCGCCGATCTTTCTGCCTGGCTTTCCCCCATACGCGCCGCGCTGGAGTAAGCCGGGGGATTGTCAACTCGGATACGCATGTTCTGTCCCCACGTTCCCACCCCTGTGGCTCACTATGGCTCGTCTGTTGCCCGCTACAGAAGGTCAGGAAGGAGCGATGTATGAGGATACTGTTGATGTCGGTCGGCACACGTGGGGACTGTGAGCCGTTCCTCGGCGTCGGAATGATGCTCAGAGCGCGCGGCGAGGATGCCTTCTGTGCCTTTCCCGAACAGTACCGTGGCCTTGCCGAAGCGTCTGGCTTCTCCTTCTTTTCGCTGGGTACCAGCTACATCGATCTGCTGGAAGGCGGGATTGGCCGCTTTGCCATGGGTGGCACCAGCAGCGCCATCAAGCGGTTTTTGGCAAAACGGGAGGTAGCGGTAAGGACGCGTGGCCTCACCGACATGCTGGATTTGCAATGCGAAGCCGTCGAGCAGGTGCGACCGGATTGCATCATCTTCCATAACCAGGCGACCTACCCGCTCATCTGGTCCCTCAACACGGGTGGGCGTGCCATCCTGCTCTCCACGGTGCCGCACTTCCTCCACACGGTGCCAGGCTATCCAAGCGTCGGCTTTAGCAGGAGTCTTGGCATCCTGAACCCCCTGACCTATCGCGTCGCTAACTCCTGGATTGCCTCGACCTTCATGCCTGCCGCCGAGCGGTACTCCAAGACCCCTCTTTCGAGACAACGGCTGCTCGGTGCGCTTACAGCGGCGAAGAACGTCTACGTGGTCTCTCCCACGCTTTTCCCAAAGCCCAGCTCCTGGCCGGACAACACGATGGTCGCAGGGTTCTGGGAGCGCGACCAGGCCTCTGGCTGGCAGCCGCCGCCTGCGCTTCAGGACTTCATCGATGCGCACGAAAAGATTCTCTTCATCACCTTTGGCAGCATGCTCAACCCCGACCCTGTTGGCAAGACGGCGACGTTTTTACAGGTGCTTGCGCAGTGCGGTATCCCTGCGGTCATCAACAGCTCCAGCGGAGGCCTTGTAGAGCCTGCACAGTACGACCGGTCGCTGGTGCACTTCACTCGCTCGGTGCCCTATGACGGGATACTCCCTCATATGTACGCGACCATCCACCACGGCGGGGCAGGGACCACGCAGTCCTCGCTGAAGGCGGGCTGCGCGATGATGGCTATTCCGCATGTCCTTGACCAGCCGATGTGGGGCGCTCTCGTCCACAGGGCAGGAGCTGGCCTTCGGGGGTTTCGCATCGGCGACTTTAACGAGGGCAGGTTGAAGGCAGCGGTTCGCGAGCTGTTCGACAACAACGCATACCGACAAAGAGCGCAGGAAATCGCGCGGCTGATGAAAGGCGAGGATTTCTCAGAGGAGCTGTACCGCTTTATCGTCGACTAGGTTGCCAGGGGGGGGGCGTCCCCTGACACCTGCGTCCCCTGACACCTGCGTCCCTGCTGCGTTACTCCTCCCTTCCGGCAACCCTCTGAGACCTGCGCCTTCCTGGCACCTGTTGACGTGGTATGATGGAGCGCGACGGCACGTGATGTCAGGAGGTGTGCTGTGCCCGAATACAAGGTGAGTTTTTTCTGGGATAACGAGGCCGCTGTCTGGATTGCCACCAGCGACGAAGTTCCGGGGCTCGTGCTCGAGGCGGGTTCCCTTGACGCCCTTATGGAGCGCGTCCGGCACGCTGTTCCAGAGCTGCTGAGTCTCAACAGAACCGAACAGGGTGATTTTGCGCTGCACTTCTACTCCGAACGACACGAACATATTGCCCTCTGATGGCAGGCTCTGATGGCGGAGTACGAGAAGAAGGTACGCGATAAACTGCGGGAGCATGGCTGCGTGTTTATCAGGCATGGGAAAGGTGATCACGACATCTGGTTCAGTCCGATTTCAGGCGTCAACGTCACGGTCGATAACAAGATTAAATCTCGACATACGGCAAATGGCATCATGAGGCGAAGCGGCATCAAGTATCATTTCTGACCTGCGCCCCGTTTGACACCTCTATGTGCATGGGCAAAGCGGTGGGAACGAGCCTGCTCTTTTTTGCAATAACGTCTCATCCTAATTCTTACGGTTGACGGGCTGAGCAAGTCCTATGTATGGGCCGTGCGCGTTGTTTAGAGACGTGGTCTTTTGCATAAACGAGCGCGGACGTTATGCGCTTGTTGGGTCTAACGGTACCTACAAGAGGACGCTGTTCAATAGCACCGCAGGCACCGACGCGCCAGACAGCGGACTGTCATTATCGCGAAGAACGTCGAGGCGGACTACCTTGAGTAGACCGACATCGAGGAGGTCGGGGAGGCATAGCGCACCGTTTTTGACACCGTGCTCTCGACCGCCGATAATTGGCTTGACATCAAGGCGCACGCCTCGCCCGCTTTGAGCAAAAGTGGGCACGTAAGTTGTCCGCTGTTTTGCATAAAAACGCATCTGTTAATTCCCACATCCGTTAATCCTCACAATCGCATGGGAAACGATGTGGTATATTATGAGATGCCAAACTAATAAGTGAATTCAACAAAGAGTTCGCATCACGTATGTAGAAGGACATCTGTCCGATAAATGGCGTGATGCGTCACTTATTAGTTTGGCGACTAAAGGGTGGATGTCCTTCTCCGCATTCAGTCGTCAGACAAAGGCTTCGGAGATTGCCACCCCCCACATATCACCGTTAGGCATTCAGTAATGATGTCAAACTGAGGGAAGGGGGCGAACATGAAAATACCATTTTTATAGAATCCTAATATGATTTGTGCCAACACTATAATGCAAATGCTAAAAAATGTATCAATGGAGGAATAATATGGAAAACCAAGAGAAACTCGAGTTTGTTTTCAACACATCTCAAAGGGTAAACAGCGACCCCAGCTATTCTGACAGCCCTGATTTTCCGACGCAACAGTATGTTAAATATTTTCTTGATGTCATAGGTTGGTTAGAACAACAGAAAGGGAACGACGATCCGTATGTATTTAATATGCGACTCCTTTTTCTTCTCACGACTCTCAGAGATTGGCGCCTCTTTGATCAGATACAAAGCCTTACGACTCAAATGATAAATGGGGAATTCGATAAACTTTTTTCAGTGGATCAGAATTTAGACTTGGCAATTTATCTGCAGAAACGATATCAGCAGGCTTTATTTGACAATATGATGGAAATACATAATTTGCCAGAGCATCCTTACCAAAAGGTCGCTAATCATATATTCGAAATAGCAAAGAGCTATGGATGGGATGGGCACTAATACAGGAGACATTGATGTACCAAAAATCTCACACTGGTAATTCTAATCGCAATCTTATAGAGGCAAGAAGGGGCAAGGTTGAGAGAAGGGGTTCGAAATGGCATCAGGAGAGGTTATTACAAAGGAAATTCAAGGCCGTTCTATACAAGAGGTCGACGGTGCCCTTGCTGGTCTAGCAAAGCAGTTTTGGGCAGATGTGCAAGTAAGTTCTGAAAGCAAGAGATACGAGAACCAGGAACTTGATCTCATCATGTATCGCGATCTTCAACAATGGGAAGTACGTATAATAGTAATTGGTTCCGGTACTACTCATTCGGTGCTTTTCTGCCCTGGGGGCGTAGGCAGACTGACTACCTTAATGGGTGCGTTCATAGCACCGTCACGACATTATCCGAAGTTATCGACAAGCAGCAAAATAGCAGTAAAAATGTCGAATGCCTTTGAAAGAATGGTCTAGCGCCGGTATCGCGTAATAAATTTTTTAATACGTCAGTAAACTTTTTAGCTGGAAATCTGAAGGAGAATCCGATGGATAATCAGAGGTTTGAGCAGCGTCGACAAATGGCAATGTCTGTGCAACGGAATCTCGAAAAGCACTTTAGCGGGCGACATACTGGATTCGATCTTACGCAAAGTGGATTCCCGAGTTTCTTTGTGACCGACATTGGGGTCTGGCTCGTTGCATACAACTGGTCTGTGAATTTTACTTTTATTGTTCGGCAAGGGCTTCAGCTGAACAATGAGCTTTTGCAGGCGGCGGACAATATCAGTACCAACAATGTTTTTTTGTACGCTTGGCCTTCGTGTGGGCAAAGTGACTCAGATTGGAGGTTAATGGCAGGAATGAAGATGCCTCTACCATTTGTCCTTAGCGATGCTTTCGAGGGCCTATTCACAGTGCTTGAAGAGACTATCTATAAATCTGCCATCTTTGATTGTTTGCCAGAAACCGGGTTGCCGGGATGGGAGAAGCCGTTATCGTGGGAAGATTTTGAAAGTAAAGCCTTTATGCTTGCCTGCAATGAAGCTATATCTTGTTAATTTTTTCCAATAGTGACCTTCTTTGCAATGAAAAGAGGTAATGCCATGTCAGTATGTAAATACTTTGAAGGTGAGTCTGTGTGGACAAACAAACCAAATATCTGCAAGCTTCAAAACATAAAAATTTCAAGCAATGAGGCTCGGAAATGCAAATCATCCGATAATGAGAAATGCCCGCGGAAGAAATAGATTCTGCGGAACGCAAAATGACGGGTGCCGAGTGTCAGCTTATGCGCCTCTTGGCACCCGTACCTAGGTGCTACAGCCCGCTTTTCGACAGCGTGTTACTCATCTGTGATCAAAACTTTTCCATACAGTCTGTCACCCCCTCTGGCACCTGTTGACGTGGTATGATGGAGCGCGTCCGGCACGCTGTTCCAGAGCTGCTGAGTCTCAACAGGACCGAACAGGGTGATTTTGCGCTGGGTATCAGTATCATTTCTGACCTGCGCCCCGTTTGACACCGCGCGTTCTCAGTTTCCCAGGTAGGTGATGCGGACAAAGCCGCCGCGGGCGTTACCGGTAATCATCTGTCCGACAACCTGCCCCCCCCCCCCCTCCGTAGCAGGGGTGACCGTGCTGGCCAGAGGATCGGGCAGGGCGGCATTGCCGGCGATGAGCGAAGTGTTGGAGAGGTGGTACCGGGAGCCAAAATCGTCCAAGAGGTAGCGCGGTTTATCCGTCGTGTTGTTCCAGGCGTTGTAGGCCGTCTCGGTAAAGACCCAGCCTGAGCCACCGCCGGCCGCGTTGATACATCCGCCGCCACCGCCATACCAGCCTCCGCCTCCGCCTGCTCCGCCCGCACTAAAACCTGTTCCCTGGCCACCTCGGCCAAACGAACCATTGGTGGCAAGATAGCTTGACCCGGCTCCGTTGTTGCCGCTTCCGTTGTTGTAGCTGCTCGCGTTCCCTGATGGACCCTCAAAGGATCCGCCGGTGGACTGCGTTCCGCCAAGACCCATCACATAAACTTTCCAGCTATCGCTGCATAGTGCGCCCTTGAAACCGCTCGTACCCCCACCTGCTCCGCCCGTGATGACGCCCGGCGTGTGGCTATAGGTGGAGGGGATACGGGTAAACCCCCCGCCCCCGCCGCCCCCAGCAACGATGATACGGGCATCGAGGCTGTCGGTGCCGATGCGGATGTCCGAGGCACCGCCACCGGTTGCGCCACCTTCGGTGTTTGTCATGAGGTTGCCGCCGCCGTTGAAGCCGCCAATCTTCTCTCCCGCTGTCTGGTATGCAGAACCAATCCCGCCCGCATACAGAATTAGAAGATCACTCTTTTGCAGACTGACAACGCCGGCTGCGTAACCCCCCTTACCACCACCTGCATAGCCTGCGCCACTTGAAGCTGATTTGTCGACGCCCCCGCCCCTGGCACCCCAGACTTCCAGCAGGTAGCGGCCGTCTGCCGTGACCTGGTACTCCATCGTGTTGCCGGCCGAACCGGTCTCATACACCTGGCCCTGCCCCTCATACACGCTCGCTCCGTCGCCAAAGTACAGGGTCAGGACCGATACGTCCACAGGGTCAGTACCCTCAAGCACAGAGTAGGAGCGCCGCCCCTCCGTGTAGGTTTCAATGTCGCCTGGCAGGGAATAGCCGTTCAGTTCAAGATCGCCCGGCAGACTCTCAAAGGGCTCTTCGCCTGTCGCAATCTGAGCCTCAACGGCCTCGGCGTCCGCCTTGTTCTCAAAGGCCAGGCGCTGCGCGTTGAGAAAGGTCGAAAAGGCGCTTATGACCACCAGCGAGACCAGCGCGATGATACCTGCCGCGGTGATGACCTCGATGAGCGTCATGCCGCCGGTCTTCGACCTGCCTGTGCGTAAGCATATGTGATGATGTATCTGCTTCAACATGCCCATGCCCTCTCTCCCCTGCGGGTCTCTGCGCACAGCAAGTATAGCAGAGCACAGCGGGCACGGGCCCTCTCGGCCAGTGCCTTCTGTCAACTCTCAGCCAGTGCCCTCTCAGTCGCTGCCGCCTCAGCCCATGCCCTCTTGGCCAGTTTCCTCTGTCAACTCTCTGGCTCCGTTTAAGCCGTTTCCTCTGCGCTCTCTTCCTTTCCCGTGATTTATCTGGTCGAGGGCGCGGCTATACAGTAGAATTGCAAAGTTATCCCGAGATTAGATTTGATATTGGAGGGTGAGTTTTACATGGCAGAGTATCTGGCTTGGCTGGCTCCCGTTGCCGCGGTCATCGGTCTTGCGGTTGCGGCCTATCTGGCGTTTTGGGTTCTCAAGCAGGACCCTGGCAATGAGAGGATGCAACATCTCTCAGGTCTGATACAAAAAGGCGCGACCGCGTTTCTGTTCGCCGAGTACCGTGCGCTTATCATCTTCGCGGTCATCGTCGCAATCATCCTCGGGGTTGCCATCAGCCCCCTGACAGCAGCCGCCTTTCTCACCGGCGGCGCACTTTCTGTCGTCGCGGGCTATATCGGCATGTACGTGGCGACTCGCGCCAATACGCGTACGACCCAGGCGGCCGTTACCGGCATCGCAAAGGCGCTGCGTGTGGCCTACCGCTCCGGCCTGACGATGGGCCTGACCGTCGCATCGCTTGGCCTGATGGGCCTGAGCCTGTGGGCCATTGTCCTGTTGATAGGCAACGTCGACCTCTTCCATAACATCGAGGCGGTGGACGGCTTTGTCATGGGCGCCTCCTCGATTGCGCTCTTTGCCCGCGTTGGTGGCGGCATCTACACCAAGGCCGCCGATGTTGGGGCAGACCTTGTGGGAAAGGTTGAGGCGGGTATCCCCGAGGACGATCCGCGCAACCCCGGTGTCATTGCCGACAATGTGGGAGACAATGTGGGTGACGTGGCCGGGATGGGCGCCGACCTCTATGAGTCCTATGCTGGTGCCATCCTCGCGCCGATGGCGCTTGCCGTTGCCATGACCGCAGCTCAGGTCATTACGGGCACCGATGCTCTTCTCGCGCTCGTTTTGCCCCTGGTGCTCGCGGCGGGCGGCATCATCGCCTCAATCATCGGGCTGTTTGTTGTCAACACCAACGACTCCTCAAAGGTGCACAAGGCACTTGATCGCGGCACCTATCTGACCTCCGGCATTGTGTTCGTCCTGATTCTCGTCGTGGTTATCTTCTGGCAGAGCAGTTCTGAGACCGATCTGGCAACCGTCTGGTTCTTTGGCTCCGCCGCCGCCGGCCTGGCGGCTGGCCTCGCGATTGGAAAGATTACCGAGTATTACACGAGTTACCACAGCAAGCCCGTGCAAAAGATAGCCCAGGCCTCCGAGAGCGGCTATGCGACCAACGTCATCGAGGGGCTCTCGACCGGCATGCTCTCCACGGTTCTCCCTGCCATTGTGCTGGTGGCTGCGGTTGCGATTGCCTATATCTGCGGTATGCAGGTCGGCGGAGCCGAGGCGGCAATGCAGTTCGGGGTTTACGGCATCGGCCTTTCTGCCCTCGGCATGCTGACGACCACCGCGACCACCGTAGGCGTAGATGCCTATGGGCCTGTTGCCGACAACGCGGGCGGTATTGCGGAGATGGCCGGCCTGCCGCCCGAGATTCGCGAGCGCACCGACCAGCTTGACAGTGTGGGTAACACCACCGCCGCCGTCGCCAAGGGTTTCGCAGTTTCTTCTGCGGCACTCACCGCCCTTGCTCTGTTTGTGGCCTTCAAGACCAACCTCGAGGCGGGATTGACTGCTGCCGGCGGTCAACCACTGGACATCAACCTGGCAAATCCCTTCGTCATCATCGGCGTCATCATCGGCGCGATGATGCCCTTCTTCTTTGGCGCCATGACGATGGGTGCGGTCTCGCGTGCAGCAAACGCCATGATTATCGAGATACGTCGGCAGTTCCGCGAGATCAAGGGCCTGCTTGCCGGTGAGCCGGGCGTTGAGCCTGACACCGAGGCCTGCGTGCGCATATCGACCAATGCGGCCTTAAAGGAGATGATGCTTCCGGGCATCCTTGCGGTCGTCATCCCCGTCGTGCTCGGGATTCTTGATGTGAACATTCTCGCCGGCTTTTTGATTGGCGTGCTGGCCTGCGGCTTTTTGATGAGCGTCTACATGGCCAACACCGGTGGTGCCTGGGATAACGCCAAAAAATACATCGAGACCGGGGCGCATGGCGGCAAGGGATCAGACGCGCACAAGGCTGCCGTCGTCGGCGACACGGTGGGCGATCCCTTCAAGGACACCTCTGGCCCCTCGATTAATATTCTCATCAAGGTGGTCACCGTCGTCTCGCTGGTCTTTGTGCCCTTCTTCCTCACCCTGGGAGGCGGCTTCTTGCACGGCGTACTGAGCTGAGTTCAACCGATACCCGGGGCGGAGACTGGCAGAGAGCTCAGGTAATCTGCCTCTATGCCCCGGGTTAATGATTCAGGTTAAGGGCCCGGGTTGAGGGTCTGCTTTAAGAGGCCTGCTTTAAGGGGCCCGATTACGCCAGATTGTCAACGTGGCAGCACATAGGCCCGCACCATACGAGTCAACTCATCGACAAGCTGCTCCTCATCACCCTCGATGGTGCCATTCATGTACCCATGCACCGTCTCGCTTATCAGGAGATAGATCATATCCGCCGCCAGGGGGATGTTCGTCGGCACAAGAATCTGCTGCCACTGCAACAACAGGCTCAGTATCCGCTGCCGGCTGTCGTCGTTGTGTCGCGCCTCAAGCTCTCGGATGTCTGCATCCTGCAGGCAGGCCGCCATCATCGCCCGATGAAATCCCGGCATGATTCGGTGGGCAGCAAAGACGCTTTTTATGGCGTTGCGGATGGAGAGGGCGAGCACCTCATCGCGCTCTGTTGTTGAGGCAGCATCGCGCTCTGTTGTTGAGGCGGTATCGCGCTCGGCGCTGGAGGCGGTATCGCGGACGTTGCCCTGCTGCTCCGCCTGTTCAAGGTCGTCAGTATCGATACTGGCTTTGACCAGTTCGTGGTACTGCTCCATACAGGCGAGCATAATATCTTTCTTGTCTGAGAAGTAAGAATACAGCGAGCCGATGGATACTTTGGCTCGTCGCGCCACTTCGTTGGTGGTGAGGGCAAAGTAGCCAATCTCCGCTATCAACTCCATCGACGTGGCGATAATCTTGCCGCGTGTCTCAAAGCTGCGTTTCTGTACCATCTTTACCTCAGATGCCATAGCTGTCCATCCCCGTCACATCGTCCGACATTACTCTGAGCAAAGCGCATTCCTGCCTAAAATTGAGTAATTACTCAATTTCTTTTGACATGCACCCCTATTGTATCTATACTGTTAAAAGTAAGCAACTTTTTACTTTTATCCCAACAAGCTCCGTCAAGGGAGTCGACCAGATGAGAACAAAGACCCTTCTTCGTTTTGACGAGATACCCGAAGATGCTTTGATGGTAGTGGGAGGCAAGGGTGCCAGCCTTGGGAACCTGTGGCGCTCCTCGTTTCCGGTGCCCGACGGGTTTTGTCTCACAAGCGCCGCTTTTGAATGGTTTTTGGAAGAAAACCAGCTTTCTGCCGAACACTCGGCAACGAGGCAGACCGCCACGGCCACCCACGGGACGCAGGCTGAAGACGGGGCAACAATGCGGACAGGACTCTTAAACGGGCGCTTTCCCTCAGAACTGCGTGAGGAGATACTGGAGGCGTACCAGGCACTCATCAACACTTCGCCCGCCGCGCCTGCAGCGCCTGCGTCGGCCGCCTCGCCAGCTGCACCCGCCTCGCCTGCCTCGCCCGCCGCGCGCGAAGCGGGCGCAAAGGCCCGTGTCGGGGTTGCCGTCCGCTCCTCTGCCACCGCAGAGGACCTCCCACAGGCCAGTTTTGCCGGTCAGCAGGAGACCTTTTTAAACGTCCAGACACCGGAGGGCCTGCTTGAGGCGATACGGGCCTGTTACGCCTCACTTTATGGCGAGCGCGCTGTTGCCTATCGTCGTGAGGCGGGTTTTGGCGAGAGCTCTGTCTCGATGGCAGTGGTCGTACAGAAGATGATAGAGGCCGATGTGTCGGGCGTTCTTTTTACCGTCGATCCGCTCTCGCAGGATGCGGACCGGATGATGATAAACGCGTCCTTTGGCCTGGGCGAGTCTGTCGTGTCGGGTCATGTAACACCCGACTTCTGGCTCTGCGACAAGAAAACAGGCGCGGTTATCTCTCAAAATCTGGGCAGCAAGGAGACGATGATCGTCTATGGGAGTGCGGATACGGACGGACATACGGATAAAGACGCAGCCGCGGATGGCGCCAGCGAGGGCCCTGGTGTTGAGAGCGGCGCACGTCTTGCGCAGACCAGGACACTACCGGTACCCGCCGCACTCCAAAGTGAGTTTTGCCTTGACGCTCCCACCCTCAAAGACCTGGTCGCCCTGGCTGCCGGGATAGAGCGCCACTACGGATGCCCCCAGGACATCGAATGGGCACTGGCAGGCGGACGGCTTTTCATTTTGCAATCGCGGGCCATCACCACGCTTTCGCCACCTGCGCAACAGGCGACGCCGCCCTCGTTGTCCTCGCCGTCGTTGTCGCCGCAGTCGCCGCAGTCGCCGTCGCCGCAGTCGTCGCCGCTGGCGCAGTCGCCGTCGCCGCAGTCGTCGTCGCAGGCACGGTCACGCACACCACATCGCCGAAGCTCAGGGCTCAACGCCGCTGCAGAGCGCGCCATGATGAACAATCTCATCGAACATTGCCCCGAGCCTCTGTATCCGCTTGAATTTGTCCCGCTCAGAATTATGGAGGCCGCCAAGGCACAGACCTTTGCCACACTGGGCATTGTGGTGGGCGATGAGTTTGACTTCGATGCAGATGGGCAACTGTATCCCGCCCCGCAGAAGGTGCGCCTTAATGCAAACGTCATGCGGCTGCCCGGCACGCTCAAACGGCTTTTGGACTTTGCGGATAATCAGAAAACAACGGCGACGAACTTTGTCGCCATCCGTGCGAAACTGCACGACATGGAGGCCGAGGAGGTGACGGCTTTGAGCGAAGAACAGCTGCTTGAGAGGCTGGATGCGCTTCTGGAGGCATCTCGGGTCGTCGCACACATCCGCTTTCGTCACAACATCTTTCCCTTTGTCATCCTGTCCAAGCTGCTCGGTGGTCGGTTTGGCAGAATCAGGAAGGGGCTGACAGAATACGACCTGCTCGTCGAGTTACCCTACCTCACCGCCTGCATGAACGAGCGCCTCTCCGAGCTGGCACAGGCGCAGGTGGAGGCGCAGGCACAGGCACAGGCGCTTGAGAAACCTGAAGGGAGGGGAGTGCAGGAGCAGGCAGAGGTGGAGGCAGAGGTGGAGGCGACAAATGCTCGCGTTCGGTTTCGGCAGGAATACGCCGCCTTTCTCAACGACTTCGGCTGGAAGTCAACCGCCAGCTACCTGCCCTTCGGATCGACCTCCTTTAACGAAGACCCCAGGACACTCGAACGCCTTCTCGCGATATCGCTGAAGGCGCGGGGAGCGAAGGCGGGCGCTGAGTACGCGGAGGCAGGAGAACTGCCGTGTGCAACGGCGGATGGTGGGGCGGCTGGTGGCGAGGCGGCTGGTGGCGGGCCGAAGGCGGGCGCTGAGGCATCTGGGGGCAGGTATGCCGGCATACTGCAAAGGATTGACGAGGTGTTTCGGCCCAGAGCGGCAAAACGGCTGCGCGAGCGCATAGAGCAGCTCAGAACCTACCACGTCAACCGCGAGGAAAGCCTGTACCTTCTGGAAACCTGCTACGGCCTCATGCGGCGTTTCGTCCGTGAGTTGGCCAGACGCAACCCGGCGACCTTTTTAAGCGAGGACGACATCCGTTTCCTGATGATGGAGGAGCTTTTTGACCGGATATGGCTTGATGATTCGGATGCCTGCCGAGCACTCATCAAACGGCGCCAGGCCACCCACGTCGTCAACAGCGCCTTGTGGAACGAGATGGAGATCAGTGCAAAGGCGGATGAGGCCGGCGCACTCAGGGGAACCTCCGGCAATCGGGGGATGGCGAGAGGGCGTGCACGGGTGATTTTGTCCCTGGATGAATTTCCGCTGATGCAGGACGGAGAGGTGCTGGTCTGCCGCTACACCGACCCGGCATGGACGCCGCTGTTCTCCCTTGCCGCCGCCGTGGTCTCAGACACAGGCGGCCCGCTTTCTCACAGCGCCATAGTCGCACGTGAGTATGGCATTCCTGCAGTGCTCGGCTGCGGCAACGCCACGCGCCTCATCTGCAGCGGCGACACCGTTTTGGTGGACGGAAGCAACGGCAGGGTACATATACGGTGAGTGGCGCGGGCGACGCTCCGCCCGCTCCCTTCACCCTTGCCACCTCACCTGCCTCATCTGCCGCCTCCTTCACCCTTGCCGCCCACCGCTCCCTTCACCCCTGCCTCACCTACCGCCCCGTCACCCCCGCACGCTGTCAGTCTGCAGGTGCCGGCGGCAGGTAGGTTCTCAGCTTCTCGAACAGGACATCGAGGTCAAGCGGCTTTCCGATGTGGTCATTCATGCCGGCAGCGAGGGCTTTATCAATGTCTTCCTGAAAGACGTCGGCGGTCATGGCGACAATGGGGACTGTCTGTGCAAACGGCGTATCGAGCGCACGTATCTGGCGGGTGGCCTCATATCCGTCCATCTCGGGCATCTGTATATCCATGAGTATCATGTCATAGCGCTCGGGCGCCTCGCGAAAGGCGCGGAGCGCTTCTGTGCCGTCCTCTGCGCAGTCAATCTCAAGATGGGTCGGCTCCAAAAGCGCCAGAACAATCTCGCGATTGACCTCTATATCCTCAACAAGGAGGAGGCGTCTTCCTTCAAAGGTGTCATCTCTCCCTTCCCGGGCCTCGCGTTTGCCGCCTGTCAGGGTACTGCCGAGGCACTCGGCGATGCAGTCGGCTATCGTGGTGGGGAAGAGCGGTTTGGGCAAAAATCTGTCCACCCCGGCCTGCCGCGCCTCATCCTCTATATCCTCCCACGCCGAAGCAGAGATCATGACAACTGCCGAGTGCTCCGTTTCGTTCTCACGTATCCGACGGACAAGCTCAATACCGCTTATGCCGGGCATCCTCCAATCCACAAAGTAGATGTCATAGCCCCCGTGTTGCTCTATGAGGGCGCAGGCCTCCTCCGCGTTGGCGGCCACCTCGCAGGTTATGGCAAGGGCATGCGCAGACTCCTCAAAGAACAGCCGCACTTCCAGCGCATCATCCACGGCCAGCACACGGACCTTCTCCCAATCTACCTGGGAGTTCACACGGGATGTCGCCGCCTCGCCGCTTCCGCGTTGAAGCTGTATGACAAAGGCGAAGGTTGAGCCGCATCCGAGTTCTGACTCGATCCAGATTCTTCCATTCATCATCTCGACGATGCGTTTGGATATCGCAAGTCCCAGACCGGTGCCGCCAAACTTGCGCGACGTGCTGCTTTCGGCCTGCTGAAACGAGGTGAACAGAAGAGCCTGTTGCTCCTCGGAAATCCCGATGCCGTTGTCTGTCACCTCAATCTGTATCGTGCAGAGCTCCTCCTGAGCAGCCGCTGTTCCGGCGGCCTCTTCCCCCGCGCTCGCATCCGCGTCCCCCGCGCTCTCATCCCGTGCAGCCGCATCCGCCTCACGCGCGCTCGCCTCCTGTGCGGCCGCCTCCCCCGCGCTCGCATCCGCATTCCCCGCGGCCTCGTCCCCCGCGGCCGCCTCCGCCGCGCCCGCCTCCACAAAGCGTGCGTTGAGCTGTATCGTGCCGCCCTCCGGGGTGAACTTGACGGCGTTGGAGAGCAGGTTTGTGATGACCTGCGCCAGCCTCTGGTCATCGCCAATCAGCGTGCGCGGGATATGCGGGTCGATGTGCACCACAAACTCCTGCTGCTTTTCCTCCATGCGGAAGTTGGTGACGCCGACCACTTTCTGAAGCATCTTCTCGAAGTCAAACTCCGTTGGAGAAAGCTCCATCTTGCTTGCCTCTATCTTTGACATATCCAGGACGTCGTTGATGACGCCAAGCAGGTGTGCCGAGGCGCTCTCAATCTTTTCAAAGGCATAATCCTTGCGCTCGATGTCAGAGCTTGCTCTGCCGATGGAGGTCATTCCCACAATCGCGTTCATCGGTGTGCGTATCTCATGGCTCATGCTGGAGAGAAAGTCGCTCTTTGAGCGCGACGCCTCCTCCGCCGCTTCCTTCATCCGCACCGAGTGTGCGTACATCTCGCTCATGTTGTCCATCATCGTGTTCAGCTTGGCTTCCATGACCCCAAACTCGTCATGCTCGGTGACGTCGATTCGCTTTGAGAACTCCCCTGACGCGGCGCGCGTGGCAAAGCCATTTACCTTGTTGGCCACCTTGCGCAGATGCCGAGCGGTAAAGATGATGCTGATGACGGCAAGGAACAGTCCGATCAGGGGCACCGCCAGGGTCATCAACATCTGATACCAGCTCATGCTTGCAATCTCGCTCTGGTCAATCAGCACCACAAGGGTCCAGTTGTTGATGTCAATCGTCTTGTAATACGCGCGATGGGTCGTGCCGCCCCATTCAAGCGTTGTCGTGCCGCTGCCTGTCTCCAGTATGACCTCTCCCAGCTTCTGCAGGGCGGGGTCGCTGTCGTTTTGGATTTGGTTCTGTGCATCCCTGCTGTCATCGAGAAATGAGATGTATTCCCCCTCAGCTCCGATGATGAGCGCTCGGCCCGTCTCGCCCACCGTGATGGAACGGGCCAGAGCCTGAATGTCGCTTAGGGTCATATCGGTCGTGGTGACGCCCCGCATTCGGCGATCCGGTCCGAAAAAGGGCATGGTGGCGGTGACGATTGTCGCGTCGACAAGCGGGTCGTAATAGGCGCCCGACCACACCGGATTCCCCGTGGACTGGGCTCCGTTGAGATACCAGCCGACGTTGTGGTAATCGACACCTGCGGCAGAGGCATAGTCCGGCTCGTAGGCAACCCTTCCATCCGTAAGGTAGGCATACGAGCCAGAATAGAGTCTGTCGGGATAGAGTTCATAGGGTTCAAACCAGATACCGCCGCCTATTGTGTCGGGGTCAAACGATATCATTCGCTTCAGGTACTCTTCCATCTCGCCGTTCTCGACGGATTCCAGGCTGCAGGCCTCCATATAGCGCGCCAGGGAGCTTGCGATAAAGGAGCTCTCCTGCAGCTCCTTTTCGACCGACAGGGAAGCAGTCTCCAGGCTCTTGGTCATCTTTTCGTCCATCAGTTCGCCAACCTGCGCTGAGGTCCTTGTGCCCACCAGTAAGACAAACAATACGGTGGAGAGCGCAATGATGGGAACGACGGACAGGATGACACGCGAAGCAATACTTCTGAACCGCATGGTGCGCCCCGCTCTTCTTCTCTCCGTTATGCGAATATTCGAAACCCTCAGCCGTGTCCCGCCTTTTGTAACAATCCTGTTTAATTATACCCCGCGCACAGGATCATGTCACTGTATACAAAGCGGCCTGAAGACGCGATATGCTCGCTTGCTATTAAGGTTTTACTCAAAGCGGCAGCGGCGCAGACGCAGGGCGTTTGCCAGCACCGAGACGGAGCTCAGGCTCATGCAGGCGGCGGCAATGATGGGGGAGAGCAGCGGGCCGCCAAACAGGTAGAGTACGCCAGCCGCGATGGGGATGCCCACCACGTTGTAGCCAAAGGCCCAAAAGAGGTTTTGCCTGATGGTGCGCATCGTTCTTTTGGAGAGCTCGATGGCGCGTGGCACGTCTGTGAGGTCGGAGTGCATGAGCACGACATCCGCGCTCTCGATGGCAACGTCTGTCCCGGAGCCGATGGCAATGCCAAGGTTGGCCTGAGCAAGCGCCGGCGCGTCGTTGATTCCGTCGCCCACCATGGCAACCGTGCGGCCCTGTTCCTGTTGCGCCGCGACCTCCCGCGCCTTGTCCTCGGGGAGTACCTCGGCAAGAACAGTGGCGACGCCGAGCTTTGCGGCGATGGCATCCGCCGTGCGCTGGTTGTCCCCGGTGAGCAGCGTGACCTCTATCCCCAGGGCCTCAAGACGTCTGATGGCCGCCTGGCTTGTGGGCTTTACTCGATCCGCCACGGCGATGATGCCGAGAGGCTCTGCGTCTGCGGCGATGTACATAGGGGTCTTGCCCTCGGCGGCAAGCGCGTCTGCGATGGGGGCAAGCTCTGCGACGCTCACGCCGCCCTCCTCCATGAGCGTGCGGTTGCCGGCGAGTACGCGCCGCCCGTCGATGGTGGCGACGATGCCCCGCCCCGCAAGCGACTCAAAGGAGCTTGCCGGGCCGAGGCTGAGCGAGCGTTTGGCCGCCTCCTCGACGAGCGCCTGCCCGAGAGGATGCTCCGAGCCCCTCTCGGCCGCCGCCGCAAGCGCGAGGATCATATTTTGCCGCGCGAGCTCAGCGCTCTGGCCCTGCTGCTGCGCCTGCTGCCCCTGTCGCTCGGCTTGCGCCTGTCGCTCGGCTTGCGCCTGCTGCCCCTGTCGCTCGGCTTGCTGCGTGTCTTTGAGCCGCGCGTTAGCAACGGGAACGATGTCTGCAACAGGTACGATGTCTGCGACGGAGGGGCGTCCCTCCGTTATCGTGCCGGTCTTGTCGAGTATGACGGCGTTGATGCTGTGCGCGACCTCGAGTCCCTCTCCACTTTTGATGAGAATGCCCAGCTCGGCGCCGCGTCCCGTGCCCACCATGATGGCGGTCGGCGTCGCGAGCCCGAGCGCACAGGGGCAGGCGATGACGAGGACGGAGATGGCGATGAGCAGCGAGAACTCAGCGGGCGTCTTGCCTTCTGGCAGCGGAAAGCCGCCAAAGGCGGTGGCGAGGTACCAGGCGATGCCCACGACGAGCGCGACGGCGCAGACGATGGGCACAAAGTAGCCTGCGACAACGTCGGCGAGCCTGTTGATGGGGGCCTTTGAGCCCTGAGCGTCCTCGACGAGCTGGATGATATGGGCAAGCGCCGTGTCCGCTCCAACTTTATCTGCCCGGAAGATAATGCTGCCATTCGTGTTGAGCGAGGCGGCAAACACCGCATCTCCCGCCTGCTTGTCGACCGGCATGCTCTCGCCCGTGAGCATGGACTCGTCGATAGCGGTCTGGCCCTCGAGCACCGTCCCGTCGACGGGTATGCGCGCGCCGGGTTTGACGATGAGCACGTCGCCCGGCTCTACATCCTCAATAGGCAGCTCTTTCTCGACGCCGTCTGTGCGTACGAGCGCGGTCTTTGGCGTCAGCCCCATGAGCCGCTTGATGGCCTCGCTCGCGCGGCCTTTTGAGGTCGCCTCAAGCGTCTTGCCCAGCAGGATGAGCGTGATGATCATGCCGGCGGTCTCAAAGTACAGCGCGTCGGCCTGCCGATGGGCCTGGGCGGGGTCGCCGAGCAGCATCTGGGCGATGTGATAGACGCTGAACAGGAAGGCTGCGGCCGTGCCGACGGCGACAAGCGTGTCCATGTTGGGGCTGCGGCGGATAAGCGAGCCAAAGCCGACGGTGTAAAAGCGCCAGCCCACGCCGATGATGGGCAGCACGAGAAACAGCTCCGTCAGCGCGTAGCGCACGGGGTGCATCATGGGGTCAAGCGAGCTGGGGACGGGCAGCGGCGAGCCGGGAATCATGGGTGCCATTGCGAGGTAGAACAGGGGCAGCGCAAAGACGGCCGCGACGATGAACTTTGTCCACATCGCGCGTATCTCCTGCTGCTTGCGCTCACCGTCGGCATCGAGCGAGTTTGCCAGCGAGCCAGAAAGCGCCTGGTAGCCAGCTGCCTCAACCGCCTCGCGCAGCGTTGAGGCGCGCACGGCGGTAGCGTCGTAGGTCACGGTTGCCTTCTCGGTCGCAAAGTTGACGGAGACCTCCGCGACGCCCTCGACGCTGCCGAGTGCCTTTTCGACCCGCTGCGCACAGACCGCGCAGGTCATGCCGCCTATCGGTATGCTCAGTGTGGTCGCGGTGCTCATCGGTGCTCCTGTCCTGGTAATCCTGGCGGTTCTGGTAATCCGGGTGGTTCTGGCGGTTCTGGTGGCCCGGGTGGTTCTGGTGGTTCGGGTGGTTCGGGCGGTTCTGGTGGTTCTGGTGGTTCGGGTGGTTCTGGTGGTTCGGGTGGTTCTGGTGGTTCGGGTGGTTCGGGCACTCCTAGCGTTTCCAGTTCGCGAAGATGTCGCTCGCCTCTTTCAGATAGCTGGCGGGGATGGTGATGGTATCGTCGGTGATGAGCTTGTCCGTCTCAAAGATGGGCACGGGGTTACAGCCGCCCGTCTGTATCTCCACATCGCCCGGCGCGAAGCGGTTGCCGCAGTTCTGGCAGACGAGCACCGAGCCCTCCTGTTCATAGTAGCCGCGCCCCGAGTCGTAGCAGACCTGGCAGGTGTTAAAGGCCGTGCGGATGCTGCCATCCGGCGCCCTGATTGCAAGCACCTCAAGCGCGGTGCCGTCGACGGTGGTGGGATAGAAGCGCGCCTGCTCGGAGATGTCGGCAATGGGGATGACGAGATCTGAACCCTCGGCTGTGGCGGGGGCGCGGTTTGCGCCTTCCCCCGGAGCCGCACCGGCCGCGCCGCCTGCGTCCGAGCCCGAGTCCGCACCGCCAGCTGCGCCTGCTCCCGCGCCGCCGTCCGCGCCCGCATCCGCCGCGCCGCCGTCCGCGCCCGCATCGGCCGCGGAGCCTGAGCAGGCGGGCAGTCCCGCGAGCGCGACAAGGAGCAGCGTTGCACACCCAAGGGCTGCTGCCCGGTGCCATACTGTTGGTTTGCCGTTCATGCTGTGCCTTCCTGTCGTGTTGTCATGTGCGCGCCCTTCGCAGTTTCGCCGCATCTCGCCCGCATCCCCCGCCGCATCTCGCCCGCATCCCCCGTCGCATACGCCATCACGCGTCGGTGACGTATATCGTTCCGCGTATCATCCCCATCCAGCAGCTGTAGGTATAGCGACCCGGCCTGGTGGGGGTGAACTCGATGATGTTGTCGCCGGGTTTGAGGGGATACTCGATGCCATACTCGGGGATGGAGATGCGATTGTTGCAGCCGTTGATGCTGTCCTCGGTGGCGCTGAGGTTCCATTTGACCGGCAGGTTGGCACGTACGGTGATGCTGGGGTAGGTGCCCGGTTCCAGGGAGTTGTTCACAATCTGGTAGCCGTCTTCGACTCTCACCTCGCTGACGCTTGCGGCGGGTGCGGGGGCAAAGGCGTCAAGAGGATTGGAGAAGCCCGAGAGGTTCCAGCCTGTCGAGAACATGAAGAAGCCGAGCACGGCGACGAGCACTGCTCCGGCGGTTGTGGCGCGCTCTCTGAAGCGTTTGCTCAGCATCGAGCCGAGCACTCCGAGTCCAAACATCAGCGGCACGGTTCCCAGTGAGAACGCGAGCATCGAGAGCGCGCCGGTGAGCGCGCTGCCGGTCGAGAGCGCATAGAGCTGCATGGCCTGGAGGGGGCCGCAGGGCATGAGCCCGTTGAGCAGGCCGATGACCAGCGGGCTTTTGCTCCGCTCGCGCCGTCGGTCTACGAGCGAGGTGAGAGCCTTGGGCAGCGTGATGTTGAACTGGCGCAGCCACGGAAAGATGCCGAGCAGGATGAGCGCCATGATCACCATGAACACGCCCGCGACCAGCTGCACGATGCCCTTGAAGAAGCCGTCGAAGGCTATCACCGAGCCAAGTGCGCCGACGAGCGCACCGACGAGGGTGTAGGAGATGACGCGGCCGAGGTTATAGAGCAGGCTCGGGCGCAGCGTCGCGGCCCCCATCGTCGCGGCTTTCGGGAGCGAGCCTCCCATCGTCGCGGCCCCCCGCATCGCACCGCTCGGGAGCGGGCCTCCTTCTTCGCCACGCTCTGCGGGTCTGTTCGCTTTGCCTGCCGGGCCCTCCTGGCCTTCGTCGTTGCGGGAGATGGTCTGTGAAAGATTGATGCCGCCACACATGGCAAGGCAGTGCAGCGAGGTGAGCAGGCCTATGACAAAGAGCAGGGCGAGGCCCGCGCCCTCGCTTACGACAGGAAAGGAGCTGAACAGGCGGCCTGCGCCGAGGTGTTGTGCGAATACAAAGATGCCCAGCGCAAGGACGATAAGGCCGAGCAGATTTTGGCCGTGCCGCTTGCTGCGCTCAGGGTTGCTGGCAGCGACACCCTGCTGCGCGTCGGCACCCTGCTGCGCGTCGGCACCGCTCGCTTTTGCGCCCCGCTGTCTTCTCTGAGGTGCTCCCATGCCCCGCTGCTCCAAATCGTCGTCGTATCTGACAGCAACCGAGCGCTCGCCCGAGCGCCTGACGGCCGCATACCTTGCATCATTCCATTGAAACATATACTATGAATACTGCAAGTAGGCACCTGAAAGAAAGATACTATAAAAAGTATACTGTAAGGCTGGAACAGCCTGGAAAGACGCTGAAGGGGAGACTATTATGGGCTGCTGTGACCATCGAGACCTCAACTGCCCGGTCGACGCGACGATTCGCCTTATCGGCGGCAAGTATAAGGCGCTCATCCTCTGGCATCTTGTGGAACAGACCCTGCGCTTTGGGCAGCTCCAGAAGCTCATCCCCCAGGCGACCCCCAAGATGCTCACCCAGCAGCTGCGCGAGTTGGAAAGCGACCGACTCGTCATCCGCACCGTCTACCCAGTGGTGCCGCCAAAAGTCGAGTATTCACTCACGGAGTTCGGGCTGAGCCTCAAACCCATCCTCAACGCCCTATACGAGTGGGGAGTGGGATATATGGACGACAATGGCCTCGACGTAAGCTGCTCCATGACCTACGAGGCATCCGCCCGGGCGTGACACAAAAAAGTCGCGCAGTGCTGTGGTAAGCGCCCCCCTGAGTGCTACAATAAGGTCATGCAGGCAGGGGAGGGGGATTGATGAAGAATCAGAATCGCATGCGCACCGCCCATATCACCCATAGTACCCATATCACCCATAGTGCCTATACCGCCCCCACCACTCCCACCGCCCCCATTGCCCCTATCGCCCATAGTACCCCTGTCACCCCTGTCGCTCACCGCAGCACTCTGCGCCTCGTCCTTGCGGCGCTGTTGCTCCTGCTTACGGCCGGCATCCTGGTGGCGACTCCTCGTGCGGCATGGGCGGCGAACGCGGATTCGAACACCTATTACGCCGAGGTTCGCTACTACGACGCTATTCAGATGCGCTATATCGTGCAGCACGGTATTGATGAGTATTGGACGACCACGGGCGACATACCCATCGGTGGCTTTATCGATGGCTCCGGCAACCAGTTGCTTGACCAGGCATACTGCGTCGATGCGACGGTCGCCTTCCACGGCTCAACGGAGACCCAGACGAGCTGGCCACACGGGGTTACTACCGACACGACGGCCCAGGGCTATGTGGTCGCCTCGCCGCTTGCGGTCTCGGCAAACGTGCGCGCGAACCTGCCGAGCCTGTACTGGCTTGCGGTCAACGGTTTTCGCGGTGAGCGTGGCGGGGTCAACAATCTCACAGACATCCGCAGCCGCTACACCGCGCTTGAGAGCCACTATGGAACGCCCATCGACGAGACCATCGCGATTATGGCGACCAAGGCAGCTGTATGGAATTTTACCGACCCGACCTTCGCGCTGCTCTCCACGAGCCTCGTCCCGAATACCGCAAACCCCACCGCCGCACAGAAGGCCCGCTACGGGCTCATGGTCGCGCTCATGAAGGGCCTTGTGGCCGATGCGCGCGCAGAGGGGCTCACGCTTGCCACCACCACGCTGGAGGTGAACTTTGACAACAGCAACGCGGAGTTCACGCAGCCGGGCGGGGCCGGCACTAACTGGTATTACGGCCCTGTGCAGGCGAGCATTGCCTCCTCCAACAACACGGGTACGCCGCAGGAGATTTACCTTACGGCAAGCGGCATGTATGCCTCGGAGTTTACTTTTGTCAATGACGCTTCGCCGGTTGCCGTGGCGCTTCCAACGGGTACCGTGTATGGCTCGGCACAAGTGGCGCCCTACGTTGCCAATGGCGGCTCGTTTTATCTCAAGATACCCGCCCTGACTGCGAGTCAGGGCGCTCTGGTGAACATCGGCCAGCTAAACATGGACTTCGCCTACCTTGCGTTGCACGGCTTTGGGCGCTCGGTAAACGTGACCTACGAGGACACGCCTGCCATCATGGCCTGGCAGGGGCCTGCCGACACCGCAACCGGTGCGCAGGAATGGGGGCACGTCCAGGCCTTCATCGGCTTTGTGAACAACATGCAGGCAAGTCTTTATGGCGAGGGGCATCTGCTTTTGCGCGGCAACAGCGACAACGCGAGCATCACGGTGAGCAAGGCCGTACTCGGTGCCACCGATGCTTCGGATGCGGGAGGCTTTGTGTTCACGCTGGAGGTCTACGACAACGGCCTTTCTCAGTGGATGCCGGTACCGCTCATTCCAGCCCCGCTCAACGGCGCCAACATCTCTGGTATCTCAGGCAACTCCGGCCTTGTCGACATCAGCCCGGGCGGGGTGTTCTCGCTGGCAGATGGGGACACGGTGCAGGTCACCGGACTGCCCTTCGGTCGATACCGGGTGAGCGAACAGGAGAGCATCGGGGGCTATACGGCCGTCAACCGATTGAGCACAAACCCCGAACGGGCAGGTTTTGTCTCAGATGACATCGTGCTCAGTTTTACGAATCCCGGGCATACGATTGCCTTCACCAACACGATTGCACCCAAGGCGCAGCTTGGGCGTATCGATGTGGGCAAGGCCGTGAGCGGCGCTGCCAATGCCTCGGACGTTGACCGGTTTGCGTTTACGCTCGAGACCTTTGACACCGGCCTTTCTCAGTGGGTGCCGGTGCCGCTTATCCCCGAGCCGCTTGTCGACGCCAACATCTCAGGCGCATCGAACCTGACCGCTCTCAGCCCCGATGGCAGTTTTACGCTTGCAGGAAAAGACAGCGTGAGTATCACGGGGCTGCCGTTGGGACGCTATCGCGTGAGCGAGCAGACGGACGGAGGCACCACGTATACGACTACCTATCAACTGGCATCAGGCGCAGTGCTTGCAGGGGACGCCTCGGAGATAGTGCTCGATGCGCAGGCCTGTGGCACGGCGGTCACGTTCATCAACACCTTTGTCCCCCAAACGCCCGATACTCCTGATACCCCTGATACCCCTGATACCCCCGATACCCCCGATACCCCTGACACTCCCGAGACGCCCGGTACCCCTGATACCCCCAAAACACCTGACGCACCCGACACTCCTGGCACCACGACCGCGTTTCCCGCTGCTGGCGACAGCGGGGGCATGCGCACGCTGCTGGCAGTCGCTCTTTTGCTTCTGGGTGGAGGCGCTCTTCTCCGGAACACCTTCAGGGTTCGCCGTGGGGGCAGTTCAAGCTGACAAAGGGTGACATAAGGTGACAAAGGGGACGGTTCCATTTTGTCAACTTTTGCGGTATCGGCTACCCGACCTGTGATTTCGATGTAAACTTGCAGCAGTTGGGCCGCAGCCAGTCAAGCTGCGTTTAGCTCATGCGGGCTCATGCGGGCAGACCCTGTTCACCCATGTAGGCAAACTGTGATACACTGCTGTCGGATTGTCACGCAAACCTCAGCGATGCCCTTGCAACAAAAGGAGCGCCCCATGATGAACGCCGAAGTCATCCCCTCCCGCGAACTCAGGAACAACTATGCCGCCGTCGTCAAACGACTTGAGGAGCGCGACAGCGTGATTATCACCAACAGGGGCAAGGGTCAGGCGGTGCTCATCAACTTTGAGGACTTCAAGGGGTATGAGGAGTACCTCCACCTCCGGTACGTGCGGGAGCGCCTCGCCGAGGGCGAGCGGCTTGCCGAGGGCCCGGATGCGAAGTGGCTCTCACACGATGAGTTCTGGGCTTCAACTGGTGCGTGAGGCCGTGTGGAACCCTACAAACTCCGCTATCTTGAGGTCGCATTGGCCGATGTGACAGAAATACAGGAGTTCAACAGGCGTTTCTCAGACAGCTACCAAAAGAAAATCATCGATGCACTGAAGGCACGGTGCAAAAGCCTTGCCGAGAACCCTTACGGTGCCCCGCCATATGAACATGACGCCAGATACCGCCGGGCGGTCGTTGACGATTACCTGATTTTCTATCAGGTCGACGACGAGCAGCAAACCGTTTTTATCTACCGCATCCTCCACGGCTCACGCAACATAATCGGCATCCTGAAGCACCACCGCCCCACCAGCGATGAGTAAGGATGTGGATAGCTGACAAGGGGTGACATAAGGTGACAAAGGGGACGGTTCCATTTTGTCAACTTTTGCGCTATCGACTATACTGTCCAAAACCGTATTGCTGCGATTATCCGCATGATGTCCGCACAAGAAGGAGTTGATGACAGATGACCAGGGTCGCCCGTCAGATCAGTGCGTCAGGTATCTACCATATCGTCTTTCGTGGGGTGAACCACTGTCACCTGTTTGAGGAGGATGCGGACTACAGGAAGTTCCTCGACCTGCTTTTTGCAACAAAAGACGCCGTCCCCTTTGACGTCTATGCCTACTGCCTGATGGGAAACCACGTCCACCTGCTGGTACACGAGGGCACGCCTGGCAACGTCAGCGCACTCATGCACAGGGTTCTTGTCCAGTACGCCGGATGGTTTAATCGTAAATACGCCCGCAGCGGCGCGCTGGTGGCAAACCGCTACAAGAGCGAATCTGTTGACAGGGATCGTTACCTGCTTGCCGTGGTGCGCTATATCCACCAAAACCCCGTGGTGGCGGGCATCGCGAAGGACGCCAGAGCATACCGCTGGAGCAGCTACCGCGGCTACCTCAAGGGCAACGACGCGCTTTTGGAGACGAGCCTGGTGCTGGACATGTTCTCCGATGACCACAAGAAGGCGATTGCGGAGTTTCGTGCGTTTCACCAGGTGTTCGACGGTGCGGAGCGCATGCCCTCCGAAGGCAAGCTGAGGACGGATGCCGAGGTGTTATCGGGAATCAAGGCAGCCCTTGGCGACACCGCGCCTGTGGCACTCGTAGGGATTGCCGACAAAAAGGAGCGCGACCGCCTGCTTTGTCTGCTGCGGGACAAGGGTTTTTCCATCCGCCAGATAGAGAGAGCGACCGGCATCTCGCGCGGCATCATCGCGAAATGCCGCCGGTAGGTGACGCCGCGTGGTCGCCAGACCGCCGGGTGTTACTGCGCAAACGCTCTTCCAACGCTGGGAAAAGGCAAAAAGATGACAAAATGGAACCGTCCCCCTTGTCACCTTCTGTCGCCTTTTGACCGCTCATATCTCAGTAGAGATTATTCTGTCGTGCTCCAGAAGACTCAGCAACTCCTGCCTGGAATGCACCGTACACTTTTGATAGAGCCCGTACACATGGCCCTTAACGGTGCTGGTAGCCAGGAACAGAGTCTCGGATATCTCGGTAGAAGTCTTGCCCTTGATGATGAAGGGAAGCATTTCGCGTTCACGCCGGGTCAGTTGGTAGCGGTGAGCGAAGGCATCACATAAGGAGTTGAGCGCATCATCTGAAAGCGACCAGAGCGGCTGCTCTATCGAGTGTTTCGCGCGTTGCTGTATGCGCACCACATCATCGCGTACCGCCAACTTGGTCTCATCCCAACTAGTCTCATCGTTTTCCAAATCAACGCCTCTACCCTTTTTGTTGGCGAAAGAAACCAGGGCCATAGACATGATATAAACGCAGACAAAAGCCACTGTTGAGAGACGTATGATGCCAAATCCCCCCGAGGCAGCTAGTATGGTACCGGCAATGACGCCCGCCAGAGTAAAGGCAAAACCCAGGCCGCTTACCAGTGCAAAGAGGGTAACGCCGTAGTGTCCAAAGCCGTTGAATTCCTGGGCTAACAGAACAATCAGACGCATGAAGAACAGATAGTAGGCAAAGACCACGAGATTATTGGTAACGATCCAGTAGCTCTCACCCAAAAAAGGCAGGAAAAACAGGGCCGTGGAGAGCACGATAAAGATAGCCTTGTAGATTTGTGAGAGATTAATCTTGGTAATGGACCTGATAATCAATGCCACCACTGCTGCGCCACTCATATCGGCAATTGTTATCAGATTCAAGGCCGAGTAGGTCATGGACGCCGATATGGCCACCTGACCGACAAGGGTATAAACGACAGACAGGATGATAGTGCAGACGGTGTAAGAAACAAAATCCCCAAACCGATCGGTACGTCGGATCGCGGCAAAGAAGCCCCTGAGACGCTCTCTTTTCGAAGCAGCTTGCGGTTGAGAAGGTTGGCCTTGGGGTATGGAGGGCGGTCTGTAGCTTACGATGCAGAGGAAGACCACGCAGACTGTCAAGATGATGATGGCGACAGCAAAAGGTCGGGGCAGCATCAGAGTCCCTATCGTGATGAGTGCGCTCAGGAGAAAATCCAGAGGAATAAGCAGGGCAATCATCGAAGCTTTCAAAGTGCTGAAATCATAGAACCAATAGACCAGAAAGACTGCCAGCCCGCAGCCGGCCACAAACCCCGTGGCGATATAGGAAGGATATTCAACGGCACCCGTTGCGTTAAAGGTTGCCGCAGCAACGATACCGACGATCAAACTCAGCATGGCCATAGCTGGCAGGAGACGACGTTTGTTCAAATGTTTGCGCACGGCGGGCGCGGCAATACAAAAACCGAGGGCAATCAGAGCAAGGGCCAAGGTAATGATGAAGCCCATGTTAAAAGGATTATTGGCCTGAGAGGACGGATTGGTAAAGCCAAAAAGCGGGTAGTTGAACATGCAGATGAAAAAGAGTGCCCAGATAAGGCCTCCACCAGCAGGCCTCAACCATGCCCATTTGTGCAGTCGTGTATCCACCGTCTTCCTCCACGGTGCGTGCAAACTGGCACCGAACACTCCCATAGTACGTGATACCAAGCATTTTCGGCGGTACTAATCGGGCAATCAATACCATAATCAATACCATCTGAGGCAAATATGCGTACACCGTGGCGTTACCATTCAAGTGCGAGGCTGTCGTCAGGACAGCAGGTTATATTGTGCATTTACGAGGAAAAAGGAGTATGACGAATGAGTAAAGAACGAGTTGAAAAATTGGGGCGTCGAGATTTTCTGAAGGGCGCTTTTGCCCTTGGCGCCATCGGTGCGGCCGGTGCGGCACTCGGCGCCTGTGCTCCGCAGTCTGGAGACGGTGATAAGGGGAGCGGCGGAGGCGGTGCCGGCGGCGGCAGCGGTGAGGCCGAGGGCGGCGAATTGATGACAGCGGAGAAATTCAACAATGCTACCTGGAGTTTTGATGTTGCCCCTGAGCCGGTGCCAGAAAGCGAAATCACCCAGACCATCACCTCTGAGGTCATCGTCATCGGTTCCGGTGTGTCTGGTCTGGTAACCGCAGCCTCAGTACTGAACAATGGCGGTCAGTGCATTTTGTTCTCAGCAGGCACCAAGGCAGTCTCGCGTGGTGGTTCCAATCATGCCATTGGCACCAAGACGCAGCAACGTCTTGGCCTTGTCGACTACACACCGGACAAGGTGGTCAATCACTTCCAAAACGAGATCAGCCGGCAGGGGTATCGCATCGACTGCCGCAAGTGGTGGACCTGGATTAACAGGAGCGGCGAGGCCATGGACTGGATTACCGACATCATGGACGAGGCGGGGTATACCACGACCCTGGAGGTCCCCTATGTGGACGTTGACGGTGGCGTGTTCTCAATCCCCAGCGGTGCGCACAATTTCTATGGCCCTGAGATTGACAACTCCGCAAACAATGGCGAGCCCCTGCTCACGGCAACTCTGGAGAAGTACATTGCCAGTAAAGGGGGAGAGATACATTACACCACCAAGGCGGAGTACCTGGTGCGTGAGGCCGACAATACCGGTCGGGTGAGTGGAGTTATTGCCAGCAATGCCGATGGCAGCTATGTGAAGTACGAGGGCAGCAAGGGCATTGTCCTGGCAACCGGCGATTTTTCCGGGAGCCCGGATCTGATGGCCAAATACTGCTCTGCCTATCAGGACCTGGTTTCTATCGAAGGCGGCGATTACGACGCTGAGTTCCAATTCGGCGGTCTCATGCCGGGCGATGGCCACAAGATGGCGCTTTGGGTCGGCGGCGCCTGGCAGCACACCAATCCCTGTGCGCCGATGATTGGCTGGTATGGCTTTCCGGCCCCGGAAAGCGACATGAACCACCCCGGCATCCTTCTCAACAAGGAAGGTCAGCGGTTCATGAACGAGTCCTCGACATCGGTCTACGCCGGCTACACCATCCAGTGTCAAAGCGACAATGCAGTGTATACGATCTTTGACTCCAACTTTCTCCCACACTGGCCCACCTATAACGGCCTGGGCGTCAATATGGATCTGCTCGGTACACAACCGATAAGCGCCGCCGAAAAGCTCGTCGAGATAGAAGCTGGCGTGGAATCCGGTGGTTGGGTTAAGGGCGATAGCATCGATGAGGTGCTCGCGCAGCTGGATGGCCTTGATGTTGAGAACGCCAGAAAGACCATCGAGCGCTATAACGGCTTTTGTGATGCCCAACATGACGACGATTTTCATAAGACAGATAAGTACCTGCTTAAAATCGAACAGGGCCCCTTCTATGGCGCCGTCAACACCATTGGGCCAAGCCAGTTTCTGGCTACCTGCGGAGGTATTCGCTGCAATGACGAATTGGCCGTATTGGATAAGGACAATAAGCCTATCGAGGGACTCTATGTCGTCGGTTCAGCGGTGGGCGATTCTTTTGGAACCTTCTATAATTTCCGTGTGCCGGGGCAAAACCTTGGTATGAATTGCGTGACGCAGCCCTATCTGCTCGGTCAACGTCTGGGAAAGTAGATACATGAATCGGGCTATGCCGAGGGTCATGATGAAGCCATGATGAGGACATGACAGGGAATATGATTAAGGATTTGATGAAAGCTTCTCTGGAGGAGTTGAGCGCATCCCCTGCTTCCGGCCTTGTCGGAAGCAGGGAGGTTTCGCTTCTGGCGTCTGAGCTTCTGGAGGTTTGGCCAGAAAGGTCACCGCTGTTGCTGCTCAAAGACGTAGCGCATGTCACCGACGCCTTCTCTCGAAAAATTGAGCGTCGTGAGCGCCTGCGTCGTCTGGGTAAATACACCTATTATGCCCGAGGTTTTGATCAGGAGCAGATAGACGATTACACGCTGGATAAGCCCTGTCTGCTGGTGGCTTGCCTGGGCACGGTTGAGACCTTGCGGCATCGTCTTGTGGTGGTGCCCTGTCGCGCCAAAGGCATGCCATCAGAGCTTTTCCATGCGGTCATTCCTGATAGGGAATGTGAGCTTGACTATTTGCATGCTGTTTTGCGCAGCCTGCCCTCCGGCCACTATCTTACTGGCAATGATTTGGTTCGAGAACTTCTTCTGGATCGCTTGAGCGGAGCGATACTACCTTGGCCTGAGGAACGGTTACGCCGCGCTTGGAGCGCGCTCTTTGTGAGCCTCGATACGCTGGCTGAGGCCTGTCGGAGTCTTCCTGCTCCCCAGGATACTGAATCTTTTGCCGCAGTGGCAAAGGTGTCGGATGCGTTTTGTGCGCACTTGGTATCATGCGTACGTCATACGGAGATGCTGCAGCATGATTTTAAGGGGCAGGCCAATCCTTTGCGCCACGCAACGGTTTGGCCTGCAGGCACGGCAACAGGTAAATCAACAGGCAAGCATGCACACCAATCAACGGGCAAGCATGTACACCAATCAACGGGCAAGCCGGCACACCAATCAACGGGCAAGCCGGCGCGTCAGCCTCATGCCGCAAAGGGCGACTCCTCCGGTGCCGTCCTCAGTATCATCGAAGGAATCCTGTCTCTCCACATGAATGAATCGACGGCGTTGGTTGATGTTGTTGCGGTCACTGAAAATCTTGTCCATCCGGCCTCAGTGCCCCCGTCAGAGGCATGCGTCTGCATGCCCTCTTCCAATCCCGGAATCTGGACAAAGAGTGCGCCTGATCCCACAGATCCGCGGTGGGTCTGGGGCCCCCCGCCCAGCAACAAGGCTAACTATGCCTGGATTATGCAAACTCTGAGCCTTTTATCCGCCCGGGGTTTGGGGATATTGCTGCTCAGCAACAGCCCGCTCGTTTCCAGCGAAGGGGTTGAGATGGATCTGCGCGCCCGCTTTGCTCAAAGCGGCGTTCTGCAGTGCGTTATCTCGCTACCGGGCGGGCTGTTTGCCGACAAACGACCACCTGCGTCAATTATCGTTCTTGAGAAGGGTCGACCGGCGGTCTCTTCGGTTCTGTTCATCGACACCCAGGATAGGGGAGAGACCCTCGAGGTTCGGGATGGGCATGCCACGCGCCTGCTTCCGGCGCGCGAGGTGGAGCGCGTTCTGAACACCTACTCTTCCTGGTGCGCAGAAAACGCCAGCGTGAAGGCGCACGGCGTGAATGTGGCGGACGACACGGGCACCGGTGTGAACGCGGCGAGCGGTGCAGGCGTGCGCGATGTGGATATGCCCGGCGTCTACCCCTCGCCTGTCGTCTGCCCTCCCACCGGCCTCCCGACCCTCGACTGCTCCTCGTCTGGCTACTGCGACATACCCGGCTATTGTGCCTCGATAGACCCAGGGATCTTTCGCTCTCAAGGTTACCTCTTGGCCCCATGGGCGTATGTCTAAGCCACTCTGCCCCTCTATGCCGAACGCAGCTCGATTTGTTTGAGCAACTCGATTATGACGCGCGTGAAAGAGTATACTCAACGCAGAGGGTTCAACACCGAAATTCAGCGCAGAGGCTTTTGCTCCTGCGACGCACAGGAGAGAGGTCGTTTAAAAGTGGGAGCTGTCTTTTTCCTCGTTGTGGCTCCCCTGCTCCTTGCAGTCTTCTTTGTCTTCATCATCGTGCTGGTCGCAAGCAGCGCCGCAGCGGCCATCGGGATTGGTGGGGTTGTGGTCTCAACACAGGTGGCGAACAAGTCGATACGTACGGCATCGCTTGTGCTTTCGCTTGCCACTTTGCTGTTGGCGGCCTCGATAATCGCCCCGACGGTACTCTGCGTCGCAACAGATACCTCCCTGTTGAACGTAGGTCGGTATATCGGCCTGCCCCTGTCCGTCCTCGCGTTGGCGGGCGGTGTGGTCGGCGTTGTGATGTCAGCAAGACTACAGACCCCCACGCGCAAGATGATGATACCTAAGGTTGTATTCATAGTTCTGTCAAGCATCATCAATGCGATTGCCCTGACGCTCATTGCGCTGTTTGTCATGACTGTTCTCTCCCTCGGGTAAGTGCTTCTCTCTGCGTTTAGGCTTGGACGAGGAGATACGATGAGGGTGGCCGGGAGGGCTTGTATCCCTCCAAAATCCCCCAGAACTTTTAGCTGAGATTGTGGATAGGATTGCCGAGATGGAACCGTCCCCCTTGTCACCTTATGTCGCCTTTACGGGCCCTTGTATTGCCATTGGACTGCTCTGCCCCAGAGGGTTATGGCTTGGCTTGGGCAGAGATTTGCGCAGCGGTAGCACTGTGTGCACCTGCCCGCCTGTTCGATGCGCCCATCGATAAGTGCAAGGTTTTCTGTGGGGCAGCGCCGCACACAGCTACCGCAGGCGATGCAGCTGCTGTTGACGCGAAGACCCGAGAAATCCTTCTGTATCCTGCTCTGATAAAACATTCGCTGGCGCAAGAAGGCCAGCGGGCGCATCCACGGACGCCCATCATGGATCACATCGCCACCGAGTATGCGCACGGCGCACTCGTCCAGCTTCGCATCGGCCCGAGCCCTCAGTTCCGTCGCCGCCTCGGCTTCGGTTGGCCTCAGCAGCTTCATATCGCATATGACAAAGGGCATTTGGATGGCGATGCCGCTGTGTTCAGTGAAGGGGACACGGAGCTTGCGCAAAAGCCGCGTTGCAAGCAGGTCGGCGTCGAATGAGAACCGGGCATAGGTGACAAGAGTGATGATACTTTTGCCCTCAAGTCGCGCTCGGTGCTGCTGCAGGTAGTCGCTCATGATCTTGGGAAGGACGCACATATAGTTGGGATAGGCGATAACGACGGTGTCCGCGGTTGCAAGTGCGGCAGCGGCAAGTCGCCTGTCATCCTCCACGCTTACAACGTTCGCCTCCGGCATGCCAAGGCCCTGTGCAAGCCGCCTGACCGCGTAGCGCGTGTTTCCCGTTCCGGAAAAGTACAGAGCCGCGCTCCTGCCTGCTTCCACGGCTGGTTTCACGGTAGATTCTGTAGCTGGTTTCGCCTCTGGTTTCACAACTCCCCATTTCATCGTCGCCCCACAACGAATTTTGAGCACCCCTCGCGTTGGAAGTCGAGCAACTCCCAACGCGGGTCGCTCAACTCGGCAGAAAAGTTAGCCTAGTCTTATATTTAAGCCCCAAGCCTACCACATCACCCACTGAAGGACAAATGCCCGGATGGAGAAGACCGAAGGGTGTGAGGGGAAGTGGACGGCTCAAAGAGGCTGCCGAAATAAAAGCGTCGGGGTACAGGCGTTTTCCTGGACTATTGAACCTTGTCGTGTCAAGATTTTCTCGAGCTCCCCCCAACCTGCAAACAGTTAAACGAAAAACCTGCAAACAGTTAAATGAAAAACCTGCAAACAGTTAAATGAAAAACCTGCAAACAGTTAAATGAAAAACCTGCAAACAGTTAAATTTTCTCCGTTATTATGATATACTCCCTGCTATATGATGATGCGTTCAGGAGGATCATTGCTTACCGAAAAAGGGTACCTACCGCGCATAATTGACGACAGGATCGATGATTTGTTGAGAGCCTTTGGAGCCGTCTGCGTTGAAGGCAGCAAATGGTGTGGCAAGACTTGGACGAGCCTCAATCACTCCAATAGCGTCTTTTACGTGGGCGACCCTACTGGCGGATATCAGAATCGGCTATTGGCTGAGATCGATCCGCTTGCTGCACTGGAAGGAAAGACCCCTCATCTTATCGACGAATGGCAAGAAGTCCCCGGACTTTGGGACGCAACGCGCTTTGCCATCGATCGATCTCAGGAAAAGGGGCGCTTTATTCTTACGGGCTCTTCGGTTCCTCCGCAAAGGTCGACGATACATACTGGCACCGGAAGAATATATAGACTGCGTATGCGTCCCATGACCCTTGCCGAGTCAGGCGACTCCAGCGCCTCTGTGTCCTTGGCTCGACTCTTTGACGGAGAGTTCGGCCGTCATAAAGACAGTGCTGATCTTGACAGGATTATCTGGCTGGCCACGAGGGGCGGTTGGCCTGGCGCTTTGGAACTGGATCAGAAGAGTGCACTTGAGATACCGGCCCATTATGTCAAAGAGGTCGCCGACAGAGATATGAGCAAGGTTGATTATCAAAAGCGTAGGCCAGAAAGAGTGCGACGACTGCTCTATTCGCTTGCGCGCAATAACATGACCATGGTATCCAACAAGACACTGATTCGGGACACTTTGGAGAGCGGTGGGGCTGTCAATTTCTCAACGCCGACGCTCATCGCATATATCGGAGCACTGAAGAAACTCTTTGTCATCGAAGAGCTGCCAGCGTGGAGCCCAAGGCTCAGATCGAGGAATAGGGTACGGGTCTCTCCTAAAAAGCACTTCGTAGACCCATCCTTGGCCATAGCCGCTTTGGGCGCAACAATGCACCACCTGAAAGGGGATTTGGAGACCTTTGGTTTCATGTTTGAGAACATGGTTATTCGCGATCTGAAAGTATATGCAGAGTCGCTCGGCGCTCGCCTCTTCCATTACCACGATGATGAAGGGCTTGAAGTCGACGCTATTATTGAGATGCCAGATGGCAGGTGGGCGGGCGTGGAGGTCAAATTGGGCGTCGGGGATGCTGACGTAGCAGCTGGAACGCTTCAAGCCTTGGAGAAGAAAATTCATAAGGCCGGCGGCAAGCCACCAACATTTCTGGCGGTCATCTGCGGGGTGTGTAACTTTTCGTATACTCGTAAAGATGGCGTGCTGGTTCTTCCGATTACTGCACTTGGCGTATAGCTCCGCCGCTGTTTTTCTTGGCCGGTGGGCGGCAGAATTCACCCTGCTGTGGTTGAGATTTTCTCGAGCTCCCCCCAACCTGCAAACAGTTAAATGAAAAACCTGCAAACAGTTAAACGAAAAACCCGTAACACCCCGTTGGCTTGCTGGACTGAGGCAATGCCGATACTATGGAACGCAATGGATGACACGACACAACACAACAGGGCAGGGCGCGACGGAGCGCAACGCGCCTTTGCCACTCGGCCGATTGGCGTTTTTGATTCGGGGGTCGGGGGCCTGACGGTCGTGCGCGCAATCGCGCGGCGTCTTCCTCATGAATCGATCCTCTATCTGGGCGATACCCTGCGCTGTCCCTACGGTCCGCGGCCGCTTGACGAGATACGGGCCTTTGCGCGGCACATATCGGCCTGGTTGGTCGCACAAGGCGTGAAACTTATCGTCATCGCCTGCAATTCGGCAACGGCTGCCGGGTTGACGACGGTGCAGCGCGAGGCGCCCGTGCCGGTTATCGGCGTCATTGAACCCGGTGCGCATGCGGCCGTCCAGGCAACCCTCTCGCGCCGAGTCGGCGTTATTGGCACGACCGCGACCATCGATTCGGATGTCTACAATCAGGCAATCCGCTCCCTGGACGCGGGCATTACGACCTTCTCGACTGCCACTCCCCGTTTTGTGGAGATGGTCGAGCAGGGCCTGCGCCTGGGCCGCGGCCCCATCGAGGACGCCATGGCGCAGACCTCCGCCATCTACCTGCGCCCTGCCTTTCAGCAGATAGCGCGTGACTATCTCGACCCGCTGCGGCGCTGCGACATCGATACGCTTGTGCTCGGCTGCACCCATTATCCGCTGCTCACACCCCTTATCTCGCAGATTATGGGCAGCGGGGTTCAGCTGATATCAAGTGCGGAAGAGACCGCGCATGATGTGGCGCAGGCGCTTGGTCGTCGTGGACAGCTTGCCCCTGATACGGGGGTGCCGCGCTATCGCTTTGCCACGACCGCCAAAGATGTGACGGATTTTGCCCGGCTCGGCAGCGCGATTCTTGCGCATCCGGTTGAGGCGCCCTGGCAGGTGACGACGACGGAGCTCGAGGAGGCTCTGGCGATTTTTGAGGAGGATGGAAAGGAGAGGGAAGGCTATGGCGCAGCGAACTGACGGACGGGCAGATGATGCTCTGCGGCCGGTTTTCTTTGAGCGCGCGTATCTGAAGAATACCTATGGTTCCTGTCTGGTCTCCTTTGGAGATACGCGGGTACTTTGCGCCGTGAGCATCGAGGAGGGTGTGCCCAACTGGCGAAAGTCCAGCGGCAAAGGCTGGCTGACGGCTGAATATGCGATGCTGCCCGCGTCGACTGGCAAGCGAACGCGGCGTGAGACCAACGGCCCGGTCGGGCGCAGTCAGGAGATACAGCGTCTCATCGGACGCTCGCTGCGTTCCGTCGTCGATCTCAACGCCCTGGGCGAGATAACGATTACGGTGGACTGCGACGTTGTGCAGGCGGACGGAGGCACCCGCACCGCGGCCATCTGTGGAGCCTGGGTTGCCCTGCGCGACGCCCTCACCGCCTGGCGTCTGGCGGGGCGCTGCAAGGGCGATGCGCTCTTTGGACAGATTGCCGCCATCAGCGTTGGTATGGTGGATGGTCGCCTGCTTCTCGATCTGGACTACCACGAGGATAGCCGGGCGGAGATTGATATGAACCTCGTGATGAACGCTCATGGTGAGTTTGTCGAGGTGCAGGGAACCGGAGAACGCGCCACCTTTGACCGCGCTCGCCTGAACGCCCTGCTCGACCTGGGCCTTGTGGGCCTCGAAGAGCTCCTGTCCCTCCAAAGGGCCGCCCTCCCATGACCGAGGGAAAAGCGCTCGACACCGTCACGACCGACGCTGCGCCCGCGCCCGCCGCTGCCGCCACCACCGCCGCCGCACCCGCGGCCGCACCCGCGTCCTCGGCCGCCGACGCTGCACCCGCACCCGCACCCGCCGCTGCCGCTGCCGCGCCCGCCGACGCCCCGCCACGGCTCGTCGTCGTTGCCACGCACAACGCCCACAAGGTGCCCGAGATTGCGGCTGCCCTGGACATGCCGGGCTGGGAGCTTGTGCCGCTGGCCGCGGCCGCAGCGGCGGCGGGCGACACCGACGCGGGCGACACCGACGCGGACGGCAGCGGGCTGGGCGCGGCCGCAGCGGCGGCGGCAGCGCCGGTCGAGGACGCGGACAGCTTTGAAGGCAACGCCCTGATCAAGGCGCGCCATGCCTTTGCGTACACGCATCGGGCGACGCTTGCCGACGACTCCGGCCTTGAGGTCGACGCACTCGATGGCGCTCCTGGCGTCCACTCCGCGCGCTACGCGGGCGACGATGCCACAGACGATGAGCGGATACGCAAACTGCTTGCCGCATTGGCAGAGGTGCCAGAGGCGCGGCGCGGCGCTCGCTTCGTCTGTGCCCTTGCCTTTATCGATGAGGAGGGAAACGAGTTTCTTGTGCGTGGCGTCTGCGAGGGGCGCATTGCCTCGCATCCTCGGGGCACGGGTGGGTTTGGTTACGATCCCGTCTTTTTGCCTGCGGACGTATCGGACGGTCGTACCATGGCAGAGTTGACAGCCGAGGAAAAAAACGCCCTCTCACATCGGGGTCGAGCGCTCAGGGCCCTCCGCGCACGGCTCGGCCCGCCCTGTGCGATTCGCATCGCGGTCTTTGACTTCGACGGCACCATCCTCGAGGGTCATTCCCCCGTGCGCATGGTCTACCGGCTCTTTTCCAGGCGCGTCATCCCCTTCGGCGTCGCGCTCAAGGTGCTTTGGTGGGGCGTGCGCTATCGTCTGCGCTTCCCCGTCAGGCAGGAGGTCGTCCGCAGCTATATCTTCGCGAGTTTTGGCAGCCTGACGGCCAGGGAGGTCGATGCGCTCATGGCTGACCTCTATCACGATGAGCTGGCTGCCCTCATCCGTCCTGCGGCCCGCTCTGCCATGCAGGCCTGTCGGGAGGCGGGGGAGAAGACCGTCATCGTCTCAGCCTCCTTTCGCCCCCTGCTTGAACAGACGGTTCTGGATCTGGGAGCCGACTGGTTCATCTGCACCGAGATGGAGGTTCTCAACGGACTTTACACCGGCCGCCTCCTGCGCCCAGCGCCCGAAGGCAAGCAGAAAATTGTGCAGTTGCGTGCCTGGGCCGATGAGACCTTTGGCGTGGGGCACTGGCGTCTTGTGCGCGCCTTTGGCGACCACTACAGCGACGAGCCCCTGCTGGCGGCCGCCGAGGCGCCGGTCGCCGTAAACCCTGATACGCTTCTGGAACGCATCGCTCGCCAACAGGGCTGGCGCATCGTTGACTGGTCGATAGACGCTCCTGAAAGTTAATTCTCTGCAACGATTCGGCAAATTGTCCCTCTGGAACTATCATTTATGTTCCAGACCCTTTATCATGGAGAGAGGCGTACGCGAGGAGAGGATGTACCATGAGCCCAGAGCCAGAGCCTTTCAACGAATCCATCAATGGCCCCTTCAAGGACATCTCTGCCATCCTCGATGCGGCGGACGATGCTTTTAAGGACGGGCGAGGTCGTCTTGCCATCCACCTGTACTGCGCCGCTTTTGAAATGGAACAACAGGGGTCGGTCATGCTTTCCAGACGGGTCATAGACGGCCTGCGCAAGGCCTGGGACGCCGCCTGCGATTTGGGGGACCGTCCGACCGCCGAGGAGCTCTTCGACCTGCTCGCCCCCTACAACACCAGCGAACAGACCGAGCAGGGCGTTTTGCGTCTGCAGGGTCTCGCGGTCAGCCAACTCGAGGACATGGGTATCTCGCCTGCTGACCTCGAATCGGTGGCAGAGGCGATTTCCCAGATGGTCTCCTTCGGCATGGATTCCTTTGAGGCTGAGGATGCCTTTGACATCTCAGCGGTCGAAGACGACTTTGACATCTCTGAGAACTTTGGCGCGTCGCTTGAGTATGACACCTCTGAGGACTTTGGCACGTCGCCCGATTCGGACCTACCCACCACCCCCAACGCCCCCGGCGCTCCTGGCGCCACCGCCACACCCGGCGCTCCCACCACCCCCAACGCCCCCGGCGCTCCTGGCGCCACCACCACCCCCGGCGCTCCCACCACTCCCGCCCCCAGCGCTACTCCCGCGCCCGGCGTCCCCGCCCCCAACGACGCCGCGGCTTCTCAGGACACTTCAATCGTCCCCGCCCCCCCAGCCCCTCCCGGCGCGCTCAAGGCTCCCGGCTCCGCAAAATCATCCAAATCCTCCAAGTCCTCCAAATCGCTCGTCCCCTCTGCCTCATCTGGCAGCAGGCAGCGGGTGCGGGAACACCGTCTGGACTACGATGCACTAGCAGGCTATCATGATGCTATAGCGCAGATGCGGCGCTTTGGCTTTATCCCTCGCACGCTTGAACAGGTGCGGGAGTTTATCGAGCGGGCCTCCAAGCTGCACGGCGTCTTTGGACTGTCCCTTTCGGAACCCTTCTACTTTCATGGCCCCTCGCGTGCCGACGTGGCCTTTTTCGCCCACGCGACCGCCGGCGAGATTGGCTGGCCGGTTCTGCACATCGACATCGAGATGGAACCCGACGGCAGCGGCACCATCAAAGTCGCCGGCCCCTTCAAGCGCGGCTTTCTCGGCGGCCCTCCCGACATCATGGAGCTTGAGACCCCCTGCACCGTCCTGATCGAGAATATCGACTTCCTCCAGCAGATGTTTGGTACCGAGGAGCGCACCGGCGGCGTTATCGAGAGCCACGGGCGCGGCATGCACGGGCGGTCTTTGCGTGGCGAGATGACCGGTTATCTGCGAACTCTGTTGAGAAAACCGGGCGTTTTTCTGATCGTGACCGCCGCGACTCCCGAGCCGCTCGTTGAGCCGCTCCGCTCGCTCGTTGGCGTCGTCCAGCGCATCGCCATCGATCGCCCCACCACCTCCGAGCGCTGCGAGGTCTGGCAGCGCTTTGCCGCTGACCATCCTTCTTTTACTCATCTGGACATCGCCGAGCTCGCGGGCTTTTCAGAGGGGCTTTCGCGCCACGAGATTGTCATGTCGGGGCATAACGCCGTTGAACAGGCGTATCGCAGTTCGCTTGCTTCCGGTGAGATACTCAATGTCAGTCTTGGAGAAGTACTCGTCCAGCTTGCGTCCTTCGTCGACCGCGAGAGCGAGACGTATCGTCGGCTTGAGGACGAAGCGGTTGCCCAGCTCTATCGCGACCTTGAGCAGGGCCTTACGTAACCATCAAAGCACGATCTGATCGAATGACACCTCGGAAAGGGGTATATGGGCGTGGAAATCTCCAGAAGAACAGACTATGCAATCCGCCTTATCGCTGCGCTCACCGAGACGCAGGGTAAGCCGCTCTCCGTGCGCGAGGCTGCCCGTTTGCAGACCATGCCCTATGCCTTCGCGCGCAGCATCCAGCACGATTTGGTGCACGCAGGCCTTATCACGGCCGTCCGGGGAGCCCAGGGCGGCATGATGCTCGCGGTCGACCCGGCGAAGCTGACCCTCCTCGACCTGATTGAGGCGGTGCAGGGCCCCGTCAGCGTCGCGGTCTGCACGAACGACCGGGACTGGTGTGACCGGCACGATGGTTGCCCGTTTCATGGGGTGTGGCAGGGCGCAAACAGCATCCTGAAAGACTATCTCAGCTCTGTCAGCATCAAGGAACTGATTGAGGGGAAGCAGGCTCGCCTTTCTCAGGTCTGAATCAAACCTGCACCGGGCGGCTCAGGAAGAGGGAGCCTGACGGGCAGAATTGCTTTTGCGGCGTGCATTGGGGAAGAGCCGACGGGCAAGGGGGCAAGGGGGCGATATGATACTTCGATTCACATCCTGGCTTTCGCTTGTTTTCGTGGTGTTCGTATCGATACTGTTCTTCGTCGGCCTGGCGGGCCAGGTTCGCCCCTCTGAGTTTTACACCGACTTTACCACCTGCCCGGTCTATGTCAAAAAGGGCTTTGAACCCGCCTCGGTCTCGCTGAAAGACCCCAGCACCACCGACTGGGCCTTCGTGTCGCCAGAGGGCAATCAGGGCGAGAGCATCGCCATTGCTTCGCTGGATACCCCGGAGCTTATGAACGAGCAGTACAGCTTCTGGTATCCCTGGCGCGACCGTCCGGTTGAGGAGTACACGATTTTCATCCCCTTCCAACTCGACCGCGAGACGCTCGATAAACTCTCTCCAACAGGCCAATCGATTACGCCGGGGCTTTATTTTGCCGGTATCGGTGATAACTGGGAGATATATCTCAACGGCGAGGCGCTCCTCAGACAGGTTCATCTCGATTCGCAGGGGACCATCACCTCGCACCGCAGCCAACGAGGCGTTACGCTTCCGGTCGACCGACGCCTTTTGTTCGAGGGGGATAACGCCCTTGTCGTCCATATCCTTGGTGCGAGCAGCTATTCCTATACGGGACTGTTCTACACAGGACCCTACTATCTCGGCGACTATACCCGCATCGCGCAGCACAACGACGACTTCATGACCATCGCGTTTTGCACCGCCTATATCATCCTGGGCCTCTACCATGTACTTCTGTACTGGCTGCGACGGGGCGAACGCTACAATCTCGTGTACGGCGTCTTTTCCATTCTCGTCGCGGTCTACTTCTTCTCGCGCAGCCCGGCAATCTACCGCATCGCTGAGGACACGGCCATTACCCAGCGCCTCGAATACGCCTCCCTCTACCTGATTCTCTTTGCCCTGGCAGCCTTCCTCGAGGTGCTCGTTTTAAACCGTCTTCGCAAAGTGACGCTTGCCTACGGAGTCCTCTGCGTCCTGCTCATTGCCCTCTCATGTATCACCTCGGTCTATTTTGCCGAGAAACTTCTTGGCGTCTGGCAATTCCTGGGCGTTTTGTTTTTGCCCTATCTGGTCGTCTTCGATATCATCCTGCCCTTCATCCGCCAGGTTCGTAGCCAGCGGCACGGGGAGTGGATGGCACGTGAGACAGGCGAGGCGGGCCACGGGGGCGACAGGGGCGACAGGGGCCACAGGGGCCAAAGTGGCGAGGCTGGACGCTCGGGCCAAAGTGGCGTGCCCTCCCTGTTTCGCACCATACTTCACAGCATGCGCGACACGATGATTGGCAACATCATCTTCTTTTTTGCGCTGTGCATGTTCTCGGCCTTTTTTGACATTCTCAACGCTGCCTTCTGGCATACCGGCACCCTGATAACGCGCTACACCTTCTTTGCCCTTACGCTTGCGATGGCGTTTACGCTGGCGCGCAATTACGCCTCAAGCTTCGAGGCGACCGCACAGATGAACGAGCTGCTCGACAGCACCGTCCGTCAACGAACGGCCCAGCTTGAGGAGCAGGTTCTGATCGCTGAGGCCGCCTCACGTTCGAAAAGCGATTTTCTCGCGAACATGAGTCACGAGATACGCACACCGCTCAACGCCGTCATCGGTATGACGGCCATCGGCGAGCGCGCCGAGGACAGCGAGCGCAAGGATTACGCCTTCACGCGCATCAAGGAGGCCTCCGAGCATCTCCTTGGCGTCATCAACGACATACTCGATATGTCCAAGATAGAGGCGGGCAAGCTGGAACTTGCCGAGGTCGTCTTTTCGCTTCGGGACGTGGTAAAGCGTGTGGAGAACGTCATGCGCTTCCGGGCAGATGAGAAGCGGCAGATATTTACGGTCACCCTTGCCGCCGAGGTGCCCGAGACTCTGTATGGCGATGATCTGCGCCTGGCCCAGGTGATGACCAATCTCATCGGAAACGCGGTCAAGTTCACCCCGGAGGGCGGGCATATCTCACTTGCGGTCTCCCTTGATGAGGAGCTGGGCGCTGGTTTTGCTGATGCCACTGGTGCCGCTGATATCCCCGCCATCGTCGAGGCCACTGGTGCCGCTGATACTCCCGCCATCGTCGAGGCCGCCACCGCCCCCGCCGCCACACCCGCCGCCCCCGCCCCCGCCGCCGCTGCCCCCGCCACATCCGCCGCCCCTGCCCCCGCCACACCCACCGCCGCTGGGATGGGCCTTCCGTGCACCCTGCGCTTTTTGGTTTCGGACACGGGCATCGGAATTTCCGAAGAGCAACGCGCACAGCTCTTCCAGTCCTTTCAGCAGGCCAGCGTTGGCACGTCTCGCACCTACGGTGGTACAGGTCTTGGCCTTGCGCTCTCCAGGCAGATTGTCGAACTGATGGGCGGCACGATATGGGTGGACTCCGATGAGGGAGTCGGCTCGACCTTTGGTTTCACGATACGGGTTCTGCGCGCACCAGACGCCGCCAGGGAGGCGCCGGGCGATGAGCCGGTCGAGGAGCTCAGACGGGGCGAGTTTGCTGGGTTTAACCTGCTTCTGGTGGAGGACATCGAGGTAAACCGCGAGATCGTAAACGCCCTGCTCTCCGATTCCGGCCTGAACATCGAGGAGGCATCCAATGGGCAGGAGGCGGTCGAGATGTTTGCCGCTGACCCGGATCGTTACCATATCATCATGATGGATGTGCAGATGCCCATCATGGATGGCTACGAGGCAACCCGTCGTATCCGTGCGCTGAACACGCCGCACGCGCTCGATGTGCCGATTGTGGCCATGACGGCAAACGTTTTTTCTGAGGATATTGAGAACAGCCTGGCCGCCGGCATGAACGTTCATCTCGGCAAACCCATCGATCTTGCCGCAACCGTCGCCCTGCTGCGCCAGTATCTTCGCCCTCACTCGGATGGCTGAAGCACGCGCTCTGTCTGTGCCGTGGGCTCGTGTTTTTGACCGCTGCGTTTCCGAATGTGTTTTGAATGGCGAAGCGTCGCGCGTCTGCCAGCCACTTGCGTTACAATACTCAGGTTGTACCCGTCTCACGCTGCCGCTTCCTGCGGCGAGAAAGGCCCCTTATGGCATTCAAGGCTCCCCCGGGGACCTACGACCTGCTCCCCGAGCAGGCATACGCCTTTAACTCCATCCGGCAGATTGCCTTTGACCTCTTTGAGCGCTATGGGTATCAGCCAATCGAGACGCCGACATTCGAGCATCTTGAGGTCTTTACGCATGGCATTGGCGATGCGACCGATGTGGTTGGCAAGGAGATGTACCTCGCACTCTCGCAGCGAGGCCTGAGCGCCGTCCTTGCGGGCGATGTGCCGCCTCGCACCAGCGAGATGCTTGCCCTGCGCCCCGAGCAGACGGCGGGTGTGGCGCGCGCCCTTGTCCAGCATAACCTTCTGCCACCAGGGGCAGCGACGGTAAAGTTTGTCTACGCGGGGGCGATGTTTCGCCATGAGCGTCCGCAGAAGGGCCGCTATCGCGAGTTTCGCCAGATTGGCGCGGAGTGCCTGGGCGCGGCCGAACCGAGTGCGGATGCCGAGGTCATCGTCATGCTGATGCGCTTTTTCTCCGCACTGGGCATCCCGCGTGAGCGGATGCGACTGCTGCTCAATTCGATGGGAGACGACGTCTGCCGTCCGGCCTATCGGGCCCAGGTGCGCGACTATATCCTCGCCCACGCCGATGTGCTGTGCGCGGACTGCGTGCGCCGGGCCGATACCAACCCCCTGCGGGCCTTTGACTGCAAGTCTGAGAGCTGCCAGGCGGTGATGGCGGACGCTCCGCGCATCACCGATGTGCTGTGTGCAGACTGCCGCGGCCACTATGACGCCGTTTTGGCCTATCTGGACGCGGCGGGGATTGCCTACGAGGAGGACCCGCGTCTGGTTCGTGGCCTGGATTACTACACACGAACGGTCTTTGAGGTGCAGGCCATCCAGGGGCTCGGCGCTCAGAATGCCCTTGGTGGGGGAGGGCGCTACGACCGTCTTATCGAGGTCTTTGGGGGCAAACCGACTCCGGGTCTTGGCTTCGCGGTCGGCTTTGAACGCATCCTCCTTGCGCTGCAGGCCCTTGAGGAGGAGAAGGCGGCGGGAGGGGAGTGTGAGGGAGGCGGCGCGGTCTTTGCGCTGCCCCGTGTGCGAATCTTCCTGGCGACCGTTGACGATCAGGCGCGTCAGGCGGCCTTTGAGCTTGCGCTTGACCTGCGCGATGCGGGGATACCGGTCGAGATGGACCATCAGGGACGCTCGCTCAAATCCCAGTTCAGGCTCGCCGATAAAATCCAGGCGGCCTTTGTTGGCATCCTCGGGCCCGATGAGCTGGCCGATAAGACAATCAGACTGCGCGACATGGCCACCCGCGAGGAGGCCCTGGTCGCTTTGGAGAACCTCGTTGAAAGGCTTGTGCCATGACCACCACCCCCCACACATCCACCCCTCCGACCACCACCGCGTCTGCTTCGGCCGCGCCCGCCCCGGCCGCCACGCCCGCGCCCACCGCGCCCACGTCGACCGCGTCGCCCGCGCCCACCGCGCCCACCCCGGCCGCCGCGCCCGCGCCTGACCCCGCCCTGGCAAACGCACACTGTATGCACTCGCATACCTGCGGAGAGCTGACCGCCGCCGCCATCGGCGCGCGCGTGACCCTGACCGGCTGGGTCGGCCACCGTCGCGACCACGGCGGCCTGATTTTTGTCGACCTGCGCGATCGCGCGGGCATTACGCAGCTGGTCTTCGACCCCGAGCTCCTTGCGCCCGCATTCTTCGAACTCGGGGAGCGCATGCGCCCCGAATGGGTTCTCCTGGTCGAAGGTACGGTGCGTGCCCGCCCCGAGGGCACGGTCAATGCGAGCATGCCGACCGGAGAGGTCGAGGTGGTCTTGTCTTTCGTTGAGGTGCTCAACACCTCAAAAACTCCGCCCTTCTCCCTGGAGGATGGCATCGAGACCGATGAGCTGACGCGCCTGCGCTGGCGCTATCTCGACATTCGCCGTCCCGAGATGCTGGCCTCCCTGCGCCTGCGTTCCCGGGTGACCGCGGCCCTTCACGCCGCCCTTGTCGCCCGCGGCTTTATCGAGGTCGAGACGCCCATTCTCGGCCGATCAACCCCGGAGGGCGCCCGCGACTTCCTCGTTGCGAGCCGCACCAGCGCAGGCAGCTTCTACGCGCTGCCCCAAAGCCCGCAACTCTTCAAACAGCTTTTGATGGTGGCAGGTCTTGAGCGCTATTATCAGATTGCACGCTGTTTTCGCGACGAGGATCTGCGAGCCGACCGGCAGCCGGAGTTCACGCAGCTCGACGTGGAGATGAGTTTCATCGAGGAAAGCGACGTCATGGACCTCATGGAGGAGGTCATGGCTGAGGTGTTTGGGGCAGTTGGCCTCGAACATACCTTTCCCCTGCAACGGATGAGCTATGCCGAGGCGCTGGCGCGCTTTGGCAACGACCGCCCCGATACGCGCTTTGGGCTTGAACTCGTGGACATCTCGCGCATCGTTGCCACGAGTGGCTTTCAGGTCTTCTCCTCGGCCGTCAAAGCGGGCGGGGTGGTCAAGGCCATCAATGCAAAGGGAGCGGGCGGTCTGAGCCGTGGCGAGATTGACAAGATTGCCGCAGTCGCAACAGAGCACGGCGCACAGGGTATGGCCTGGATCGTCTTTACCGCTTCTGGCGAGGTCAAGTCGCCAATCGTCAAGTTCTTTACGGATGAAGAGCTTGAGGCCCTGCGTTTTGAGCTCAAGATTGCCGATGGCGACCTGGTCCTGTTTGGCGCCGGCGATATTGAGACGGTCAGCGCGGCGCTTTCTGCCGTGCGCCTGTATCTCGCCGACCTGCTTGGCGTCGAGCGCAGCTGCCATAAGCTGCTGTGGGTCACCGACTTTCCAATGTTTCGCTATGACGCCGACGAGAAGCGCTACGTTGCCAACCACCATCCCTTCACCCGCATCAGGGACGAGGATATTGACCTGCTTCAGAGCGACCCGCTTGCCTGCGGCTCCTATTCCTATGACCTTGTGATGGATGGCTATGAGATTGGCGGCGGTACCCTGCGTATTCATAACGCCGAACAGCAGCTGCGCGTTTTTGAGGTTCTGGGATTTACCAGGGAAGAGGCTTTTGAGCAGTTCGGTTTTCTGCTCGAGGCCCTGGAATTCGGCGCACCGCCGCATGGGGGTATCGCCCTTGGTCTCGACCGCCTTGCGATGCTGCTTGGCGGGCACAGCTCCATTCGCGATGTCATCGCCTTCCCCAAGACCTCAAGTGGCTCAGATCCTCTGACGGGCGCCCCGGCGCAGGTCTCAGCGCGACAGCTCAAGGAAGTCGGCCTGCGCCTCGGCTGAACGCTTCGGCTGAGCGTCGTGGCGGGCGTCTCGGCTGAGCGCCTCGGCTGAGCGTCGTGGCAGCAGCAGCAGCAGCCGTGGCAGCGGCAGGTGATGTATGCCGCAGGGTTCTCTGTTTGATGATTAGTGGGATAATGGAACCAACTCATGCAAGACTGCCCTCAAGTGCAAGGAGCTGCTGATGACCGACTACGTGCATGCCGTCTACTGCCCTCCCAGCGCGGACTCTCTCACCGCTGAGATACGCCGAGCCCTTCACACGCGGGCTTGACGATTCCGGCAAGACGTGCGCAGGGTAACAGCCATATCGGCAATACTATTGCTTGCGTGGTTCACGCTCGATCTGACCGGCTTTAGCTTCGGGGATCTGATACTCGTGATCTCGGCGTTCTCAGACGAACCGGTCGATGCCGCATTCTGGCTGCTTTATGCCGCCTGTGTCTCAGCATTCGTCTTCAAGGAGCGGGTAGGCAGATGGCTGTTGCCGACATTTGCGGCGATATGGGGCTTCATCCAGTTTGGGATGTATCTTCAGGCAAGTCCGGAGCATATCGCCAGCTACAACGCGTTCTTCGCTCATGAGGGCACGGCCTATCTCGTAACCCCATCCGATACCGTACTCATTAAGGATGCCTATCACATGGTTCTAGATCTGTTAATCGCAGTCACTTTCGTGCTCAGTCTGGTCTATCTCGTGCAGAGCCTGCGGCAAAAAGCCTCATCGCCTGAAGGCGATTGAACTTTACCGTTCATTCCTCATCGGTACTTTACGTTCGAAGGTCGAGGAGTTGACATCCTTGAAGTCCTCGGAGCCAGGTGCGTGCACCTTCAGTGCCTCGTCTTAATAGCGCCCGACTTTACCCGATTTTAACGGCACCCGGCTTTACCCGATTTTAACGGCATCCGACTTGAGCGGCATCTCCCTCTCCGTCCTTCGCGTGGTATACTGCTTCTTTGACGATTCTGGCTGCTTACGCCCAATCCAAAGGAATGTGGTCGCACTGGGCAAGACAATTGCGGAGAAGATACTCTCCGCGCACAGCAAGCGGGACGCGTATGCCGGCGACATCGTTATCGCCGACGTCGACTTTGCCATGAGCCAGGACGGCACCTCGGCACTTGCCATCGACGCCATCGCCCAACTGGGTGCCGAGGGCGTCTTTGATCCTGACAGGGTTGCGATGGTCATGGACCACAGCTGCCCCTCGCCGCTTGAGGGCGTAAGTGCAATCCATGCGAAGATGCGCGCCTTTGGCAGGCAGACCGGGATTACCATCTATGACTGGGGCAGGGGCGTCTGTCATCAGCTTGTGCCAGAAAGCGGTAAGGTCGTCTGTGGCGACCTTGTTATCGGCTGCGACTCCCATACCTGCACCTATGGTGCGCTCAATATCTTTTCCACCGGCGTTGGCTCAACCGACGGGGCTGCGGCGATGGTCTCGGGCAAGTTGTGGTTCAAAGTTCCCGAGACCGTAAAGATTGTCTATGAGGGCTTTCTGCCAAAGGGCGTGTACGCCAAGGACATGATTCTTGCGCTCGCCCGCCGCATCGGCGTCGATGGGGCAACGTATCAGGCGCTTGAGTTTTACGGCAGGGCCATAGACGAGATGAGCATCGAGGGACGCATGACCATCGCAAACATGGCAATCGAGGTTGGCGCGAAGGCCGGCCTGATGTGTGCCGACGACAAGACGCTCGCCTTTCTCGCCGAGCGCGCCGCACGCAATGGCAGTCCACTTGCGCGTACACCGCAGCCTGTTGCACCCGACGAGGATGCCGTCTACGCGCGCACCGTGACGATAGATCTCAATGATCTGGAACCTCAGATTGCAAAGCCGCATTCCGTGGGAGCAGTCGTGGGCGTATCTGAGCTGGAGGGCCTGCCCGTGGCCGAAGGTCTTCTCGGCACCTGCACGAACGGACGGCTCGAGGACCTCGCGATTGCCGCAAATCTCCTTGCGGACAGGGCAATCCATCCTGACTTTCGCCTTGTCGTCGCCCCCGCCTCACGCGACATCTACCTCGACGCGATGGCCGCCGGCTACATCCAGACCCTGGTCCGTGCGGGTGCAAGTGTCGTCACTCCCGGCTGCGGGCCGTGTGTCGGAACGCACAACGGGGTGCCAGGCGATGGGGAGAACGTCATCTCAACGGCAAACCGCAACTTCAAGGGTAGGATGGGCAATTCCAACGCCTTCATCTATCTGGCCAGCCCGGCGACGGTCGCCGCCAGTGCGCTTAACGCGCGGATCACCGATCCAAGGGAGTACCTGTGAGTCTCACGGCAAAGGCATTCAAATTTGGTGATGACATCAACACCGACTACATCATTTCTGGCAAGTACAAGTTCAAGTCCAACGATATGGACGACATGGCACGCCATGCGATGGAGGAGCTCGACCCGCAGTACTACGAGCGCGTCTCGCCCCAGGGCGGCATTCTCGTTGCGGGTACGAACTTTGGCTGCGGTTCCTCGCGCGAGCAGGCCCCGCTCGTACTCATCCACTCGAACACGAAGGCGGTGCTGGCAAAGAGCTTCGCGCGTATCTTTTTTCGCAATGCCATCAACACCGGACTGCCTCTCGTTGAGGTCGATACCGACCGTATCGACGAAGGTGATGAGATAGAGGTGGACCTTGAGGCAGGTCTCGTCCGCAATCTGAGCACCGGAGAGGAACTTGTCTTCGCGCCTTTGCCTGCGGTGATGGCACAGCTGTTGGCAGATGGCGGACTGGCCGCTCATTTTCGCCGCCACGGCGGCTTTGCGTTTGAAGGGTGAGAAGTATGGCGACAAAGACAGGCCCCAAACAGGCCGCTCCGACGAAAAAGGCAGACGGGCAGCAGGCCGCTTTGCCAAAGAAGACCGATACTCAGCAGGCCGCTTTGCCAAAGAAGACCGGTGCGCGCCCCGAGCGGGCAGCCGAGAAGTCCGTCAGCCGTCAGATCGTCTTTGACCCGACCGAGGATCGCACGACGATTGCCAATCAGGCCGCTTCGGACCCGGCCATCCTTGCCGCGCTTGCAGAAAACCTCTCCATCGATGCCCGGCGCGTGCGGCAGTTTTCCGCCGCCGCTCTCAACGTGCTCTCCGAGCGCCAGCCGCAGCTGCTCGTCCCCTTCATTGCGCAGCTTGCGGATGCCCTGCACCGCCCTGAGGCCCAGACTCGCTGGGAGAGCCTCGAGGCGCTCTGCCGCCTTGCCCCGCTTGATCCGGCGGCCTGTGACGCCGCCCTGAGCGGCGCTGAGATCTCGCTCTACGATGAGGAAAGCGGCCCAACCCGACTGGCTGCATTGCGCTTTCTGACCGTTTACGGCGCACTTGACGCCCGACGTTCCACAAAGGTCTGGCCGCTGATTGACGAGGCCCTTCAGTGCTACCACGGGGATGCGGAGTTTCAGGATATGCTGGTCTGCGTCATTGCCTTTGCCGGCGGACGTACCAGTAAGGATGTTCGCCGGGCGCTTGCCGCGCGGATGGACTTTGACGCGAAGCACAATAAAGGCGTCTTGAGAAAACGAGCCGCTCAGATTATCGAGATATGCGAGCGCTGAGCCTATGACTGGGCGAGCTGATCGCATCAAAATGCAGACACCCCTTGTCGAGCTTGACGGCGACGAGATGACCCGTGTCATCTGGGCCTGGGTAAAAGAACTGCTCCTCGAGCCCTTCGTCGAGCTTGAGACCGAGTATTACGACCTTGGCATACAGGAGCGAGAACGAACGCATGATGAGGTGACCGTTGCCGCCGCGCACGCCATCGCGCGCCTGGGGGTCGGCGTCAAGTGCGCGACCATCACCCCGAATGCCGAGCGGGTTGAGGAGTACGGTCTTTCCTGCCTCTATCCGTCGCCAAACGCCACCCTGCGTGCCATCCTTGACGGCACGATTTTTCGCTGTCCCATTCTCGTCGAAGGTATTCGCCCCTATATCCCCACCTGGACAAAGCCTATTACCATCGCCCGCCATGCCTATGGCGACCTTTACAAGGCTGTCGATTTGCTCATCGACCAGTCGCTGGCCGGCTCGACCGTCGAACTGGTTGCAACCGCGCCCTCTGGGGCAGAAAAACGCCTGCTCATCCACGACTTTGTCATGCACGACGACCCCTCCGGCGTGGTACTTGGCATGCACAACACCGACCGCAGTATCGAATCCTTTGCGCGTTCCTGCATGGAATATGCGCTTGAGACCCGGCAGGACCTCTGGTTTGCGGCCAAGGACACCATCTCGAAGGTATACGATCGGCGCTTTCTCGACATCTTTGAACGCGTCTTTGAGCAGGACTACCGCACACGCTTTGCCGCAGCGGAAATCGAGTATTTCTACACGCTCATTGACGACGCGGTCGCGCGGGTCATTCGCTCCGAGGGCGGCTTTATCTGGGCCTGCAAGAACTACGACGGCGATGTGATGAGCGATATGGTGGCGACGGCTTTTGGTTCTTTGGCGATGATGACCTCGGTGCTCGTCTCGCCGAACGGAGTTTTTGAGTACGAGGCCGCCCACGGTACGGTGCAGCGTCACTATTATCAGCACCTGAAAGGGGAGGCGACCTCGACGAATCCGGTCGCGACCATCTTTGCCTGGAGTGCCGCTTTGCGCAAACGCGCCGAGATGGATGCCAATGCGGCGCTGGTCGACTTCTCGTATCGCCTTGAGGAGGCGACGAGGGCGACCATTTCCTCAGGTGCCATGACCGGCGATCTGTATGCGCTTGCGCATCGGGAGAATGCGACGCGCCTTACCACCCGGGCCTTCATGGAGCAGATTGCCGCACGGTTGGAGGGCTGACAGGTTTTGGAAAGGCCGCCGCGCGGTTGGAGGTCTGACAGATTTTGGAAAGGCCGCCGTGTGGTTGGAGGTCTGACAGATTTTGGAAAGGCCGCCGCGCGATGATGAGCGTTGAGCAGGGTTTGGGAAGGCCGCCGTGTGGTTGGAGGTCTGACAGGTTTTGGGAAGGCCGCCGCGCGATGATGAGCGTTGAGCAGGCCGCCGCGAAATGGTGGAGTTCGAGAAAGGGAGAGGGATGAACTACGACGTCAGGGACAGCACACTGGCCGATGCAGGCCGCGACCGTATCGAATGGGCGGATCGCGACATGCCGGTGCTTGCCTCCATTCGTGCGCGTTTTGACCGCGAGAAGCCTTTGGCGGGCACGCGTCTGTCCGCCTGTCTGCATGTGACAACTGAGACCGCCAACCTGATGCGAACGCTCGTCGCCGGTGGCGCTCAGGTGGTGCTCTGTGCCTCCAATCCGCTTTCGACCCAGGACGATGTGGCCGCGGCCCTCGTGGAGCACTATGGCGTGCGCACCTATGCCATCAAGGGCGAGGATACCGAGACCTATTATCGTCACATCGACGCGGCCATTGAGCACCGTCCCCAGATTACGATGGATGATGGCGCTGACGTTGTTGGCCGCATCCATGCCCTGCGTACCGAGGTGCTCGATGGCATCATCGGCGGCACCGAGGAGACAACAACCGGCGTTATCCGCCTTGCGGCGATGGCGCGGGCCGGAGCGCTCAAATACCCGATCATCGCCGTCAATGACGCGAAGACCAAGCACTTCTTTGACAACCGCTACGGCACGGGCCAGTCCACACTTGATGCTATTGTGCGGGCAACAAATCGTCTTCTCGCCGGACGCACCCTTGTGGTGAGCGGCTATGGCTGGTGCGGCCGCGGGGTGGCGCTTCGGGCGGCCGGCATGGGTATGCAGGTCATCGTCTGCGAGGTGGACCCCTTCAAGGCGCTTGAAGCACATATGGATGGCTACCGGGTCATGCCTGCCGCCGAAGCCGCTCGTTTTTGCGACATCTGGGTCACGGTGACCGGCGATCTGAAGGTCATCGACGAGAGGGTCTTCGCGCAGCTCAAAAGCGGCGCCATCATCTGCAACTCGGGGCATTTTAACGCCGAGATACATATCGACTGGCTCGAGGCGAACGCGGTGAGCAAACGCACGCTCAAGCCGCTGGTTGACGAATATGTCCTTGGAGACGGGCGTACCGTCATCCTGCTTGCCGAGGGCCGCCTGGTAAACCTCAGCGCGGCCGAGGGGCATCCCGCCGAGGTCATGGATATGAGTTTTGCCAATCAGGCGCTGGCCGCCGAATACCTCTGCGCCCATGCCGCCGATCTTGCCAGCGGTGTGCATCTGGCGCCTGCCGAGATCGATGAGACGATTGCCCGTCTGAAACTTGAGACGCTCGGCATCGCCATCGACGCGCTGACGTCTGAGCAGGAGCAGTATCTTGACTCCTGGGAGACAGGGACGATTTGAGGATGCCTGCCGATCTGGCCAATCTGCCCCGTACCATCTGGTGGGACGTCGATGCAAAAGACAAGGTGCCCGGCGTCTACCTCATCGACCAGACCCGACTGCCTCTGACCGGCGACATCCTCTGTTGCCGGACACTGGAGGGCCTCGAGATTGCGGTCAAGACGCTTGCGGTGCGCGGAGCGCCTGCCCTGGGCGTCGCCGCCGCGATGGGCGTTGCGCTGTGGAGCGAAAACGAGTTCAGCGGGACGACGGTTGAGGAGTGGCTCAGCGGCGTCGACGCCGCCGCCGCGCGTATCGGCACCGCACGCCCCACAGCGGTCAATCTCGCCTGGGGCGCTGAGCAGGCCCGCCAGTGTGCCCGCGCGGCGGCTGCGGCTGCCGCCGCGGCCCCCGGCGATGCGCCGGGGGCCGGGCTGCAGGCCGCCCGGCAGGCGCTCGTTGCCTTTGCCCGACAGATGGCCGCCGACGACGAGGCAACCTGTCGCGCCATCGGCGCCGCAGGACGTGCCATCCTGCCAAAGGATGCCCGAATTCTCACCCATTGCAACGCTGGCTCGCTGGGTACCGCCTATTTTGGCACGGTCGGCGGCGTTATCTACACGGGCTTTGACGCGGGCCTTGTCAGCCACGTCTGGGTTGATGAGACCCGCCCGCTTAACCAGGGCGGCCGCCTGACCGCCTGGGAGATGTTGTGTGCTGGCATCCCGTCGACCCTTATCGCCGACAATATGGCCGCGAGCGTCATGGCGCGTGGCCTTGTCGACCTCGTGTTAGTCGGCGCGGACCGCATCTGTGTCAACGGGGACACCGCAAACAAGATTGGTACCCTCGGCGTTGCCATCCTGGCGCGTCACTACCACATACCCTTCTATGTCTGCGCCCCCTTCTCGACCATCGATCCTGAGCTTCCTGAGGGCAGTGGCATACCGATTGAGCAGCGCGATCCCCGCGAGCTTGAAGGCTGTATCGTCTCTGGCACGATACTGCCCGACGACGCCGCTTCGAGCCAGGCCTTCGATCTGCTCACCGCGCAGGGCCTGCGCCATCTGCAGCTGAAAGGCGGGCATCAGATGAGCCTTGAGCGCAAGGGTGCGGCCTATGCCTTCGATGCCTGGTTTAAGATGACGCCCGCGCACGTGCAGGTCTACAACCCCGCCTTTGACGTCACTCCCGCAGGCCTTATCACGGGCATTGTGACCGAGCGGGGCGTCTTTGCGCCGGGCGAGTTGGCCGCCGCGCTGGGCGATGCGCCTGGTGGTGCGCCTGCGGTGCCTGGTGGTGCGCCCGGTGATGCGCCCGCGGTACCCACGCCGCCCGCTGCAGCGGACGCATCCGCCGCGCCCACGCCGCCCGGCGATGCAGACGAAGCGACGCCCCGGGCGTGAGCGGACAATCGCATGGGCTCCCTGCTCGACGATACCCTGAATGCCGCGCTTGAAGCTGTCTGGCCAACGCGCTGTGTGGGCTGTGAGCGTCCGGGTGAGCTTCTGTGCGATCAGTGCGCCGCCAACCTGCCCTACATCGACCCTCGCTGGGCCTGCCCCCGCTGTGGTGCGCCCTTTGGCTGGCTGGTGTGCTCGGAATGTCTGACGACGGAGGGTCCGGCAGAGTTGGCCTATTCGGCTGGCGTGAGCGTCCTTGAGTTTCGCGATGCCGCCGCCCGGATGGTCGTCGCCTATAAGGATAAGGACGAGCGTCGGCTGGCCGGAGTGTTGGCCGGCCTTCTCGCGCGGGCGCTGCCACGGGGTTGGCTTGCCTGGGCCGACGCGCTGACCTGGATTCCCTGCGACCGGAAGGCTCGTGAGCGCCGCGGTTTTGACCACATGGCAGAACTCGCAGAGATACTTGCAGGGCAGACCGGGCGAGCCGCCATATCCCTGCTTCACAAGAAGGAGGTCGGTGACCAGCGTAAACTCAATCGGCAGGAGCGGGAGGAGAACATTCGGGCGAGTTTTTCTGTCGATTCGGCGGCAGTGGCAGCTCTTATCGAATCCGTTGCCGCTTCCTCCAGCAGCCGCGCCACCAACCCTGTCTCTCCCATGCCCACCAGCGCCGCCACCCCTACCAACCCCGTCTCTCCCATGCCCGCCAGCGCCGCCACCCCTACCAACCCCGGCCGCTCCACCCACGCCACCTCCCCCCGCGCCCCGCACCTGATCCTGCTCGACGACGTGCTCACCACCGGTGCGACGCTTCATGCGGCCGCTTCGGTGCTCCTGCAGGCCGGGGTGGGGGAGATTCGCGTCGCAACCCTTGCCCGCGTGTGGTGATAAGTCGACGCACCTCACTGATGGAGAGATAAAACCGGGACGATTCAGATTGTCTGGTTGCTCGTTGCGCCGAAAACATTGGCGCAGACTTCATAATCACCCGGGACAAGAATGGCTTCACGAAAAGCCAGGTGCCCACGCTCACCCCAAAGGAATTGTTCGCGCTTCTGGAGAAACGCGACGGACCGGTGTATCGGGAAATTTTAACGCAGTAACGGAAGTGGCGGCAGTAACGGTGCCCCTCCGCCTCCGCTTCCGCCTCCGCTTGCGCCTCCGCCTCCGCTTCCGCCTCCGCTTGCGCCTCCGCGTCTGTCTGCTCCTTAACATCTCCAGAGTTCCTGTCGCTGAGCCCGGCGAAGGACGTAGGCGCACGTTTCACACTTCTGCTAGAATTATAAGGTTCCCTCCGGGTCTGTGGTTGCGGATAGCACATAACTCGATGCCTGGCACCGTCATGCGACGGCCCTTGACCCTAGGGTAGGTATAAAGTTATGTGCTATCCTAGTCCATGGTAGACGCGGCCAAAAGGATCCACGTAAACGCGTGGGCGCCCCGGTGTCCTGCGCGCGAGCACGGCGCGTCTTAGGGGTAAGTCGTACCGTCCGGTGTCTGGGGCATTCCGCCCCCCGGACGAGAGGGCCAGTAGTGAGATCATATCAAGCGACCGTCCCGGTATGCGAGTGTGGGGTCAAAGACCAGGTCAGCTGGAGGGAACCTGCATGAAAGAGATAGGGTGGAGGAGATTGATGAAGCGCGTATCCCACAGTGCCCAGCCCCTGAGCTCGGCCCACGTCGGCCGCCCGGCTCAGGCCGCCCGCTCGGCCCAGGCCGGGCGCAGGGCCCAGACGACGGTGCGCCCTGCCAAAACAGCAAGCCTTTCCCGGGCGCTGCTGCTTGTGCTGGTCTCGGCGCTGACAGGCGTACTGCTCCTGTTCACAGGCTGTAAAGGCGGCGTGGAGGGTGCGGGCCTGAGCCTTGGCGAGGCAAAGGTGGTTCCACCCACAGTTGCCGCATCGGGCATCCTGCGCGTGGGGGTCGATTCCTCGCATGCGCCCTTTGCGGGCATCGCCAATGGCAGTCTCATAGGCATCGACATCGATATTGCCGCCGCGCTTGCCGATGACCTCGGCCTCAAACTTGAGATTGTTGACATCGTTGGTCAGGACGCGAGTGCGCTGCTTGCCGACGGCAGCATTGACATTGTGATGGGCATCCAGCAGGATGACCCCGCTGCCCCGGTCGCGGCGCAGGTTGGCCCCTATCTTGTTGACGCCCCGGCCGTCTTTGCTCTTGACTTTGCAGGCGCGGCGGGCGACTTTGACCTCGGCGGCTTAAACGGCGTGAAGGTCGCCGCTCAGGAGGGCTCTCTTTCCGCCTGGCAGATAGGCGAGCTGTACGGGGAGGATTGGGTGAGCAACTACCCCTCCCTGAATGCGGCCTTTGACGCCTTGGAGTCCGGCGAGGTCTCTTACGCGGCGGCCGATGCCGTCGTCGGCTCCTTTCTGGCAGTAAAGTACCCGAATATTGACTGCGCAGCTCTGCTGACCGACCCTACCGGCATCTATATGGGCGTGGCGGTCTCTAATCTCGAACTGCTCGACACACTGCAGACTTCGCTGCGTACGATCCGTGATAACGGTGTGCTTGAGGTCATCATCGACAAGTGGCTCGGCCCCATCTCGGCCCAGGTCGTCTCCAACCATCAGGCAATCGTCTCTCTGGAGTCGGGCGTCGAGGAGGCGGATTTGGGAGAGGACCTGCCCGATCCCTCAAACGCCGGCGACTAGAGGTACCGCTTTAGCCTGTCGACCCACCCATCAGGCCTCTCGTTCACAAAATATACACACATTCTGCTGATTTATACATTCGTTTGCGTTACCCTTGTACTCGCTCACAATAAAGTGGGTTCTGTTCTGGGAAACGTTTTGGGAAACGTTCTGGGAAACAAGGAGGTTCAACATGTCGGTATCAAAGAAGGGACTCGCGCTGCTTGCCGCGCTTGTTCTTGCGTTGAGCATGGCGCTGGTCGGTTGCGGCGGTGGCAGCAAGGGTGCTGCCGAAACACCCCCTCCCGCAACAGGGGATACGCCCGCTCCGGCTCCCGAGGAGGGACTTGCGACCATCGAGAGCGGCAAGATTCTTGTCGGCTCGGACTGCGACTATCCGCCCTTCATCTACATGGAAGGCGACCAGGTGGCCGGCTTTGAGTATGAGCTTGCTCTGGCCATCGGTGCCGACCTGGGCTACACGGTCGAGTACCTGCCTCCGCAGAACTTCGACACGCTCATCGCCTCGGTTGCCGCGCACAGTAAGATGGACATCGGGTTTTCCTCATTTACCATCACTGATGAGCGCAAGGAGCTTGTCGACTTCTCCATACCATACTTCGATTCCAACCAGGCCTGTGTGGTCATGAAGGGCTCTTCCTACGCGAGCACAAACGATCTGGCCGGCCTGACCGTTGGTGCCCAGTCCGGTACGACCGGCGAATCCTGGGCAGCCGAGAACATCCCCGACGCCACGATTAAGGGCTACAACCAGACCTCCGAGGCTCTTGCCGCCCTTGTTGCCGGCGATGTGGAAGCCATCTTCTTTGACGAGCCCGTTGCTGTCGAGCAGGTGGAGACCACCTACACCGACTGTGAGATTATCGAGGTCATCCCGACTGGCGAGCAGTACGGTATCGCCGTGTCCAAGGATAACCCCGCGCTTCTCGACGCCATCAACACCAGCCTTCAGAAGCTGATTGCCGATGGCACCTATGCCACGCTCTTCTCCAAATACTTCGACTTCGAGCCAACCATCAAGTAAAGCCGAAGCCAGAAGGCCGGGTACTCAATGTTGAGGGATACTGCCGTCAGAGATGGGCGCCTGCCGCGTGCTCGGGCGACGGTATCCCTCCGTGCGTCTACTCGGGCGCACCTCCGCCTGCCCGCCCAACCAGCAGCTTTCGCCCGCCCGTCCGACCGCGCCGCCCGCGGCACCTCTGCTCGGGCGGCCGTTCTACACTCGGCCCTTCTACGCTCCGCTGTTCTACGCTCGGCCGTTCTACGCTCCACCGTGCTGCTCGTGCTGCTCGTGCTGCTCGTGCTGCTTCTGATCCCGGCCACGCGGGCCTTTGCGCTGACAACCGATCGCGTGACGGCAGCGCCCAATCAGGACGGCGGGCGCAACATCATAGGCGGAGAGCCGACGCGCCTTACCTGGGTTGGCACGGTTGAGGAAGGTGAGGAGGTCTGCGGCATCACGCTTGTCTTTCCTGAGGGCTGCGCGTTGACTGAGGACACCTACGTCAAGGTGCAGGAGATGGTCATGACCGACCCACAGCATCCGCTGCACGAGGAGCTCGAATGCTCCGAAGACCTTACGGCGGAGCGTCTCATCATCACCCTTGACGACCCCATCGCCGCAGGTAATCTGCTGTATGTGGAGATATACAAGTTCTGCCTGCCCTCCCTTAACGGCGAGGTGAGTATCACCGGCAGCTATGTTGACGATGCGGGCGTCGAGCACGAGTTGGCCCCCGGCCCCTCGATTTCCCTCATCGCCATCACGGGCACCCAGCGTCTGATTAACTCACTTGCGCAGCAGGACTGGGTGCAGGCGTGGAACTCCGTCAAGTTTTTGAACATCTTCCTCAATCCGCTGTGGATTGTCGCGGCGGTGCCAAGCCTCTTCTTTGGTTGGCTGCGCTCGCTCGGCCTGGTGCTCCTGGGCTTCCCGCTTGCCATTCCGGTTGGTCTGGGCATCGCCTTTCTCAGGATGTCCCGCTTCCGCCTTTTGCGCCTTGTCTCCAGTATCTACGTCAATGTAATCCGTGGCACGCCGCTGTTCCTGCAGATATACATCGCCTTTTTTGGACTGCCCCTGCTTGGCATCAAGCCCAACGACTATGTGCTCGGCATCCTTGTGCTGGCGATGAACTCCAGCGCCTATCTCGCCGAGATATTTCGTGCCGGCATCCAGTCCATCAACAAGGGGCAGTTTGAGGCGGCGTCCTCACTTGGCATGAACGGTGTGCAGACGATGTTCTTCGTCATCATCCCGCAGACGGTGCGCCGGGTTATCCCAACGATGACCAGCGAGTTTATCCTCCTTTTTAAGGACACCTCGCTTCTGGCTGCGGTCGGCGTCATGGAGCAGATGATGTTTGCCAAGACCCTCGTCAACACCGCCGGAAACATGACCCCCTATGTCGTTGCGGCCTGTTACTACCTCATCGTCACGCTGCCGTTGACGCGCATCATCTCTATTTTTGAGAAGAAACTCGCGGCCTCCGAGGGGCGTGAGGCGCCGCCGCCGGACAAAGGGGAGAAGAGCGCCAAGGTGGACGCTGGAAAAAGGACAAAACGGGTCGGCCTGTTCAAAACCATCGCCCCGCTTTCCGCAACGGATTCCGCCCCGATGACATCGACCTCACCCGAAAGGCATGCAAGCGAATGAGTGCGGCAGATCAGAGAGTGCGTGACGACCTCAACGCTGTTCTCGACCAGGGCGGTCGTAGCTCGCGGGCCGTCGTTCGCATCGAGCAACTGCATAAGGCCTTTGGCAGCCTTGCGGTGCTCAAGGGAGTCGATTTGGAAGTCGATCGCGGCGAGGTTGTCGTCATCCTGGGCCCCTCCGGTTCCGGCAAGTCCACCTTGCTGCGCTGCGTCAATCTGCTGGAGAAGCCAACGGCCGGGGACATCTTCTTTGAGGACGTTCGCATCACCGATCCCAAGGTGAACATCAATCAGGTTCGCGAGAAGGTCGGCATGGTCTTTCAGAGCTTTAACCTCTTTCCACATCTGAGCGCCAAGCGCAACGTCATGCTCGCCCAGCGCCAGGTGCTCAAGCGCTCAAAGCAGGAGGCGGAGCGCATCGCCCTTGAACAGTTGGAGAAGGTCGGGCTCGGCGATAGGGTCGAGTATCTCCCTGCTCAGCTTTCCGGTGGTCAGCAGCAGCGTGTTGCCATTGCCCGGGCGCTTGCGATGGATCCGCACGTCATGCTCTTCGACGAGGCCACCTCGGCACTCGACCCCGAGCTGGTCCGTGGCGTCTTGGACGTCATGCGTTCTCTGGCCGAGGCAGGTATGACGATGATTGTCGTCACGCATGAGATGGGTTTTGCTCGGGAAGTTGCCGACCGGGTTATCTTCATGGACGACGGAGCCATCGTCGAGGAGGGCAGTCCGCTTGAGGTCTTTGACCACCCCAAACACGAGCGCACCAGAGACTTCCTCGGTCATATCGCATAATCCAGGTACCCGCCGCCGCCCCAGGGCACATGCTCAGCTTGTCTGCGGACACATACTGCATCACTCGTCACCTAACTCCTCAGTATCTTCTCCGTTGCCTTGCCCTTTGCAAGCTCGTCCACCAGTTTGTCAAGCCAGCGGACTTTCTGCATCAGCGGGTCGGCGATGTCTTCTACGCGATGTCCGCAGATAACACCCGTAATCTTGTTCGCGTTCGGATGTATTTGCGGCGCTTCGGCAAAGAAGCGCTCGTAGCTGACTTCTTTGTCAAGCTGCGATTGCAGGCCCTGCTCGTCATAGCCTGTCAGCCACATCGTGACGGCATTCACTTCCGCTCTCGTGCGCCCCTTGCGCTCTGCCTTCTGGACGAGCATAGGATAGACATCTGACACCTTCATTTTATAAACACGCTCGTTGCTCACGGTCTTTTCCTCCCGTTCTGCGGCGCTTCTTTTGCAATCACGTTCCAGTGTACGCCGAACTTGTCTACGGTGGCGGCGCGAAATGCGCTGATCATGGTCATTCTTCTCCCTTGCTGTCACGCGGACGCCGTTGCCCGTCTGCTCGTCTATTTTAAGCGCGAGCCCCAGCGCAACCAGATGATAGGGGGGGGGCGTTGAACAGTTGACATATTGGCTGAAACCCCACGATTGCTGGGTGTTTGACTCCTGTCATAGCTTCACTCTTTCTTTACCGCGCCACAGGTTTGACATTCGTCCCGATGTACGGACAACAACTGTCCGCAGGACGGACACGTCCACTTTGCGCTCTCTCTAATTTCAAATTCGAGAAGTCCCCACTCAGCAATATCCCTAAGGTTTTGAATCATGCTCATGCCGTAATTCTTGCGGT
>JAISLY010000007.1 GCA_031277035.1 Coriobacteriales bacterium | reverse complement strand
TCCTCAAGGGGCACCTCCCCATTAAAGACGCTTCGCATGTACCGCATCAGCGAGTTCGTGTCCAGAAGCATCGCCAGATACAGGGCCGCCACAAGCAGCAGCGCCCCTCCCGCTATCAGGATGATCCGTTTCAACATGTGTCATCAACTTCCTTTGCTGTCAGTCCCTGATCCGTATGATGAGGACGGTCTTGGTTGGAGAGGCGCATCGATGAACATTCAGCATAGTACCAGTACGATACCGGATCCATCATCTCGGCGAGACCGCAGCATTCTGCCTCCATGACATTTGATCTGCTGCCTGCAGGAGGAGCAACGCTGATTCTGCACATGAGGATTGAGAAAGTTTTGTATAAATACTCCTGTTATCGCGTTTTTTTGAATAAAACTATCAATTTTTGCAAAACTACTTGACTTGGAGCGTTTTTCTGCTATCGTTTTGCGGATAGGTATCAAGCAACGCGAAATGTCAGTCTTGTCAGTCTTGTCAGTCTTGTCAGTCTTCAGGTTCAGTCTTGCAGATTTTGAGACTTGGCCTTGTCAGGGGCCGGATGAGTGGGAGAGGAAGTACGGCATATGCCAGCCAAGAGGGTCGCCGTCATCGGAGCTGCCGGCTATGCCGGCATCGAGGTAGTGCGCCATCTGCTCGGGCATCCCTCCTTTGAGCTGCTTGCAGCATCTTCTGACAGCGAGGCGGGGGTGGCGCTCGCCGAGTTGTATCCTGCCCTGCTCGATCGGACTGCGCTGACCTTTATTTCCCATAAGTCGGCTCTTGAGCTGGCACGGGCTGGTGAGTTTGACGCTGTTTTTCTGGCGGTACCACATACCGTTGCAGTGGAGATGGCATCTGCTCTGCTTGAAGCGGGAGTGAGCGTTTTTGATCTCAGCGCTGACTTTCGGCTGAAGGACGCCGCGGCCTATGCGCACTGGTATGGGACAAAGCATGCAGCGCCCGAGCTGCTCAAAAAGGCAATCTATGGTCTGCCGGAACTCTATCGCGCACAACTTGCTGGCGCCGAACACCCCGCTCTGGTGGCCTGCCCTGGCTGTTATCCCACAGCCAGTGCGCTGGCGGCAGCTCCAGCGCTGGCCGCCGGTCTGGCGGCGGAGGCCCCTGTCATCGTAAACGCGATCTCCGGAGTCTCGGGCGCGGGGCGTAGGGCGACGGATACGACCCATTTTTGCAGTGCGAACGACAATGTCAATGCCTACGGCGCGACGACTCATCGCCACACGCCCGAGATCGCTCAGACCTTCTCCACTGAGGCCAGACGGCGGGTGCAGGTGGTCTTTACCCCGCATCTGGCACCGCTCAAGCGGGGTCTTCTGGCGACGGCGACGCTTGCGCTCCAGGCGGGCGTGGACGCACAGATGTTGCAGGTTGCCTATCTGGCGGCCTATGGTGATGAACCCTTTGTGCAGCTTTTGCCCTTTGGGACGATGCCGCGCACGGCAAGCGTCCTTGGGGGCAACAGTGCGCACGTCGGTATCGCCCACGACGAGGCGGCCGGTGTGCTCGTCGCCTGCTGCGCCATCGATAACCTGGGCAAGGGAGCGGCCTCTCAGGCTGTGCAGTGCGCCAACATTGTCTTCGGTTTTCATGAGACCCTTGGCCTGAGCGCCGTTGCGCCGGTGGTGTGACGCGAATGGACAAGACGACACCGGAGACAACAGCAGCGCCAAAAGCGGAAGCAGCGGAGTCAGCAAAGCGCACAAAGGCACCGAAAACGGGCGAAAAATCTGCCATAGCCGCGCTTCCTGGGACGGTCGTCCAAAACGCGACCTTTGTCGAAGGGGGCCTGGGCGCGGTCAAGGGGCTGCGTTGCGCGGGCGTTTCTGCTGGCTTCCGGCGCAATCCTGCGCGGCGCGACCTGGCTCTTATCGTCACCGAGAAGCCCGCCGTTGCCACGGGCGTCTTTACCCGTAACACCTTTTGCGCCGCGCCGGTTGCGCTCTCGCGCCAGCACCTTGCGCAGCTTGCCATGGATGATGTGGAGACACCCGCACCAGATACCGGCGCACGGGCCATCGTGCTCAACTCGGGTAACGCGAACGCGGCCACCGGCGAGCCGGGCATGCAAAGCGCCCTCCAGAGTACGCGTATTGTCGCCGAGCAGGTCGGCTGCAAGCCGCATCAGGTGCTCGTTGCCTCCACTGGCGTCATTGGCGCGCCGTTTGCGGCTGAGCCCTTTATCACCGGCGTTCCGCGCGCCATCGCAGAGCTTGGTGCCGCAGACGGTACGGCACACGCCGCCGGCCTTGCGGCTGCTACGGCCATCATGACCACGGATACGCACCCCAAGCAGGCGGCGGTTACCTTTACCGCGACACAAAGCGACGGCGTTGCGGTCACCTACACCATCGGCGGCATGGTGAAGGGCTCCGGCATGATTCAGCCGGACATGGCCACGCTGCTTGGTGTGCTGGCAACCGATGCCTGGCTTACCCAGGAGGCGCTCACACTTGCGCTCAGGCAGGTTGTGGATGTCACGCTCAACAGGGTGACCATCGACTCCGACACCTCCACCAACGACACGGTCTACCTTCTGGCGACCGGCGCGACCAAGGGCAAGACCATCAACCCCACCTGCCCGCTGTTTGAACCGTTCGTCTCCGCGCTGCGGGTGCTCTGCGAGGACCTTGCGCGGCAGATAGCGGCCGACGGCGAGGGCGCGACTCGGCTCATCACCGTCAACGTCAGTGGTGCTGCCGACGATACGCAGGCAGACCTGGCTGCCCGCGCTGTCGCGAACTCGCCGCTTGTCAAGACCGCCATTGCCGGGCATGATGCCAATTGGGGGCGCATCGCCATGGCGATTGGAAAAAGCGGCGCGGCCTTTGAGCAAAAGGACGTGAGCATCTCCATCATGGGCCTCACTGTCTGCGAAGGCGGCTTGACGGTACCCTTTGACGAGGAGGAGGCCCTGCGACGTTTTGAGGAACAGGTCGAGATCGTCATCGACATTCGGCTCGGCGCTGGAGAGGGACGCGCACGCCTGTGGACCTGCGATTTGACGCACGACTACATATCCATCAACGGCGACTACCGAAGCTGAAGGCCGCGGGGCACCCAGGACGCCCGGGGCACCCAGGCCACCCGGGCCACCCGGGCCACCCGGGGTACCCAAGACACCCAGGGCGCAAAGGGGCGCAAAGGGGCGCAAGGGCGCAAGGGGGTGCAAAGGGGCGCAAGGAAGCGCAAGGGCGCAAGGGGGTGCAGAGGTTCAGGTATCGAAGGCCACTGCGGCAGCCGCCGTGCAGGAGAAAGGTTCCAGAGTATGACAGTCGAGGAGCAGGGTGCGGCCCTGCAAAAGCTGCAGGAGCGGGCGCTTATCAAGGCGGAGGTGCTCATCGAGGCTCTGCCCTGGATCAAGGCGGCCACTGGTAAGACCGTCGTTATCAAGTACGGCGGCGCGGCGATGGTAGACGAAGATCTGCGCGCCGATGTCATGAGCGACATCGTGCTCATGAAGATTATCGGCCTCAAGCCCATCATCGTCCACGGAGGAGGCAGGGAAATCAGCGAGCTGAGCGAGCGACTCGGGCTGCCGGTCGCCTTTCGGGAAGGCATGCGCGTCACACCGCCCGAAGTCATGGATCTCGTGAAGATGGTCCTCATCGGCAAAATCAATCAGGAGCTTGTCGCTCAGCTCAATCGACACGGGCACCTTGCGGTCGGCCTCAATGGCGCGGATGGGCACATCGTCAAGGCGCGGCAGGTCTCACCGGAGCTCGGGCAGGTAGGCGAGGTTACGCATATCGACACCACGCTGCTGCGCGACCTGATCGCCGGCGACTATATCCCGGTCATCGCCAGCGTTGCGGTGGGAGAAGACGAGGTCTCCTACAACGTGAACGCCGATTTGGTTGCCGGTGAGATTGCTGCGGCCATCGGCGCTCATAAGGTGATTTTTCTCACCGATGTCGATGGGCTGTACCGGGATTTTGCGGATAAGGCCTCGCTCATCTCCCGACTGAGTCTTTCTCAGACCCGTACAGTCCTTGCCAGCGGCGAGTTGACCAAGGGCATGCTCCCCAAGCTCACCGCCTGCGTAACCGCCCTGGCTGCCGGGGTTGGCCGCGCACATATCCTCAACGGCACCATCCCCCACGCGCTTTTGCTGGAGGTTTTTACGAACGAGGGGGTTGGCACGATGATCATGCCCGACGAGGCGGAGGGCGAGGGCAACAGGGAGGGCGAGGGAGACAGGGATGCCACAGACAACAGGGAGGCAAGCTCCGCCCCAAAGGATTTTGCTGCCCTGCCCCTGGACAATCTGGCCGCCAAACTGCATGGATAGGTGACGATATGAGTCTGCAACAGGAACAAGATCTGGAGAAGAGCTACATGCTGCCCACCTATGGGCGTAAACCCGTGGAGTTTGTGCGCGGAGACGGTATGCGTCTGTATGATGACTGCGGCAGGGAATATCTCGATTTTCTCGCAGGGATTGGCGCGGTGAGCGTCGGGCACGCCAATCTGCGGGTGACTGCGGCTCTTCAGAAGCAGGCGGCCAAACTGCTGCACGTGGGCAACTACTTCTATGTTGAGGGCCGTGGTGAGCTGGCGCAAAAGATAAGCGGACTGCTTAATGCTGGGGTTACGGGCGATGCTGCCGCGACGCCCGGTGCTGCCGCGACGCCCGATGCTGCCGCGACGGGCGAGGATGCCGAGGATGCCGCCGCTGAGAGCCCCGCCGCGCCCCCCGATGCTGCCGCGACGCCCGATGCTGCCGCGACGCCCTGGCGCACCTTCTTCGCGAACAGCGGCACTGAGGCTGTCGAAGGTGCTATTAAGATAGCACGCAAGTATGGAGCAGAGCAGCTTGAGGGCGCGGACACCGTCATCACCGCACGCCGTTCCTTCCACGGCCGCACGCTCGCCGCGCTCGCTGCGACAGGGCAACCGTCAAAGCAGGACCTGTTCAGGCCGCTTCCGCAGGGCTTTGTCCACGTTGACCTCAACGACACCCACGCGCTCAAGACAATGCTCAACCAGGGCGCGGGCGGGCCTTCCATCTGCGCGGTGCTGCTTGAGTGTATCCAGGGCGAGGGCGGCGTCTACCCGTGCACGGAGGAGTATCTTCGCGCGGCGCGCGAGCTCACGGCACAGCGCGGCATCCTGCTCATGCTCGACGAAGTGCAGACCGGCTTTTACCGGACGGGCACCTGGCCGTTCGCCTTCCAGCACTATGGCATCATGCCCGATGTGGTCGCGCTCGCAAAGGGACTGGGGGCCGGCATGCCCATCGGCGCCGTTGCCGCCCGTGGCGTGGCGGCGCAGGTGCTTGCGCCCGGCGACCACGGTTCGACCTTCGGGGGCAGCCCGCTTGCGATTGCCGCCGCGAACGCGACGCTTGATGAGCTTGCGGCCAGCGACATCGCAAGACAGGTGGAGCAGGTCGGGGAGTATCTCGCCAAAAAACTCGCCCAGCTCCCCGGCGTTATCGAGGTGCGCGGGCGTGGCCTGATGCGCGCTGCCCAGCTTGCGCGTCCCATCGCCGCATCAGTCGTCGATGCCGCCCTCGCGCAGGGGCTGGTACTCAACGCGATTGGTGAGAACATCCTGCGCTTTCTGCCGCCGCTCGTCTGTACCGAGGCCGAGGTGGATGTCTTGATTGCGAAGCTGAAAGGGATACTGTCATGAGTGTCGATTGGTCTGTGCTCGATAAGCCCGTCACCGATCTGCATGCGGCAAAAAACCCGCTGGCAGGACGCGACGTGCTGCGCCTGTTCGATCTTACGCCCGAGGAGTTTCATCTCGTACTCTCCACGGCTCTGGCACAGAAGCGAGCCTGGAAGGCAGACCCTTCCAAAGTTCAGGCCGAGGCTCCGTACCAGGGTCGCGCCGTTGGCATTATCCTGGAAAAGCCCTCGATGCGCACACGGGTCAGCTTCGAGCTTGCCGCCGCCCGCCTGGGTGCCCATCCGGTCATCATGGCGGATACGCATTCGGCGTTCTCGCGCGGCGAGTCGCTCAAGGACACGACGATGGTCATGGAGCGTTTTGTAGACGCGCTCGTCATCCGCAGCTTTGCGCAGGCACGGGTTGAGGAAATTGCGCATTGGGCACGTATCCCGGTCATAAACGCGCTGACTGACGATTTTCACCCCTGTCAGGGGCTTGCTGATTTTCTGACGATGTACGAGCACAAAGGCGACCTCAGCCGCCTGAAGCTTGCCTATGTGGGCGATGGCAACAACATGGCGCACACCTATCTGGAGGGCGCGGCCATGAGCGGCATGGATTGCCATATCGCCACGCCGCCAAGCTACCAGCCCCAAGAATCCTATCTCAATGAAGCCAGGGCGCTGGCCGCCAGAACCGGCGCGAGCCTTACGCTGACGACCAGCCCCGATGAGGCCCTTGCAGGCGCGGATGTCGTCATCACCGACACCTGGGCCTCGATGGGCAGCGAATCCCAGCACGACGAGCGAGCGGTGCTGTTTGAACCATACCGCATCACGATGGCCAGTTTTGAGGCCGCGGCACCCAGGGCGCTTTTCATGCACTGTCTGCCGGCGCATCGTGGCGAAGAGGTCACCGACGAGGTGATGGATGCCCCCTTCTCGGCCATCTATGATGAGGCCGAGAATCGCCTGCACGTCCAAAAGGCCCTGCTCTCGCTCCTTATGGCGGAAAATTGAACACTTTTTTGAAAATTTTTCTCTAAATCTCCTTAGATGCGTTCCAAACTATAGTAGTATGACCCAGATTGGAACACACCAACCAGGAGGAGGGGAAGATGTTCATGACGCTTTCGACGAAAAGGCCGCGCGCCCCGCGTGCAGCGCATGAGGCCCCGCAGGCCCCGCGCGCCCCGCAGGCAACGCAGCCAACGCATGAGGCCCCGCGCGCCCCGCGTGCAATGCGCGCAATGCGCGCGGCAGTGCTCGCAACACTTTTGTCCCTGATGCTCGTCCTGCTTGCTGCCTGTTCGGGCACCGCCGCGCCGCCCGACTCGCCCAGCACGGGTGCGGAAGGTGGCACCGGCACCGGCACCGGCACCGACAGCGGCAGCGGCAGCGCTGCGGCGCCCAGCGACAACGAGGTGATCATCTACGCGAGTGCCGAGGAATACCGCATCGAGTACTGGCAGCAGCGCCTTGACGAGGCCCTTCCTGAGTATGAGATTACCATTGAGTACCTGCCCACGGGCAACCTCGCCGCGCGTTTGCAGGCCGAAGGCGCCCAGACCCCCTGCGACATCATCGGAGAGCTGGACTATGGCTACCTCGGCGGCATGACCGACCAGCTGGCCGACCTCTCCGCGCTCGACACCTCGGCCTATCTGCCCGACCTGCTCCCCGACAGCCACACCTACCTGCCGATGTATCGCAATGGAGGCTGCATTGCCGTCAATACCTCGGTGCTGCAGGCCAAGGGCCTGCCTGTTCCGCACAGTTACGAGGATCTGCTCGACCCCCAGTACAAGGGCCTCATCTCAATGCCGAACCCCAAGACCTCCGGCACGGGCTACATGTTCCTGAAAAGCCTCGTGAACGCGTGGGGCGAGGAGGAGGCGTTTGCCTACTTTGATCAGCTTGCGCCCAACATCCTGCAGTTCACCGAGAGCGGTTCAGGCCCCGTCAACGCGCTGATCCAGGGCGAGGTGGCCATCGGCCTTGCCATGACCGGTCAGGCGGTCGTCGAGATCAACGAAGGCGCCCCGCTCGATATACTCTATTTTGAGGAGGGCTCGCCCTTCTCCCTCTACGGCGTCGCGGTCATCAAGGGGCGGCTTGAGGATCCAGCGGTCGCCGCCGTTCTCGACTTCTTTAATAACACGCTGATCTATGAGGATAAGGAACGCTTCTTCCCCGAGAAGATTTATACAGACGTCGATATCGAGATGGAGAACTTCCCGGTTGGCATCGTCTACGCCGATATGTCGGACAATACCCCCGAGGAGCGTGAGCGCCTGCTGGGGATATGGCAGTACTGATTGCTGCGTCGATGATGGATAAACTCGTTGTCACGGGCGTCTCAAAGCGGTTTGGCTCTGATACGGTGCTCAGGGACATCTCCTTCACGGTTCTTGATGGCGAGTTCCTCTCGATACTCGGGGCCTCGGGCTGTGGCAAGACGACGCTCCTGCGCATCATCATCGGCCTTGAGAGCCAGGATGTCGGCAGCATCCACAAGGACGGCAGCGACATCTCACACACCCATCCCTCAAAACGGGGGATGGGTATCGTCTTTCAGAACTATGCGCTTTTTGAGAACATGACGGTTTTGCGCAATGTGGAGTACGCTCTGCTGCGGGGAGGAAGCGTCGATCGCAAAAAGGCTCGCGCCCGCGCCCTTGAGCTGCTTGAGCGCGTAGGGCTCAGCGACCAGCAGGCCAAACGTCCCCAGGCGCTTTCCGGCGGGCAACAGCAGCGCGTCGCCATCGCCCGCACCCTGGTCATGAACCCCGACATCATTTTGCTCGATGAGCCGATGAGCGCTCTGGATGTGGACACGCGCCTGTCTTTGCGCAGCGAACTGAAGGCCATTCAGCGCGAATTTGGCACGACGCTCATCTACGTCACCCATGACCAGGAGGAGGCCTTTGCGCTTTCCGACCACGTCATGGTCATGCACCAGGGCGTCATCCAGCAGCTTGATGTGCCCAGTGCGCTCATCGACCAGCCTGCCAACGACTACGTGCGACGCTTTGTTGCCCGCAATATCCAGCTCAAGATAGATTCGCTTCTGCCCTATGCGCGAGATGGGCACAGGAGCATCTGATGAGGCGCGGACCGCTCCTTGCAAGCACAAAGCTCGTCTGCCTGGTCTTTTTCCTCGTTGCGGTCGTTTTGCCGCTCGCTCGGATGCTCATACATCTCAGCGATACGGATGTTGCCGCCATCATCACGGCGCCGCGTTTTGCCCAGGCACTGACCAACTCCCTGCTCGTCTCGGTAAGCGCAGCCCTTATCTCCCTGGCGATTGCCTCGATTCTCGCCTGGGCCGTCACGCGGACAAACCTGCCCGGCAAGCGCCTCTGGAGCATCCTGTTCACCCTGCCGATGCTCATCCCGTCAATCTCACATGGCATGGGGCTCGTCGTGCTCTTCGGCGCGAACGGCTTTCTCACCAGGCTCCTTGGCATTGACGGCAGCATCTATGGATTCTGGGGCATCGTTACCGGCTCGGTGCTGTATTCCTTCCCCGTTGGCTTCCTGATGATCTCCGACGTGCTGCGCTATGAGGACGCGACGCCCTACGAGGCTGCTGACGTGCTGGGCATCTCCAGGCTGAGGCAGTTTGCGGCCATCACGGTGCCGTATATGCGCAAGCCGATGATTGCCGCCATCTTTACGGTCTTTACGCTCATCATCACCGATTACGGTGTCCCGCTCATGATTGGCGGGCAATGTATCACACTGCCTGTGATGATGTATCAGGATGTCGTTGGCCTGCTCGACTTTGGCAAGGGGAGCGTTATCGGGCTCGTCTTGCTCGTACCGGCGCTTATCGCCTTTGCCATCGACCTGCTCACGCGCGACAGGGGCAACGCCGGCTTCGTGCTCAAATCCTTTACCCTGCGCCACAATGTCCGGCGCGACCTTGCCGCGCTTGTTGCCAGCGTGCTGGTCGCCCTGTTCGTGCTCTTGCCCATCGCCTCCTTTGTCGTGCTCACCTTTGTGAGCCACTATCCCAACGACCTCACGCTCACCCTGGCGAACATCGGTCGTGCCTTTGGGATGAAGGCGGGCACCTATCTGCTCAATTCGGTGATTATCGCCTGCTCCGTTGCGCTCATCGGTTGTGCGGTCTCCTTTATCGTGGCCTATTTTACGGCGCGCAGTTCGGGGAGGCTTTCGCATGCCCTGCACCTCTTCTCCATCGTTTCGCTGGCGATTCCGGGCCTTGTGCTTGGCCTTTCCTACGTGCTCTTCTTCAAGGGGACGCTGCTCTACGGCAGCCTTGCCATCCTGGTGCTTGCGAACATGATGCACTTCTTTTCCTCGCCCTACCTGATGATTTACAATACGCTTGGCAAGTTGAATGCCAATCTCGAGGCCGTCGGCGCGACCCTCGGCGTGGGACGCTTTGCCATCGTCCGCGATGTGCTTCTGCCGCAATCCCGCCTGACGCTTGTGGAGATGTTCACCTATTTCTTCGTGAATTCGATGATGACCATCTCGGCGGTCTCCTTTCTTGCAAACACCGCGACGCGGCCGCTCTCTTTGATGATTCCCTCTTTTGAGGCAACGATGATGCTGGAATGCGCTGCTTTTGTCTCGCTGTTAATCCTCGTGGTAAACCTTGCGCTCTCGGGTGGGATGGGCGTCTTAAAGAAGGTTCTGGGGAAGCGAAGTGGTGGGACTGTAGGAGCTGTTGTCGAGAAGAAAGGCGCTGTTGCATGAAGGATTTGAGCCGCAATCAGTTTGCCGTTTTGCAGGAACTTGCCCGACATATCAGGCAGGATGAGCCCCTCTCGCAGCGTCAGGTGGCCCAGGCGCTCGCCCGCTCGCTCGGGACGGTCAATCGGACCACCTCCGAGCTGCTCAAGGCCGGCTACGTGGCCGATGGCCGCATCACTCCCGCAGGGCTTCGCGCACTTGAGCCCTATCGTGTGCGCCGCGCGGTCTTTCTCGCGGCTGGGTTTGGGGCGCGTATGGTTCCCCTGACCCTCAACACGCCCAAGCCCCTGATGCGCGTCAAGGGCAGACGTATCATCGACACCCTGCTCGATGCGGTATTGGACGCTGGCATCGAGGAGGTCTATATCGTCCGGGGATACCTGTCAGAGCAGTTCGACCAGCTTTTGGGCAAGTATCCACAGATCACTTTTATAGAGAATCCCCTCTATAACGAATCGAATAACATCACCTCCCTGTACTTTGCGCGGGAGCATGTGCACTCGGCCTATGTCTTTGAGGCCGACCTGTTGCTGTATAATCCAGCTCTCATCGAACGTTATCAGTATGAGACCAATTATCTGGGGGTACCGGTGGAGGAGACCGGCGACTGCTGCTTTTTTACGACGGGACGCTACATCGACCGCTATGCCGTTGGCGGCACGAACTGCCATCATATGTTTGGCATCTCCTACTGGAGCGAGGAGGATGGCGCACGGCTCGCAAAGCGCATCAGGCGTGTGGTGGAGGAGGTTCCGGGCGGCAGGGAACGCATGTGGGATCAGGTCTCGATCAACGAGGCGGCAGGGGAGTATCGCGTCGCGGTGCGTCAGTGCAGCTTTGATGACATCATCGAGCTTGACACCTACCGGGAACTCTGTGCGCTTGACCCGGCGTACCGCATCTCGAGCTCCTGAGCGTTTCTGCGCGCCCTTCTGCATTTTTCATGCAAATAATTTATAGAAAATTCAGAATTTTAGATATATTTTCTATAATTATGCGTTATACTGGAAGCTGAAGCATGGCTCAGGCACGCTTGCTGTCGAGCAGCATGCTCTGTGGTCAGGTTGTGTGGGAAAGGAGATCAATGAGGCAACGAAACGCGCGGCACGAGGCTATTCGGGAGATTGTCAGGTCGCGTTATATCCACACTCAACGCGATTTAGTTGAGGAACTCGCGACGCGAGGATTTGTCTGCACACAGGCGACCATCTCACGCGACATCAGCGATATGGGCCTGCGCAAGCTGACGGAGGGCGTCTACATACTTGCCGAGGATGTCCACCTGCAACGCATCGTCTCCGACCTCGTGCTCGATGTTGTGCTTGCGAACAACCTGGTGGTCGTAAAGACCGAGACCGGCAGTGCGCAGGCGGTCGCCGCCGCGCTTGACGCCGCCGATTTGCCGCTTCTGCTCGGCTCCATTGCCGGCGATGACACCATACTGATCATTGCGCAGGATGAGGAGCGCGCAAAGGCCTTTAAGGCGGCGGTCAACAAGCTGAAGGTACAATAAGCGCGAAGGAAGGCCCGCGCAGGGCGCAGGGCGCAGGGCGCACACGTAAAGAAAGGCGCACCATGGTAAAAAAGGCGGTACTGGCATACTCCGGAGGGCTTGATACCTCCATCATCATCCCCTGGCTGAAGGAGCATTACGACTGCGAGGTCATTGCAATGGCGGCCGACGTGGGGCAGGGAGCAGAGGAGTTTGAGGGCCTGGAGGCCAAGGCTCTGGCCACGGGGGCAAGCAAGCTGTATATCGCAGACATCAAAGACGAGTTTGTCAATGACTTCATCTGGCCGACGCTCAAGGCCGGCGCACGGTACGAGGGCTACCTGCTCGGTACGAGTTTCGCGCGGCCGGTGATTGCCAAGGCCCTTGTCGAGATTGCCCGCAGGGAGGGCGCCGACGCCATCGCGCACGGCTGTACCGGCAAAGGCAACGACCAGGTACGCTTTGAACTGGCGGCCCAGGCGCTCGCGCCGGACCTGACAATCATCGCGCCGTGGCGCGAATGGGACATCAAAAGCCGCGAGGATGCCATCGACTACGCCGAGGCGCACAGGGTTCCGCTGAGGATAAGCCGCGAGACCAACTACTCCAAGGACCGCAACCTCTGGCATCTCAGCCATGAGGGGCTCGATCTGGAGAACCCCGCCAACGCGCCCGACTATCGTCGGATACTGGAGCTGGGCTGTGCTCCCGAGGACGCACCTGACGAGTCACTTGCGCTGAGCATTACCTTTGAGCAGGGCATTCCCGTGGCGCTTGACGGCGAAACGCTGGGCGGGGTCGCGCTTATCGAGCGCCTGAACGCCCTGGGAGGCGCACAGGGCATCGGCCTGCTCGACCTTGTGGAGAACCGTCTTGTGGGCATGAAGAGCCGGGGCGTCTACGAGACACCGGGCGGGACCATTCTGTACCACGCGCATGAGGCTTTGGAGTCCATCACGCTTGACAGGGAGACGGCGCATTTCAAGCAGCATGTTGCGCTGAAGTATGCCGAGATTGTCTACAACGGTCAGTGGTATGCCCCGCTGCGCCGGGCGCTCGATGCCTTTGTGGACGAAACGCAGCGCGTCGTATGCGGCGAGGTTGGTCTGCGCCTGTACAGGGGCAACATTATCAACGCGGGCATCAGCAGCCCCTGCTCCCTGTACGACATCGATATGGCGTCATTTGGCGAGAGCGACTACGACCATGGTGACGCCACCGGTTTTATCCGTCTGTTTGGCCTGCCGACGAAGATAGCCGCCCGGCGCGACCTTGGGCTGAAGGGCCGGTAGCGCATGAGTACACAACTTTGGGCAGGACGCTTTGAGGCCGCGCCGGATGAGGCCATGCAGACCTTCGGCGCTTCCCTGCCAATCGATTGGCGACTTTGGCGAGAGGATATTGCGGGCTCGCGGGCGCACGCGCGCATGCTTGCGGCTCAGGGGGTCATCTCCGAGCAGGACGCCCTTGCGATTACGGCGGGCCTTGGGCGAATTGCCGCGCGTATCGAGGCCGGCGATTTTGACTTCAGGATTGCCGATGAGGACATACACATGGCCATTGAGAGTGCGCTCATCGCAGATATTGGGGACGCGGGGCGGCGTCTGCACACCGGGCGCAGTCGCAACGACCAGGTGGCCACCGATATGCGGCTCTACCTTCTGCGGCGTACCCGCGAGCTTGCCGAGCGCATTAACCGGCTGCGGGCGACCATTCTCAAGCTTGCCGAGGACAATCCAGAGGTCATTCTGCCCGGCTACACCCATCTCCAAAAGGCTCAGCCGGTGCTCTTCGCGCACCATCTGCTGGCCTGGTTCTGGATGTTTAGCCGCGACTTTGGGCGCTTTAAGACAGCGCACCGGGCCGCTGACGCCTCGCCGCTTGGCGCGGCTGCGTTGGCAGGCAGCGGCTATCCGCTCGATCGACAGATGACGGCCGCAGAGCTCGGCTTCAGTCAGGTCATCCCCAACTCGCTGGACGCCGTCTCAGATCGCGATTTTCTCCTCGACGCGCTTTTTGCCTGCACAACAACGGTGCTCCATCTCAGTCGCCTGGCCGAAGAACTCATTCTCTGGTCAAGCGAGGAGTTTGGCTTCATCACCCTTGCGGATGCCTTCTCGACCGGCTCCTCAATCATGCCGCAGAAGAAAAATCCCGATTTTGCCGAACTGGTACGGGGCAGGACTGGCCGTATCGTCGGTGATTTGGTTGGCCTGATTACCGTGCTCAAGGGTCTGCCGCTGGCCTACAACAAGGATCTGCAGGAGGACAAGAAGGGCGTCTTTGACGCTCTGGACACGCTTGAACTGGCGCTGGGGGCGACGGATGGCATGCTGGCAACGCTCCGCGTCAATAGCGAACATATGTTCGATGGTGCGCAGGGTGGCTATATGGCGGCGACCGATCTGGCAGACTTTCTCGTTACGCGTGGGCTGCCCTTTCGCAGGGCGCATGAGCTTGTTGGCAGGCTGGTTCTGCTGGCGGAGAAGACCGGGCGCAGACTTTCGCAATTGACGACTGAGGAGCTTCTCGCTGCCGATGAGAACTTCGCAGACCTGCAACCTGAGACACTTGCTGTCGAGCATGTCGTCGCGCGGCGCACGACTGAGGGCGGCACCGCTCCTGTGCGGGTTGCGGAGCAGCTGCTTTTGGCGCACAGTCGCCTGCGTGAGGATGCGGCGGCCCTCAACTTTGAGGACGGGGAGGAGCACTGATGGCAAATCTCGAAGGCTGGCATATCGACCCGGACAATCGCAGGCAGTTTCGCTACCATGACGGCGTGGCATTCACGGGGCGTACCACGACCGATCTCAGCATGGCCGCGGTGCCGCTTGGCCTGTTTGGCAAGCGCTTCTTCAGCGTCAAGGCCGAGCTTGCGCCGCTGCTTCTTGGCATCATGGCGGTCCTGGGTTGGCTGTTCTGGTATCTTGCGGGCGCACTCTTTGGCATCATTGCCCTGTGGCTGGGCTTCGGCCTTCTGCGTATCGGGCGCACGGGCCTGCTTATCACCGGAATGGTGCTGGCGGGAGTTGGCCTGCTTCTCTCACTTGGCTTTTGGGCCTTTACGCTCATCCTCGTCCTCGCGTGACGTTTCGCGTGAGCGCTCCGTGACGTTTGCGTGGACTTTCGCGTGAGCGCCTCGACAGAGGCAGCCGCCTGAATTACACTGAGGTGCTCATGCTGGGGCATCGTCCAACGGCAGGACTCTGGTTTTTGGTGCCAGCTATTCAGGTTCGAATCCTGATGCCCCAGCCAGTTCAGAAAAAGGAGGAGCTATGGCAGTCTCAGAGATCATCGCTCGACGGAAGTCAATCCGTACCTACAGGCCGGATGTTGAGATCTCGGATGCACAGATTCGCAGTCTGTTGGAGGCGGCGATGCTCGCGCCAAGTGCCTGCGGAATGCGCCCCTGGGAGTTCATCGTCGTGCGCGATCGTGCCAAACTCGATGCGATACGCGAGGTTCATCCCTTTACCGGAATGCTCAAGACGGCCACCGCTGCCATTATCGTTGTTGCCAATAACGACATCAAAAACGACATCTCCGGCGACTATATCCCCCAGGACTGTGCGGCGGCTACCGAGAACATCCTGCTGCAGGCCGTGGCCGAAGGTCTGGGTACCTGCTGGTGCGGCGTCTTTCCCAAGGCGGAGCATGTGGCCGGCTTCAGCAGGCTGTTTGGCCTTGAGGGCAATCGCGTCGCCTTTAATGTCATAGCTCTGGGCGTACCGGCCGAGGAGGAGGGTTCTCGCGGTTTTTACGAGGAGGGCAAGGTTCGTTGGGAATAGTGGTGGGCGCGCCACGGGCCTTGCGGTAAAGGGATACGACCGAGCACGAAAGGCTTTGTATGAAAGGCCCGCGTCGCAGCTCTCGACGTCCTGTCGCGGCATTCGCGATACTGGCTCTCGCGGCGGTTCTCATCGTCTGGGGAATCGCGCAGGGCGACGCGCTTGACACCCTGCGCAAGGCCGCGCTCATCTGCTTTGAGTGCATTGGAATCGGGTGAGCGCGGTGCCGGTACGCCCGATGCCAGTCAAGCCGATGCCTGCAAGCGCGCCGTCATCCGCGCCGCCCCCCGCGCCGTCTGCAAGCGCGCCGCCCCGCGCGCCGCGACGAGGCCGCCGCCAGCTCATCCAGCTGCTGGCGGCGCTGCTTTACAATCTCAACCTGCCCGGCTTTGCGAGCGCCAGCATCTACCAGGGCCCGCTCAAGGCTCTCTGTGTTCCCGGTCTGAACTGCTACTCATGTCCCGGTGCAATCGGAGCCTGTCCCATCGGCTCGCTTCAGGCCGCGCTCGCCGCCGCCGACCGTAAACTGCCCTTCTATATCGTTGGCACCCTGCTTGCCTTTGGCGCAGTCTTTGGCAGGACAATCTGCGGCTGGCTTTGTCCCTTTGGACTGATTCAGGACCTGCTCGACAAGATTCCCCTGCCCAAACTGCGCAAAGGCACCTGGAGCCGCGTTGCCAGCTGGGGCAAGTATGTCGTGCTGGCCATCACGGTGATTGGCATACCATTGGCCCTCACCCTGTCTAACGCGCGCCCGCTCCCCTTCTTCTGCGCCTTCCTGTGCCCTGCGGGAACCCTGGAGGCGGGGATTGTGCTGCCGGCTGGCAGGGAGGAGCTCAGGGCGCTCCTTGGCTGGCAGTTTGCCTGGAAGTTTGCCGTGCTGCTTGTCCTTCTCGTCGCCTGCCTGTTCATCTACCGGCCGTTTTGCCGCTTCCTGTGTCCGCTGGGGGCGCTCTACTCCTTCTTCAACCGCATCGCTTTGCTGCGCTATCGGCTTGACCTCTCGCGCTGTGCACATTGTGGCGCGTGTGTGCAAGCGTGTAAAATGGACGTTGGTACCGTCAGTGATCGGGAGTGCATCCAGTGCGGCCTCTGTGCGCGTCATTGCGAGCAGCAGGCCATCTCCTTTACCTTGACGGATATGTTGAGCAAAAGAAAGGGACGGGGCAACGTGGCCTCTTCTGCTCCTGGCACAAAAGGAGAGAGATATGAACGCTGAACCTGCGACCGTCAAGACAGACAAGCCGCACCCAGGCCGCCTTTGGGCGCTCCGTGTGCTCTTTGTGCTGTTGGCAACCCTGCTTCTCGCGGTGAGCCTGCTGGGATGTGGGTGCAGCAACGAAGCGGGCGCCTCTGACCCGGAACTGTCTGACCCGGCAGCCTTTGACCCGGACAGCTCTGATACGCAAGCGCCCGACCCAACTCCGCCCAACCCGGCCACACCCAACCCAACCCCACCAGACCCGGCCACGCCCGACCCAACAGTTCCAGAGACGCCGGGAGGGGTGGTTAAGGAAGGCGCACTCGCGCCGGACTTCTCCTACACCACGGTCGATGGGCAAAGCGGCAGCCTGTCAGAGCTCAAAGGCACGCCCGTGCTTCTCAATTTCTGGGCCTCGTGGTGCGGACCCTGTGTGGGAGAGATGCCCGACATCGCTGCGTTGAAGGCGGATTATCCGGCGCTTGAGGTGCTGGCTGTCGCCGTGAGCGATGCGCCTGCGGATTCCCGCGACTTTATCAGCGAGAGCGGCTACGATTTTCGGTGGGTACTCGACGAGCAGGGAACGATTGGCGCCCTGTACCCGACCGACGGCATCCCCTACACCATCATCATCGATGCCAACGGTGTGATTGGCGCAATCTTTCTCGGCAGTCCGCCTGATGCCTACGCTACCTACGAACGCGCCCTCAAAGAGGCGGGGCTTTAGGCGGCGGTTTGGCAGCGGCAGGGGCGTCTGAGGGGCAGCCGAGCGCGAGGGGCACAGCCGAGCGCGAGGGCATCTGAGGGGCGCAGCGAGAGGGGCACAGCCGAGCGCGAGGGCGTCTGAGGGGCGCAGCGAGAGATGGGCGGCAGAAAGGCGATTTGGCCCGTGCGCAAGCCACAGACCGCAGACGAGAGCCTCAAGCGTATCCGCGCCTATTCGACCGGCGAGGAAATTGCGAATTCCCTCACGCATGGCGTCGGGGCACTTCTCAGCATCGTCGCCCTGGTGGTGCTCGTGGTAGTCGCCGAGCGGCACGGCGGCGGTGTGCGCCTCGTGGCGGCGGTCATCTTTGGCGTCGCCCTCGTTCTCGAATACACGGCTTCGACGCTCTACCACGCGTTTCGCGCTCCACGCGCAAAGCAGGTGTTTAAGGTTATTGACCATGCCTCCATCTATCTGCTCATCGCCGGCACCTATACGCCCTTTTGCCTCATCACGCTCGCAGAAAGCGGCGGGGCTATTCTGTGCGGCATCGAGTGGGCTCTGGCGGCGGCGGGTGTGGCGGCTGAGGCCTTCTGGGTATTTCGCCCCCGGTGGGTCAGCGTGCTCGTCTACCTGGCCATGGGCTGGCTCATCCTTTTGAAAGGCAGCGTGCTGGTCGGCATGCTCCCCGATGGCGGCATGGCGCTGCTGGTAAGCGGCGGCCTCTGCTATACGCTGGGCACCATTTTCTACGTTCTTAAAAAGGTACCCTATCTGCACGCGGTGTGGCATCTGTGGGTGCTTGCAGGAAGCAGCTGTCATGTCCTTGCCGTCCTGCTCCATGTGATATGAAGCCGCCTCTGCTGGCATTGGGGGCAGGTCTCGTGGCGACCAGATATTCAGCACGCCTCATGGCGTCACGGCATGAGGCGACGAAACGAGAACAGTGACCACCGCTTTCTCTATCACGCGGCCGCGCACAGGGGCTGGCGGACCCAGGCGAAAAGAAACGGCCTTACAGCAGCCGCCATACGGGAGAAAGCAGCGAATCGGCTATCTCCCTTGCAAAGTTCTCAACGCCAATAAAACCGGCAAGCGGGTGCTTGCGCTCGTGGTTGTGGTCGCAGAAGGCCACGCCGAGCTTGTAGGCGAGCGGACGCTCCTTGACGCCCCCGACGAGAATGTCGACGTGCTGCTCGCGCATGAACTTCTCAAGCTCTGCGGGATTCGCGTCGTCAAGCACAACCGTTTCGGGGCCAACGATGTCGCGGATAATCTCATAGTCCTCGGGCTGGCCCGTCTGTGTGCCCACCATGCCAACGCCGACGCCGAGTTCGGCGAACTGTCGGATAAGGCTTATCGCCTTAAACCCGCCACCCACGTAGATGGCCGCACACTTGCCGGCGAGCCGTTCCCGGTACGTCTCAACGAGAGGCCAGAGGCGTGCCGTCTCCTCCTCGACGAACTCGCGGGCCCGTCGGGTCGCCTCAGGGCCAAAATGCCGCGCCGTCTCAATCAGGGAGTTGGAGGTGTCCTCGATGCCGTAGAAGCTTACGCGTTGGAAGGGGATATGAAACTCCTCCTGCATTTGACGGGCAAGTGCGACCATGGAGCCGGCACACTGCACGAGATTCAGGGCGGCACGGGGCGCACGGATAAGCGAGTCATAGTGGCTGTCGCCGGTAATCGAGGTGAGCGAGGGAACCCCGAGCTGTTCAAGATAACGACGCACAATCCAGGTCTCGCCCGCAAGGTTAAAGTCGCCGAGGAAGTTGACGGCCGCCAGCGGTTCGGCATCCGGCGTATAGTGCGGGCGTATCAGCCGCATGATGGCCTCGCCGGCAAGGCGATAGCCCTGCGATTTGGTGCCTGAGAAGCCCGGCGCCATGACGGGGATGACCCGGATGCCGAACCGCTGCTCGGCGTCGCGGCATACTGCCTCCACGTCGTCGCCGATGACGCCGACGATGCAGGTTGCGTAGACGAAGACGACCTTGGGGTGCTCGCGTTCGACCGCCTGCTCAATGGCGGCAGCCAGGCGTTTCTCGCCGCCGAAGACGATGTCCAACTCGCCAAGGTCGGTGGAATAGCTGTTGCGGTAGAGTTCGCCCTTGCTGGTCAGGGAACCGCGAATGTCCCAGGTGTAGGAGGCGCAGCCAATCGGCCCGTGGATGATGTGAAAGGCGTCGGTTATCGGGTTAAGCACGACCCGTGCTCCGCAAAATACACAGGCTCGCTGCGACACCGCTCCGGAGACACTGGGCTTCTCGCACTCGATTCCCGCCGCCTTGCCGCTACAACCAAGCGTTTTCCTGCCACGTCCTGTGGCAATTGACGCGACCCGCTCCTTTAATACGCTTTCGACCATGCTTCACCTCGCCTTTGTTCCACGCACGTCCTTGCCACGCACATCACCCAAGGGGCCACGCACATCAACAGGGGCGCTCACATCACCAGGGGCGCGCACATCACCAGGGGCGCTCACATCACCAACTCGAATTCTTCTTCTGCACAGTCCCGGTCAAATCGATCCATCAGCGCGTTGGCGATCATCTCCACGAGGCGCATGCCGCCCCGGTAGCCGACGATGGGCATATAGGAGTGTACGTAGCGGTCGATGATGGGAAAGCCCACGCGCACCAGCGGAATATCCTCCGCCCGGGCAATCTGCTTGCCAAAGGTACCACCGAGCAGCACGTCAACCCGGTCATGTATCACGCGCTGATGCAGTTCAAAGAGATCCGCCTCAGCCTTGGCAAGACAGCTTTCCTGTAAACCATACTCCTCAAACAGCGCCTCGCAGCGGCTGACCATCTCTGGATGCGGGCCGGTGGTAAAGACATATTTTGGCACCATGCCCATCTCCAGCACCGCGCTCGTCAGGCCGACAAGCGTGTCCGCGTCGCCGTACAGCGCACAGCTTCTGCCGTCCAGATAGGGGTGCGCGTCAATCAGGATATCCACCAGCTGGCCGCGTTCCTCCTCAAGGGTCCAGGGCACATCGCGCTGAGCGAAGTCGGCCAGAGCCATGACGTAGGCGTCGGTCGCGCGCACGCCGATGGGCAGACCGAGCATCGTTTCGGGTACGCCGCATTTCTTGCGCAACTCATTGGCTGCCGCAAAGGTCGCGACCTCACCCAGGGCAATCGTCGCGTCTGCGTCGCCAAGCCTGATAATGTCCGCGACAGACGTGCCGCCTTTGGGATAAAGCTCAAAGTGACCGGTCATCGGCGCGTCCAGCACGCCGGAGGTGTCCGGCAACATCGTGTAGTTGATACCAAAGGCTTCGGCCAGCCGCTTCATCTCCCGCATATCGCCGGGATTTACAAAGCCGGGAATCAGGGCAAGCTGTCGTGCGGCAGGGCCGCCCCTTCCTTTGGCACCCGTCGCCCCTGCATCCGCTGGCGCCCCCGCATCCGTAGCCGCTGGCGCCCCTGCCCCTGCATCCGCACCCCCCGCGCCGCTCTCCGCCCCGCCCCCCTGTGCAAGGTGTCGCACAAAGCCTGCTATCATATTAGCATATCCGGTGACATGGGATCCGGCGTAACTTGGCGTGTTGCAGTAGACAACGTGTTTGCCTTCGGGGATGTCCATGGCAGAGACAATCGAATTCAGATCGTCGCCGATGGTCTCCGAGAGGCAGGTCGTATGCACGGCGATTATCTCGGGGTCATAGGTGTCAAAGAGATTGCGGCAGGCGTTGGTGAGGTTCGAGCCTCCTCCAAAGACCGAGGCTCCCTCGGTAAAGGCGCTCGTCGAGGCCATGACGGGGTCTTTGAAATGCCGTGTCAGGAACATGCGGTGAAAACTCACGCAGCCCTGAGAGCCATGACTGTGCGGCATGCAGCCGTGCACGCCAAGCGCTGCGTACAGCGCCCCAACCGGTTGACAGGTCTTCGCCGGGTTGATGCGCAGCGCCTTACGTTCGTTGACCTCAGCGCGGGGTGTCAGTTCAAGCATCTCACTCATCTCCCAGGGTGCCACTCAGTATCGGGATTTTCTTCCAGGGCGGTGTTACGAGCGTCCAGGCGGGCGTCTCGATGCCCATGGCAACATCGCGTCCAAAGTTAATCGCCCCGCGAAAACCCGCGTACGGCCCGCTGTAATCGTAGCTGTGCAGCTGACGGCTCAAGACGCCGCCTTTCTGGGCAACAAACTTGTCCTTGATGCCCGAGAAGAAGACATCCGGCTTGAGCAGTCTGATAAATTCCTCGGTCTCAAAATGGTTCAGGTCATCGACCACGACCGCGCCCGTATCCATCTCCTTCATCATGCCCGCATAAAACTCAAAGGTGTCCAGCTCGGCCTTCAGCTTCGCGTAGCTGTCCTCGGAGAAGTGCAGGCGGTACTTGCCTTCGACCGGCCCCAGATGCAGCTCTTCGATATTCTTGCTGTCAGCATCAACCTTGATGTCGCCGAGAATCTGACGCCCCTCGTAGTCGTCACGATGGGCAAACTCATAGCCGGCAAGCACCGTGGCCATGCCAAAGTCGCGCAGCAGCTTCTGATAGTGGTGCGAGCGCGAGCCTCCTACGTAGAGAAAGGCCTTCTTGCCCTCCAACCTGCCGCGATAGTAATCCCACTGTTCCTGAATGGCGATAATCTCCTCGGCGATAATCTCCTCGGTGCGAGCCACAATCGCCTCGTCGCCGGTCTGCTGCGCAAAAAAACGTGCCATGTCGCGCAAGGACTTTGCCGTGGCGCTCACGCCGATGAAATTCACCTTCAGCCAGGGGGTGCCGTATTGGGCCTCCATCATCTCAGCGATGTAGTTAATCGAACGGTGGCACTGCACGACGTTCAGTTCGGCAAGGTGTGCGTTTTTAATGTCAGCCACAGCACCATCGCCCGTCAGCACGCTGACGATCTCATAACCGATGCGCCGCAGTATCCGGCTGATCTCCCAGCCGTCGCCGCCGATGTTGTACTCTCCCAGGATATTGATGGCGTATTTTGTCTCGGGGGTGCGATCCCCGGTGCCAATGATGGTCTTGATCAGCCCATTATTGGCGATATGATGCCCAGCGCTCTGACTGACGCCCTTGTAGCCCTCGCAGGAGAAACTTGTGCAGGTGATGCCGTACTTCTCCTCGGCTTCGGCGGCCACCGCGGCAATGTCATCGCCAATCAGGCCAACCGGGCAGGTGGAGCAGATGAAGATGGTCTCGGGCGAGAACAGCTCCATCGCCTCTGCGATAGCCGCACGCAGTTTCTTCTCGCCACCAAAGACGATGTCGCTTTCCTGCATGTCAGTGGAAAAGCAATAGGGGACAAAGTTCTTCTCTCCCTTTTCAATATCAGCCCGGGCGCGATGGCGGCGGGTGCCCCAAGTGTAAAAGCTACACCCGATGGGCCCGTGTACGATGGTCAAGGCGTCTTTGATTGGGCCGATGACGACACCCTTGCAGCCGGCATAGCAACAGCCGCGGTGGGTGAGCAGGCCAGGCAGGGTGCGGACGTTTGCCTCTATCACCTGCGGTGTCTCGACGCTTGCCTCCGGGCTCCTGTCGATGGTAAGCAGGTGGGTCTTGCGTTTCTTGTAGACGCGGGCGCTGTACTGGTCAAGCACCCGTTCGGGAGCCGTTGCCTTGGGCGTCAGGTTCGTCGTGGTGGCATTCGCGCTCATACGGCACCAGCCCCCTCTCCTGAGCCTGAGCCCTGATCGCTCAGGCCTCCCTTGAGCAGGGCCCGGTCACGAACGCGCCAGGATTCACTGATGGGCAGCACGAATATCTTGCCGTCCCCGGGCTTGCCGCTCTGATTCACCTGGATAATCGTCTCAAGAGCGTGCGAAACTTCCTCGTCTTCGACCATAAGGGTTATCAGACGTTTTGAGATGAGCCGCACACTTTCGGTAAAGGATTCGCCGCGTGCGTCGCGGGGAAGCTCGTCGGCGGTGAGCAGCCCCGAGGCTTCCAGCTCGGCGATATGCTTCTTGCCGCGACCGAGCACCTTGCTGCCACAAAAGGCAGGAAAGCCGGCCTCGGCCAGGGCGTCTTTTGTCGCGTTGACCTTCTGCCCTCGGATGATGGCCATAATCTCTTTCATCATGACCACCCTCTATAATCCCGCGAGGCCTGTGGAGATCGTCCAGGCCGCCTCCACGGGGCTGATGAAGATGCGGCCGTCCCCAAAATTGCCTTCCTTGCCGGTACGCGCCGCTTCGAGGATGACTTTTACCGCATCGTCCTTATCGATGTCATCGCAGACCAGAAGCAGCATTTCTTTGGGTATCTCATCGTAGACAATCTCACCAACCTTTACGCCGCGCTGCTTTCCGCGGCCATAGACATCGAGCTTCGTAATTGCGGGAAAACCCGCGTCGAGAAGTTCGCTCAAAACGTTTCCCACCTTCTCGGGGCGGATAATCGCTCGTATCAAAATCATGACCGTATCCTTTCGTGTACGCATTCAGCCGCAGGTTCAAAGTCCAAGGAAGCCGTGCTCCATCATCAAATCCTCAAGCCGATCCTGGTGCATGGGCTTCGGGATGACGAACATGTCGTTGTCCTCAACGGCTTTTGCCAGGCCGCGGTACTCGCCTGCCTGTGCGCATTGTGGGTCGAAGTCGATGACCGTCTTCTTGTTAATCTCGGCGTGCTGCACGATGTTGTCGCGCGGGACGAAGTAGATGAGCTGCGTGCCCAGCTCGGTGGCAAAGGCGGTGAGCAGTTCAAGCTCGCCATCGACCTTGCGTGAGTTACAGATCACACCACCAAGGCGCACGCCGCCGGAGTTCGCATACTTCTGCACACCCTTACAGATATTGTTCGCGGCGTACAGCGCCATCAGCTCCCCGGAGGCAACAACGTAAATCTCCTGTGCCTTTCCTTCGCGGATCGGCATGGCAAATCCGCCGCAGACCACATCGCCAAGCACGTCGTAAAAGACGTAATCCAGGTCTTCGGTGTACGCGCCCATCTGTTCCAGCATGTTTATCGAGGTGATAATGCCGCGTCCAGCACAACCGACTCCTGGCTCTGGCCCGCCGCTCTCCACGCATCTGATGCCGGCAAAACCCTCCTTCATGATGTATTCCAGCTCAACCTCGTCGCCCTCTTCGCGCAGGGTGTCAAGGACGGTTTTCTGCGCCAGGCCGGCCAGCAGCAGGCGCGTGGAGTCCGCCTTGGGGTCACAGCCAACGACCATGATCTGTTTACCCATCTCGCCCAGACCGGCAGTCAGGTTCTGGGTGGTCGTCGATTTGCCGATTCCGCCCTTCCCATAGATGGCTATCTGTCGCATATCTTCTCCTTCCCGTCAGGCGTATCTGAGAACGCCTGTCAACGTACGTGCTTTTATCAGCGTACGGATAAAACCGAGCGGTTTGTTTTCTAAGAGATTAAACATAGGTAAACAGCTGCCGCGGCGAGCGGTGCGCGACGCGGACCTCAAGTCACGCGCCCTCGCCGATTCTCCGTGGTATCATGGACACAGGAACGACACGCTCATGCCTGTTTCGCAGAGCTTGGATGGGGAGCGTATCATTGTGTCCCTTGGGAACCAAATGCCTTGGTATATTGACTATGCTGTCAAAGAAGTTATCGGCAGCACATGGACGCCTTCTGGGGTCGTTCGGGCGAACGAAGTTCGCCCAAGCAAGACCGCGAGGAAGCTGGGTGGGCGGTTTCTCATCGCCTCGTTTTCTGCGATCCTTTTGCTAAACGCCGTAAGTTGTGCCACTCCCTGCATCACCTTGTCCTCGCTCAGCTTGATTTCGATGCAGCCCCATCTGCCGTCGCGGAGTTGGATGACGACATCAACCTCAAGTCCACGGTCATCGCAGTAATACCCTATCTGTGCCCCCTCGAACTCCGAGCCAGTGGAGACGTATACCCTCAGGTCACGCAGGCACATGTTCTCAAACATGATCCCGAACGTCTGCAAATCCCCCAAGAGAGCCTTCTCGTCCATCCCCAATACCGAAAGAGCCAATGAGGGGTCAACAATGTAGCGCTTGGCCTTTGTGCGCAGGCGCTTCTTTGAGCGGAAGGGAGCATCCCATCCCGGTAGTTCCTCCAACAGGTATAGGGCACGGTAAAAATCAAGATAGGAGTCCAGTGTGGTGCGTGCTGGTCTTGTCGAAGCCGTCTTGTGCTCCCCAAAGTCCACGTCGGAGGCGAGGGTACCGAATGTTGCAGAGGTACCGTTGTTCCGTGCCAACGATGAAAATACCCGTCGCGCCATTGCAGGTGTCTTACCCAGGCGCGGCGCGCTGTCCTCAAAGACGGACTCAAGGTACTGCTGGGCAATCAGCTGGGCAACGTCCGTGGATCTGTCAAGCGCCGCCGGCCATCCACCGCGGCAGGCGTATGAGGCCAAAGTGTCAAGACTGGGCTCAACAGCAAAAGCCCCAAACGGCTCCCCCCTGAACAGGGAACCGAGCGAGATTCGTCCATCGGAGAGCCCCATCTCGTAAAGGGAAAGGGGGCGCATGCGTACCCGCGCGATTCGTCCGGCGCCGCTGTGCACATAGGAATCGCGAGGCGGCACGGACGAGCCTGTGAGCAAGAACCGCCCAGCCTTATTGCCGGCCTCATCGATAGTCCTGCGGATGTCATCCCTGATGGAGGGGAGCTCCTGCCATTCGTCTACCAGCCGTGGAGGGTCGCCTTTAAGTGCCACGTTCGGGTCTGCCTGGGCAAGCGCGCGACCTTCCTTGCTGTCAAGCCGTATCTCGCTGTTTGCATGCGCCTGCGCCGTCCAGGTCTTTCCGCAGTATTTTGGGCCATCTATCTGCACCGCGCCAAAAACGCCCAGGAGCCTGTCGATAGGGCCGTCAAGGAGGCGGGAGCGATATTCTTCATGCCGCAACTGAGCCATTCTGTTCTCTGGCACTCTCTCTTACCTGCGGATACTACAGTTTCCACTATTCTTATACTGCCTTTTCCGGCATCAGTATACTACATTTTCCACTGACGTATCCTGTGATGTCCTGTACTTGTGTAGCTGCCTTCTTTCTATCGAGCGCAAGAATTTTGCAGTCAAGAGCAGAAATTATAACGAACAGACGAAACGGGTTTAGGACACCACACAGTATCAAGAACGCAAGAATGGTCAGCTGCCTGAGTACCGTCCTCGCCGATTCTCCGTGGTATCATGGGCACATGAACTACACGCTCATGCATAAGAAGCTGCCGGTGCTTGAACTGGAGATTGCCGAGGACATTGCGGCCATCCTGGCGGTTGGCGAGGTCTTTGCGCCCGAACATATTCCGGTGGGTATCGAGATGGATGGGGAGCGCCCCGTGCGCTCGTCGCTCAACAGATGGTGGATGGGCCGGGCGATACCGGCGAGTCGCTCGGGGCTTCGCGATGCCCTGCAGCTGATGGATGTCTCCTCGACAGGCCTGCTGTTGCTCAAATGCTTTGGCCTGAGCCTCTCTGACCAGTACTGGGTTGACTCGCACGCAAAACCGCTCGATTGGGACAAGATAAACTTCTTTGAGAACGAGTTCTCCGAAGATGTGGGAAACGCCCTGTTCGGACGCCCGCTCCAAAGTGGCGAAGTGAATCTCATCTCGCCCGACAACACCTCAGACGGCTGGCTCAGGAAGAAATGGGTGATAGACAAAGGCCGTCGCCTGCTCGTCAAGGGCGGCAGCGAACCCGCTTACCAGGAACCGCTCAACGAGGTTCTCGCCTCGTCCATCCTCCAGCGGCTTGGCGTGCCCCACGCTCAGTATGAGCTTGCCTGGGACGGGGATCGTCCCCTCAGCGTCTGCGAGGACTTCATCGACACCTCCACCGAGTTGGTGAGCGCCTGGCATGTCTACAAGACGGCCAAGAAATCGAACAACCACTCCGATTACACGCATTACCTGCGCTGCTGCGAGGAATTGGGGATTTCTGGAGTGCGTGACGGACTTGATCGCATGATTGCGCTTGACTACCTCATCGTCAACAGTGACCGCCACTTTAACAACTTCGGTGTGATACGCGAGGCCGAAAGTCTTGTCTGGCTCGGCCCCGCCCCCATCTTCGACAGCGGCACCTCGATGTGGCACAACCAGTTCTCCTATCGGATAAACCCGTTGATGGACGCGCCGAGCAAGCCCTTCAACACGAAGCACTCGGCACAGGTCAGGCACATCACGAACTTTGACTGGCTCGATTTCTCAGCGCTTCAGGGCATTGAGGATGAGTACGCGGCGTTGCTCGAGCAAAGCCCCTTCATCGACGACGCCCGCCGCGATGTGCTGTGCAGCGCGCTCGTTCAGCGCAGAGCGATGCTTGAGGCCATCGCCGCCCGCCGTCGCTGAGAAACGGCACAGCGGTGCTTCTAAGCGGCACCTCCCTAGAGAAAGATCATCGGGTTGACGGCCTGGCCGTCTATCTCCACCTGAAAATGCAGATGCGGGCCGGTCGAGTAGCCGGTTGAGCCAACCGCGGCAATGGTCTCGCCCGCCGAGACCGTCTGGCCCACTGAGACATAGAGGGCCGAGGCGTGCATATACTTCGTGACGACCCCGTTGCCATGCGTTATAACCACCCAGTTGCCGGCCGAGGAGCTGTAGCCCGCGATGATGACCGTCCCGGCCGCCGCCGCGTAGATGGGCGTGCCGCTTGCGCAGGCAAAATCGGTGCCCATATGGTAGGAGCTGTCAAAGTCGCGCCAGCCAAAACCTGAGGAGATGACGGCCCCCGGGCAGGGATGCACAAAGCTCGGAACCCGCCCCAGCTGCTCGGGGCTGATGACGCTGGCGCCGCTGGCGGCCCGACGCGCGTCCTCCTCCGCCTTCAGGCGGGCGGCTTCGGCGGCGGCCTGTTCCTGAGCGAGCAGTTCGGCGGCCTCAGCACTCAGGCGATCGATCTCTGCCTGCATCTGGATGGCTTTGGCCTCCATTTCGCTTTTGAGCTCGGCGATCTGCTTTTCCTTCTCACCGGCGATGCGCTCCTGCTCCTCATAGGTGATACGCGCCGCCTCGGCCTCGGCCTTTGCGTCGCGGGATTCCTGGACGAGTTCGGCGTCCAGGTTGTTTACGCGATTCATCATGTCCCAGGAGGTGACGAATTCCGCAAAGGAGCCAGCCCCAAAGAGCACGTCGAGATAGGTCACGGTGCCGTTGCGGTACATCTGTGTGGCGCGTGCGTTGAGGCGTTCCTGCAACTCGGTAATCCGCGCCTCGGCCGCCTCGCCTTCCTGCCGTGCTTCCTCCATCAGGAGCAGGGCGTTTTCGTGGGCCTGCGTGGCATCCGTGTACTGCGTGCGTACGCCGTCGAGCTGGGTCTGCAGCTCGTCAAGTTTCTTGACCATCGCATCGGCCTCGGCCTGCTTCTCAGCAGAGGTCGCCGCAAAGGCCTGTTGGTATGGCACAAAGCCCCCGAGCGCTCCGGTCAGGAGCAGGGCGCAGGCAAGCACGCAGGCAAGCGCGCGGGTGCGGGCGCTCTGCAGCACGCCTGCAAACAGGGCGCGAAAGACCCGCGTGGAATGTGGTGAATGTTCGTCTGGCATGTGTACCCTGTGTACCCCGTGTAGAAGGCTCCCCAAGTTCTTCGTATATGCCGCAACCTATAATTCTATCACAAGTCGTAGTATCCTGTCGAAGCGCGCAGGCAGAGGAGGTAAAAGAGGGAGGAGAGTCGGTTGTAGCCCTCCATCAGATCAGGTCGGCCCGTTGTGCCATCAGCCGTCTTAAAGGCCTCGTAAAAGGCCAGTTCGCAGCAGCGTGAAAAAGCTCGCAGGGCGTTGAGCAGGACGGTCAGCTCGCCTTCCCGGTACGAGAGCTCAAAGAGATGACCGCGGCCAAAGGAGGCGTTCGGGTCGTGGGAAAGCGTGCGGATCTCCTCATAGTCAAAGCCAGCGACTCGCGTGACCTCAAAGGGCTCGTCGAGTACCTCTGCGCGCGAAAGCCCTCCGATGAAGCGGGCGACATCCTCCAAATCGACAAGCAACTTCTGGCAGCCAAGGGCCAGGACGCGCACCTGCGTCTTTAACAGCTCGGCCATCAGGACATCCAACGTGCCGCGCAGGCGAATACGCGCGTCGTCTTTGAAGACGAGCACGTCACTGCTCAGTTGCGTCATGTATTCGGGTTTTTCGCTCATGGCCTGCGCCTCAGCTTTCCTGCCCGCTCACGGATGCTATATGAGGATCTTTCCCAGGTCCTCATGCGGTTTGGCAATAACGGTGAAGGTGAGGATGTTGCCGGTCTTCTGTATGGCAGCGACCCCGCTTGCGACTGCTGCCTCAACATCTGAGGCAGCGCCGGTTATGGTGACGTAGGACTTTCCACCGATGCCCGATCCGAGGCGTATCTCGACGAGCTGAACCTCTGCGGCTGCGCTTGCCGCATTGGCAGCAACGATCAGTGAGGCTATCGAGAGAGACTCGATGACCCCGATGGCGCCGATGTGCTCAATCTCGGGTGTGCCGACAATCGCGGGGAATACCTGCTCGGCAACATTGGGGAGTACCAAATCATCAATCACATACTCCCCGCCGCAGGCGATTCCCGCGCTGAGAGCGCACTGTACCGCATCGAGACCTCCGGAAATGAGCGCGACATATTTGCCCGGGCAGGCAGGCGTGGCGAGGTACATCTCAACCTGTGCCGCCTTGAGCATGGCATCGGCGGCCTCGATACCTTTCGCAATGCTGTTCAACTCCAGAAAGCCAATTGCCCTGGTCATACCGTCCATACTGTCCATACCGACCATATCGTCCATACCGACCATGCCTCCTCGTCGTCTATCGTCCGTCCATCCGCCCGTCCATCCGCCCATCGTCGCCTTCTGGCGGCTCGGACGCCCCGGGGTTTCATTCACTCGTGATACTGACCGCCGTCTCGCTCGCGGCGGTCACGGTTCCGTCTATGCTTGCGTGGACATTCGCGCCGAGCGCTCCTGCGCAGACGCGTCCGATGACCGTTCCGCGCCGTACGGTATCGCCTACGGCGACGACGGCACGTGCCGGGGCACCGATGTGCTGTTTGAGCGGGAGGGTGACCCGCGTTGGTGCATACGGCAGGCTCTTCAGGGGAGCCTCTCGATTCCAGGCACTCAGGCCAAGGCGGGCGACAAGGCGTCCGGTGGGTATCTTGCGGTAGGCAAACATCGGCGAGGGCGCGGGGGCGCTGGCCTCGGCTTTCTCGCCCCTGTCTTCGCGGACAGCCTGTGCCAGCTGCTGTTCGAGCAAGACGTTCACGCGTCGGGGCGAGAGTCCGTTCGGGCAGGCGTAAAGCTCGCAGGCGCCGCACTTTGAGCAGGCCAGCGCCCCGCGCAAATCGTTGAGATCTGCGAAGTACCTGCCACCCGCGCCCGCGCTCGCGTTGCCATCTGCGCCCGCGCCCTCGCCCGCGCTCGCGCTCGCGCACCCGGCCGCGGCAGACTCCGCAGTCTCCGCAGCCCCCGCCCCCGCGCCCCGGTAGCTCACAGCTCGCATGACGAGGTGTGGCCGAACCTCATGACCCAGCAGATCGCGCGGGCAGAGGTCGGTGCATTTTCGGCACTGCTCACAGGCGGCCCTGGACTGCCTGAGTATCTCCGCATCCGACAGGGCCTTCTCGACGATGACACGCCGGTCTGCTTCAAGAAGGATGACCGCCTTTGTCGTCTTTGTAATCGGCGCATCGAGGTCGAGCACCAGTTTACCCATCATCGGCCCGCCGTCGAGCGCTGCCATGCCCTCAAGCTCAGTATCGCCCGCGGCTCCACAAAGCGCCAGGGCCTCGCGATAGCTGATGCCGATGGGCAGTTCGTAGGTAGCGGGCAGGGGCAGCGCACCTGCTACGGTGACGAAGGTTGTTGTTACAGGGACGCCCTCAGCAGCGCGGGCGATGTTGATGAGGGTCTCCACATTGTGAACAACGCAGCCGACCGCAAGCGGTATCCCTCCGCGCGGGACGACCCTGCCGAGCACATCGTAGACGAGCACCTGCTCGTCTCCAGCAGGGTAGAAGTCGTCTGTCCTGACAAGCTCGATGTTCGGACGGTCTGCCAGGGCTGCCTCAAGTTGTGCTATATTGCGAGTATGCTTTGCCTTAATCGCGATTGCGGCCTTCGTCGCGCCGGTCAGATGGATTGCGTATTCCAGGCCCTGGAGGAACAGGTCCGTGTGAGTCGCGAGCAGGTGTTGGTCAACTTCGATAAGCGGCTCACACTCGCAGGCGTTTACGATGAGGGCCTCAGCATCGGCGGCGAGTTTGACGTGTGCGGGAAACCCCGCGCCGCCTGCACCGACGACGCCTGCTTCCTGTATCGCGTCTCGTAGCCTGTCTCGTGCCTCAAAGTCCATGTTTAAAGCCCGTCTCGCGTGCCCTGCGTGGTCGACGGCCGGGGGAGGCTCTGCGCGGGAGCCTGCGCGGGCGCCGGTGTGCCCTGCGTGCCCTGCGTGCCCGGTGTACCCTGCGCGGGCGTCTGCCGCGAAAGCCGCCCGTCCTCGGCGAGGGAAAGCGGATGGATGAACAGGCCGCTGCGTGGCTTGGGCTCAAACCAGGTGGATTTGGGCGGCATGAGCCGGCCCTCATCGGCAACGGCGCAAAGCTCCTCAAAAGAGCAGGGAAACAGCGCCCAGGCAGCCCCGTCGCCCCTCGCGTCCACCCGGCGCTGTAACTCCCCAAGGCCGCGCCCCCCGCCGACATAGGAGATGCGCGGATCCTGGCGTGGATCGGTGATGCCCAGGAGGGGAGCCAGCAGACGGTCATGCAGAAGGGAGACATCCAGGCCCGCCACCGCGTCATGCGCCCGGCGCCCCTCGCGTATGCGCAGACGGTACCATGCGCCGCTCAGATACAGCGAGAACTCGCCGCGTTGTGTTGGTCGAAGGGCATGTGTGCCAGCAGGTTCAAGCTCAAAGTCCTCCTCGATTCGGCAGAGCAGCTCTCTGGGCTCAAGGCCGTTCAGACTGGCGATAACGCGATTGTAATCAAGGATACGCAACTGCCCGGCCGAAAAGAGGATGGCAAGAAAATACGCCCCGCCGGTCTCGGCCGCCGCCGCCGCGCGATGATGGCCGTCAGCGATATAGAGAGGCTCAATCGTCTCGAGCGCCTCGGCGAAGGCCTTCTCACTCGTTTCTTTCTCAACGCGCCAGATTGTATGGCGCACGCCGTCTGGGGCCACGAAGTCAAAGAGCGGCTCGGCTCCCTCTGCGTAGCGCGCCATGAGGGAATCGAGGCTGGGTTGGGGGCGGTAGGCGAGCAGGACGGGGCCGGTCTGCGCTTCAAGCGCCTTAATATGCGCGATTCGATCCCGGCGCTTTTTTGCGCGGGTGTTCTCATGGCGCCGCACGAGCCCGCTGCGGTAATCGTCGGTGGCAACGGTGGCGAGCAGGCCAATCTGTCGGTGTCCTTCCTGTTCAAGGGCGTAGAGGTAATAGTGAGGCGTTTCCTCGAGGGTATAGACGCCCGCCTGTATATCGGCGGCGAGAAGCTCGGCGGCCAGCTCATAGACCCGCGGGTCATACTCGTCGAGTTCCGGCAGCAGGGCGCAGGGCTTGTCAATGCGCAGAAATGACTGCGGATGCGCGGCAATCTCAAGGGCCGCCTCATCGCGACTGAAGACGTCATAGGGCAAAGCCGCCACCTCAGAGGCATGTTCGGGGCGCACCAGGTAGCCTAGGAAGGGTTGGACGTCGGCCACGGTCAGCTCCTCTTCTTTCTGCGTTCTGGCAGCGTAGGCGTTTCCTCAACAGGCGCGTCGTGCCCGGTGCCCTGCTCTTCAACAGGCGCGTCGCCCCCGGCGTCTGTCTCTTCAAAACCGCCTTTCGCCAGGGTGCTTCGCGGGGCCTGGCTCATCGTGCGCAGGGCCGCGGCAATCTGCTCCGTGTTCAGGACATGGCGTTGCTGGGAGGGCAGGGCGTCGAGAAAAGCCCGGCCGTAGCGCTTGGTGAGCAGGCGGGTGTCTGCGAGTATGAGGGCACCGGAGTCGGTCGAGGAGCGAATCAGGCGGCCGGCGGCCTGCTTGAGGTCGAGGATGGCTTCGGGCAGCGCGTAGTGGCGCCAGGCATCTGCGTCGCCAAGCGCTCGTTCCTGCATGAGCGGGTCGCTTGGCCGCGAGAAGGGCAACTTGGGGATGATGACGCAGCGCAGGGTGTCGCCGGGCGCGTCAAAGCCTTCCCAGAAGGAGCGCAGGGCAAACAGGCTCGTGGCCCGGTCGGCCAAAAACTCCTCGCGCAGATGCCGTGCGTTAAAGCCGCGGCTCTGGCAGCGCAGGGTCACGCCCGCATCCAAAAGCGGCCCCTTGAGACGGGAGAAGGCGGCCTCCATGTCGCGTCGGTTGGTAAAGAGCGTGAGCACGCTGCCACCGAGCGCTCGGTGCGCTTCGAGGAGCAGGCGCTCTAAGGCCTCGCGGTAGCCGTGCGCACCCGGTTCGGGCAGGTCGTTTGCCAAAAAGACCGCCATGTTACGCTCATAGTCGTAGCTGGAATGCAGCTGTACGGCCCGCCAGCGCTCCTCAGGCAGACGGTCGAGCCCGCAGGCCCGCGCAAAATAACTGAAATCCGAACCCGCAGCCAGGGTTGCCGAGGTAAAGGTCACGCTCATCTCATTGGGAAAGAAGTCCTCGAGCAGCACCGCACCGATGTCGAGGCGGGCGGCGAGGAGTCGATCAAAATGCACCTCGGGCCTTCGATCAAGCTCTGCGTAGTAGACATAGTCCCGGTCACCGCCGTCAAGTATCAACACGAGCGCGTCAAATGCGTGCTTCAGATCCGCGGTACGTCCGATGAGGTCGCTTGTTGGCTCCGCGAGTTCCTCAAACTGTGAGGCAAGAGAGACGATGTCCTGCGCATCTTTGAGGAAAAGTTCCAGTCGCTTTGCAAGGGCAAGCCCCGCCGAGGACAGAAGGCTCCAGGGAGTGCTTTGCCGAACCTGCTCGTTAATCCACAGGTCAACACGGTCGTAGCTGCTGTGCTTTGTAAGTTCGTGGAGGTCTTTGAGGTAGGAAAAGAAGGATTCGCCGAGTACGGGCAGGGATGCGGCCTCATGACGCACGGCCTCGATGCGCCCGATGAGCAGGGAGGAACCCGCGAGGGCACGGGCGGCATTGAGCAGCTGCATGAGCGTACCGGTGGAGGAGAGCAGGCCGTCGAGGGTCTGGGTCATGCTGCGCTCCTCGATGGCAAGAGTCAGTTGCCTGCGCGCCTCGGCCTCCATGCCGTGAGCCTCGTCGACGACCCACTGGCGAATGGGCGGCAGGATGCCTCCTGCGGCCATGACATCGCAGAAGAGCAGGGCATGGTTGGTGACGACGATGTCGGCCTCGGCGGCGGCCCGTCGTGCGCCATGCAGAAGGCAACGCGCGTAGTAGCGACAGGAGCGTTTCAGGCAGTCCTCGGCGCTCGCGCAGACCTCCCAGCGGGCAAGCCCGCGCCAGTTGAGGCTCAGTGGGTCAAGATCGCCCCGGGCACTGGAACAGACGAAGGTGAGCAGCGCGGCGATAAGCGCCGGTGCGCCAGCACCCTCACCCTTAAAGCTGCGGTCCGCACGTGCCAGGTGCATGAGCTTACGCAGGCAGGGGTAGTGCTCATAGCCCTTCAGGGCCACGTAGGAAAGCCCATCGGGCATTGCGGCGTCGAGACGGGGCAGTTCTGAGTACATCAGCTGATCGAGCAGGGTGTTGGTCTTCGTGGCCACTCCGCAGGCCACATGGTTGCGCGTGGCGAACAGCGCAAGCGGTACGAGATAGGCCATCGACTTGCCAACGCCGGTTCCGGCTTCGATGGCCCGATGCGTGCCCTCCGCCAGGGCGTCGGCCACCTCGGTGGCCATCTGAAGCTGTTCGCCACGCGGTTCGTAGCGGGGATACATCGCCTCCACAATCCCGTTGGGCGCAAAGGCCGCCGCCAGCTCGTCGGCGCCGATTGCGGCGAGGGGGACGATGCCGCCATCGAGCTCGAGCGCGTCGACCTTCTGCCGCCCGCGCCACGCGCGCTCGCGCGCCCGGCGCGCCTCAACGAGCGAGAAGGCGTGGGCCTCAAGGCCCCAGGCAGCCGCAATCTGGGCGAGCACCGGGCGCAGGGGCCAGGCTGTCGAGGGGAAGAGTTGGGCGAGAAGGGCGACGAGGCCGGGCGGCAGGTCGCTCAGGGCGACGAGCATGATGCGCCAGAGGTGACAGAGGGCTTCGACATCGTCGATAGCCCGATGGGTGGCCGGCGGCACGCCGAAGGCCTCAGCGAGGCTTTTGAGTTTGTGTTCACGCATTCGAGGCAGGGCGATACGGGACAACTCCAGCGAATCGAGCCATCGGTCACGGTCTGCAATCGCAGAGCCCAAAGGTGCGCTCGCCTCAATGAAGGCCCGATCAAAGGATGCGTTATGGGCAATCAATGCGCGCTCGCCGACAAAATCCGTCAGAGCGCAGGTGGCCTCTCGGGCATTCGGCGCACCACGCACGTCGCCATCCGAGATGCCGGTGAGCTCGGTGATGGCTGGCGGGATGGGTCGTCCGGGGTCGACAAAGGTCGAGAAGCGCTCGACAATCTGCGGCCCGCGCAGGATGGCCGCGGCAATCTCAATGGGGGTATCCCGGCTGGGGTCAAGCCCGGTCGTCTCGGTGTCGAGGACAACGTATTCCTCCTCAAAGGCTCCAAAGAGGGCCTCGGCGGCGCGGGTGGGCAGGGTTCGGTAGCGTTCGACGACGTCGGGGTCGGTACCGGGGATCAGGAATGCGTCAAGGGCGAGAGGCATGGATCAAAGCCCGCGATCCTCGTCCAAAATCGCCTCGGCTGGCTCGCCGCCCGCGCCCGCGCCGCCGCCCGCGTCCGCGTCCGCGTCGTCCGCCAACTCGCCCGCGCCCGCGCCGCCGCCCACGCCCGCATCAAAATAATTGTCCGCATCGCCGATACCGTACAGCGTTTCATCAAAGGTAAAGCTGCTGCCCTGCTGTTCATAGAGCATTGCGAAGACCTCGCCTGCACCCGCGCCCCGGTGAGCACGCTCGACGATGACGGCATCGCGCCTTCCCTCGTCAAGATCCACATAGCCGTCGTAGCAGAAGACATAATCGCTGGCCACCAGTGCCATCTGATGGATGGACCTGCGAGCGGAGGCGTAACAGGCCTCTATCTCCTCGCCCGAATGCTCTTCGATGAAGAACTCATCATCTCTGAGCAGGATGGTAAAGGGCTCAAAACTGCCCTGCTCAAGCATCTCGACTGCCTGGTCAAAGGCGTACAGCAACATCTGGTCAACGGCCGTCTCGGCGCGTATCTCCCGATCCTCAGCGGTCGTGTCCGGGGCCTCTGTGGTCTCGTCTCTGGCGCTCATGCTCTCTCCTGTCGCCTCATGTCGATTACGGCACGGTCGATTACGGTAATATCTGGGATAATACTATCATGGCCGTCACAAATCATCACAGGAGAAAGGAAGTGTACCCATGCGCCATGAACTGACCGCCGCGTCGGTGCTCGGAGCGCAGAAAATATCGCGGATGTGCTTTGTCTGCGGTCACGAGAACGACATAAGCCTGAAAGCCCACTTCCTCACGCTGGAGGACGGTCGGTTGTGCGCCGAGTTTGAGGCCAGGGACGTGCATCAGAGCTATCCCGGGCGCGTGCACGGTGGAGTAATCAGCGCCATTATCGACGAGACGATTGGCCGGGTAATCCAGGTTGAACATCCAGATGACTTCGGGGTCACCATCGACCTCAACGTGAAGTTTCGCAGCCCGGTGCCAATCGGCGTGCCCCTGAAGGTCATTGCCTGGCAGACGAAGCTGACCAAGCGCATTTTTGAGGGAGAGGGCCAGCTGCTTTTGCCGGACGGCACCATCGCCGCCCAGGGGTTTGCCCGCTACTATCGACAGAGCGTTGAGGCTATCGCACAGGGTGGCCTGGATGACGAAGAGTGGTTTGCCGACGAACGCCCGCTCCCCGAGCAGGTCGAGGTGTAGGAGCAGGGCAAAGCCAAAGCGTCGCCACCCCGCAGCTCAGGCACGCTGCCACGCCGCCGCTCGTCTCTCAGGCACGCCGCCACGCCGCCGCTCGTCTCTCAGGCACGCCCGCCTGCTCACTCAGGTTCGCTCGTTCAGGCACGCTGCCGCCGCTCGTCTCTCAGGTACGCCGCCGTTCGTCGCGGATACCGGTCAGGGCGTTGAGAATGGCGGTGACGATGCTGATGATAATCGCGGCGATAAAGGCGCTCAAGAAGCCCGGAATGAACAGCTCAACGTCAAAAAGTCCGCCGCTTATCCAACGAGCGAGATAGATGAGCGCGGTGTTGACCACGAGTGCGAAGATGCCAAGGGTCAGGATGCTGACCGGCAGGGATATGAGTTGCAGGATGGGCTTGACAAAGGCGTTGAGCAGCGCGAGGACTCCCGCAAAGATGAAGGTGGGCACCCAGGCGCTCTCGCCCAAAGGCGTGAGAAAGCCGATGCCCGGTACAATCCAGAAGGCAAAAGCCACCGCCAGCGCCGTTATAATCCAGATACCAATGACTCTGAGCATATCATCCTTCTCAAACGAAGCGAAGGGCCTCGATGAGGCCACAGCCACTGCCCCCGTTGCCACAGCCGCCGCCACAGCCGCCGCCCCCCGCCGCCACAGCCACCGCCACAAGCACCCTTGCCGTCCGTCGCGTCGGTGCCCCGTTCCGTTCCATAGTACAATAGGCGACATGGAACAGGACGAGATTGGTAAGACAACAAGTATACGCGATTCAGAGCATGCGGAGGCAAGTCCTTCACTTGCGGGGCTTGGCGTCGATTTGATTGAAATCGCACGGATGCAGCGCGCCATCACGCGCACGCCCCGTCTGCTCACGCGGCTCTTTTCCGAGGAGGAACGCAGCTACGCCGAGGCAAAGGCGCGTCCGCCTGTGCACTACGCGCTGTTCTTTGCGGCAAAGGAGGCGGTGCTCAAGGCCCTGGGCACGGGCTTTGCGGGCGTAAGGCTCACCGACGTCGAGGTCAGCCACGATCGTAACGGCCGGCCGGTGGTGCTGTTGCACGGGGCGGCGAGCGAGATTGCCAGGGCTCAGGGCGTCGTGGAGATACAGCTCTCGCTTTCCTACACCCATCAGGTGGGCGTGGCCTCCGCCGTTGCAATCCGCGAGCAGGATCGTCCGCGCCGCGATGAGAAGGCCGATCCACGCGAGGAACTCGCCCGTCGCTTCAAGGAGCTGCGCGTGCTGCTTGATGATTTGGAGGAACGGATTGAGGAGGCTCCCGATGCACCTTCCGCCAACTCCGACTGACGCCGCCATGCTGCACCTTCCGCCGATTCCGGCTGATGCCAACAAGTATTCTCGGGGCAGTCTGCTGATACTGGCGGGTTCGGCACGTTTCCCGGGTGCTGCCGTGCTCTGTGCACAGGCGGCCGCCCGAACCGGCGCTGGCTATGTGACGCTTGCCGTTCCGGCGTCGGTTGCGCCTGCCGCTCAGACCCATCTGCTTTCGATACCGCTTATCGCGGCCACAGAGGGCTCCGGTGCGTTTGCCCCCGAGGCCCTGACGGATATCCTCCGCACCGTGACCCACATCGACGCCATCGTCTGCGGCCCGGGACTTACCGACGCACCCGACGCGCTTGCCTTCGCCGCGCAGGTTGCCCGGACGGTCTCGGTTCCCCTTCTCCTTGACGCCGACGCGCTGCGTGTTGCGGGCAGTCGCACGACCCATCAGGCGTCTTCTGCCGGCCTGCTCGCCGATGACGGCGCGGCTCCGCTTATTCTCACGCCGCATGCGGGCGAACTCAGGCGCCTCCTGGCCGCCACCGGTGCCACTGACGCCGCGGATCTGGCGCAACGTATCGACGCCGTCGTCGTTGCCAAGGGCCCCCAGACGCTCATCGTCTCACCTGAGCGCTCGCAGCTCTTTACCTCGGGCACGCCCGCGCTGGCAAAGGCGGGGACGGGCGATGTGCTCTCGGGCATCATCGGGGCCCTGCTGGCACAGGGGATGGAGCCCTTTGAGGCGGCCTGCACTGGCGTTGAGCTGCATGGTCGGGCCGGGCACAGCGCCGCCGAACGTCTCGGCATCCGTTCGGTCATGGCCGAGGATCTTATCGTTTCCCTTGCTGAGGTTTTGCGATTCCTGTGACCCAGGCAGCCCGGGGCAAGGTTACAGCAAGGTTACGCTGTAAGGGGAGATACCGTGCTCCGGTTGACCCCGTTGGGCCGGAGCGCTAGTATTGAGGGGCTCTGAGGCATGTTCAAAGCGTGTTTCGGTGCGCGTTTGTGCACGAAGACGAGGTGCACGAAGACGAGGTGCAGCAGCAAAAATGGAGAAGCACCACGACGGCACGGAAGGCTGAAGGGGACTTAATCGATATCATGGAATCATCTGATAGATATGAGACGGGGTCTGCGTCTCTACCCAAGACCGGCCGGTCGGATTGTTCTACCTGCCCATCGCATCCAAGCCATCTGGGACGGCGTCAATTCCTGGGACTGGCCGCAACCTCGGCTGTGCTCTTTGGATTGACCTCGACCTTCTCACCGGCGGCGCTTTTCGCGGTGACCTCTGCAGAGAAGCAGGCTGAGGCGGACGCTGCACGCAAGAAGCTCGAAGAGTGGGCAGTTGAGCTTGATAAGGCCTCAAATGACTACTATGCCGCCCTTGAGTCCCATGACGCGGCGGTGCTCGCCATGGAAGAGGCCCAGGCGCGTATCGTCGAGGCGGAAGCCCGTACCACCGAATTTCAGTCGCGGCTTGGTTTGCGGGCGACGACGATGTATAAGCAGGGCCCCCTCTCGTATCTCGACGTGCTTTTTGGCGCGAGTTCCTTTACCGAGTTCACCACATCCTGGGACATCATCAATGGCATCAACGAAGGCGACGCCGCGCTCATCGAGCAGAGCAAGCAGGCGCGCGCAGACGCGGCGGCTGCCCATGAGGAGTACGCGGCGCAGGAATCCATCGCGCAGCAGAAGCTGAGCGAGGCCCAGGAGGCCAAGGAGCGAGCCGAAGACATACAGGCCCAGTACGAGGCCGAAGTTGCCCAACTTGAGGCCGAAGTGGCCGAATTGATAGAGAAGGAGCGCCGCGAAGAGGAGGAGCGTCAGCGCCGGGAAGCCGAGGCCGCCGCCGCGGCCGCTGCTGCCGCGAACGCCGGCAATGGCTTTGCGCCTTCCGACGGCTGGCAGTACGCCCCCTACAACGGCGAGACCTACGGCAGTGTCGTCGCAGCGGCTATGTCGCGCCTGGGCTGTCCGTACGTCTGGGGCGCGACCGGACCGAACTCCTTTGACTGCTCGGGCCTCATCTATTGGAGCTACCGAGCCTGTGGCCTGCCCCTTACGCGCAGCGGCGTGGGCATGGGGGAGGGTGCTCCCATTCAGATACCCGTCAACGCGGCGCAGCCCGGCGACATTCTGTGGAACTCGCACCATGTGGGGCTTGCCCTTGGTGGGGGAGCCTATATCCACGCGCCCACCTTTGGCCAGCCGGTGCAGATATCCTATAACATCGGGCAGTTCGTCGGCGCTGGACGCTGGAACTTCTGAGCGTTTCTGGGCTTTGAGGGGCAAAACGAAGCCCGTTTCTCGGAGACACACACTCACTACTAATACACTCAATACGCTCGGTGTGCTCGGTGCACCCCGGGTGTCCGGTGCGTCCTTCGCACCCCGGGTGTCCGACGCGCCCGACGCGCCCCTCCGCACCCGCTGCGCGCCCACCTCGCGCCCGACGCGCCCCGCCGCGCACCGAGTACCCCGTGCGCTCAATACGCGAGGCCACGCCTGACGCTCTCCATTCTCTTGACAAAGGGAGTGGGCGGGGAGTATGTTCTGCTCTACCAATCCGCGCACCGTCGAAGCGCGGTTCTCTGAGGGAGGGCTCCACCCATGAAGCGAATACGACGTGCACACGCGACCGACAGAGTCGGCGGACGCCCTGCGTCCAGCAAAGCTGGCGACACGAACACGGCAGGCAAGGCCTTTCGCCTACTGCTCGCAGCGCTGCTTGCCTGTGGACTCATGCTTACCACACCTTTGGCGTGGGCTGAGGAGTTGAGAGAGGAAGGGACGGCCAGCTTTGAGCTGGACGCTTCCGCAGCAGCTGCTCTGGGCGAGCAACCTGATTCGTCCGAGCCGCCCGCTCTGGGCGAGCCGCCCGCATCTGCCCCGACCGATCCGTCCGAGCCACCCGCCTCTGATCCCTCTTTGCTCACACCACAGGCAACAGGCGATCCGACGGTCGTTGACGTCCTGGCCGATACCCAGAGCGACTATGTTGCAAGAAGACGTGCTATCGAGGATCAGCGCCGCGCCTTTTCGGATGGCGTGTCTCGCTATACGGTGCTGCCCAGTGTCCATGCGCCGTATGCGGCAGGCGTCCTGACCCAGGAGTACATCCAGGATTCGCTCCATTCCCTGAACTTCGTGCGCTATCTTGCCGGGCTGCCAAACGATGTCGACCAGGATGCCAACTACGGTGCAAAGGCACAGGCGGGGGCGGTCTTGTTGGCCGCATCAAACTTTGCTCATTACCCGGTCAAACCAGGCGATATGGATCAGGCATTCTATGACCAGGGACTCGCAGGAACCTCATCTTCGAATATCGCTATGGGCTACGGCTCTTTGCAAAACGCGATTATAGATGGATGGGCGGAAGACTCGGATACGTACAACATCGACGTTCTCGGTCATCGTCGATGGGTGCTCAACCCTGCAATGGCAAAGACCGGCTTTGGAGATGCGAATGTTACTGCGTTCGGCGGCTATCAGGTCATGTATGCCTTTGACGGGTCGCGGGCGCAGGCGGTCGACTATGAGGCCATCGCCTATCCGTCCGGGCAGGCCTTTCCCAGTAACGTCCTCTTTGGCACGACCGCCTGGAGCATCACTCTGAACCCAGCACTCTATCAAACCCCCACGCTAAGCGACATTACGGTGACGCTGACCAATGGTACGAACACCTGGAACTTCTCGGCATCAGACGGCAACAAAAACGGCAAGTTCTTTAACGTGGATACGAATGGCTATGGTGTCCCGAACTGCATTATCTTCCGTCCAGATAATCTGACCTCCTATTCTGGCACCTATACTGTCACGGTCAATGGCATCAGGACCAGTGCGGGACTCCCCGCGAGCATGCAGTACAGCGTCAACTTCTTTGCGTTTGACGATGCCGCTCCAACACTGAAGCCCCGTTCGGTGCGTCGCGATTCGGAAAGTGCCGCCACGATAAACTTTACCAGTGACGAGCCGGGCAGCTACTACTACGCGTTTGTGCCTCGGGGCACGGCGGCTCCTGCGATAGACACCTCGGGTGCGGGTACGCCCATGATTGCCTCTGAGCAGAGCTTTACCGTCTCGGGCCTTGAGGCGCACACCGGATACGACCTGTATCTCGTGGGCAAGGATGCCTCCGGCAATGTGAGCGGACCTCTGAAGATTGGCATCCCGACACCTCCTCCGCCCATCGTCGGCGCTGTCATCGGCAAAGCTGTCACCCTCTCAACCGCCCTTGCAGGAGGCCGTAACATCGACATACCGGGCAGGAGCACCAAACAGGGGGAGCAGGCCATCATCTGGTCAGATACGGTAGGAGCAAACCAGCGCTTTTATGTGGGAGATGCCGGAGGAGGAGCAGTCTATCTTCAAAATGTAAACTCAGGGCTTGTACTTGACATCAACGGAGCCAACATCTCAAAGGGTGCTGCCATCATACAGTGGCCTTATAAGGGAAGTAACAACCAGAAGTGGTATATCGAGGAAGGTGCAGGTGGCAGTGGAACCTACGTCATCTCATCTGTTTTAAACCCTTCCTACTGCCTTGACATCTATGGAGGACAAAATGCCAACGGAGCAAAGCTCATCTTATGGGAACGGACCGGCGGGGCAAACCAGAGCTGGGATATAGCCCCTATCACCCCTTCGCTTGCTGATGGCACCTATACCATATG